>NZ_NAHZ01000028.1:0-458277 GCF_002196785.1 Desulfosporosinus sp. FKA | reverse complement strand
TGTCACAATAACAAATCAGTGTAATAACCCTTTCCAAGGAAAGCTGTTTCTGCGTCGTATTATAGACAAGAATGTGCATATTGTCATATTGGAACAGGTGATATTTCAGACTGTAGCTGTTTAGTGGTGAGGTAATTATGGTTGTATCTGCTAAATTACGGATTACGAGAACCCTGTAATCTCCTGTAGTTTCGAACCCAAACTGATTTAGAGTGCGGAGAGTATTGTCTTGTACCGGCATCTGATTAATGGCGTTCTGAAAGGTTGCACTGAGTTGATTTTCCCAATTGTTGTCATAGAGAAGGAGTTTGCAGAAATCCTGTAAAATGTCCACTAAATGTATCTCCCAAGGCATAGTGAAGAGCGGAAATCCGTTGATATTGCAAAACTCGATAATTTCTGGAGTAATATCTTCCTTACTAATATACTTGCCTACATTAAGCACGATGCCGCTGCAATTGTGCAAAGCGATCGTACGGATGAAGTGATACAGATTAATGTTGTTTTGCGTAAAAAGCCCTGTGGTAATAACCAGCTCTCCACCCTTTAAAAATGAAACGGTTTGAATATCTTCGGTGACATATACCCAGGAAGTAGCATTGTTCAATCCGTTTTGCCCACCAAGGATGGTCAGCATGTATTTTGTTCTTGCAGACTCATATAACGTTTTTACTTGTGTCCGCATAGGGTTTACCTCCTTGGCAGATTTTTTAGAGTATATCATACTAATATTACTAATTAAAGAGCGAACTCGCTTTCGCTAAAGCAGAGTACGGGGGCCCCACTCCCACTTAAGAAGTGGGAGTTTCCGATTGGATGAAATAATAAGCTGAATTCTAACTGAAGTTGTCCAAGGCCTTTGGGAAAATGCTTGATACTCTTATCTGGGGGAGGCATTGTTGCTGGATGATTACCCAAAGGGCTAATGAATTGTACTGGGAATACAAAAGAAGACGAAATATTTGTAGCGTGGAGCCATTGGATTTTAATTTATTTGTGCTAAAATACTAACATAAACACAACAAGATTTCTCCAAAGGGATGATTAACTACGGGACAAAAATTTGTGGTTACTATAGCACGGCAGTTTGGCAGTCTAGGTCGGCCAATTGCCCGCAAAGTCAGTGAAACGTTGGGCATCGAATATTACGACAGAGAGATCGTGGAATTTACTTCAAAGAAGCTGAATCTTCCGGTTTCAACCATAAGTGATGAAGAAGAAAGTGCAAACTCTGCATTTTTCAACATGAGTTACCCGTTGGGTATGGGGACTAACGAAATTCAGGATCAAATATTTGCTGTTCAGCGAAAAATTATTACGGATTTTGCGGAAAAAGGGCCGTGTATTATTGTCGGTCGGTGTTCAGATTATATTCTCAAAGATTGTACGGAGATTATTAATGTATTTATCTATGCACCGTATACCGCAAGACTTTGTAATTGTGTGGAGATGCTCGATATGCAACCCGCCGAGGCAAAGAAAATGATTGCTGCTGTAGACAAAGCTAGGGACGCATATCACAAACACTACTGTGGCTACTCTATGTCAGATAAAGACTTCAAGCATGTAATGCTGGATTCCAGTCTGCTGGGAGTCGAGGGAACCTGTGATGTGCTCGTAGAAATTATAAGGAAGAGATTCAATTTGAAATAATAGGATCTCAAAAAATCATGCAACAAACAACAATGGGGTTGTTTCGCTATAGGCGAGACAACCCTCTTTTCTTGTACTATCAGAAAGTATAACCTTCGGTTAAATACTTTCCTCTAGCATAAGTGCAACTAACCTGCCGCTTTCGCCAGAGGCTTAGCGCCAGCTAAGTTTTCTTTATCCTGACATAGGTGTTGGCTTAACAACCGTTTTTATTGTTAAGTTTTTATAAAGAGATAACTAACACAACTATTATTTTAAATTAAAGTAAGGAGGAATTTTCATGAAACGTATCTTATCCTTGGTTATGGTGGTGCTCTTGACGTTTGGAGTGGTATCTCTCGGCGGCTGCGGTTCCAGTAAAACTACGAGTGACGGCAGCGATACTAAAGAACTTAATTTTTTTCAATGGACTGAGTATACCCCGCAGTCAGTGCTCGATTCCTTCAAAAAGAAGTATGGCATCACAGTCAAGATGAGCAACTTCTCTTCTAACGAGGAAATGATCGCTAAATTACAAGCGGGCGGACTCTCACAGTATGATGTCGTCGTACCCAGTAATTACGCTGTTAAAGGCATGATAGCCCAAAATCTTATTCAGCCGATTAACAAAGATAATATCCCGAATTTCCAAAACATAGATGACAGCTTTCTCAACCGTGATTACGACCCGGGAAATAAATACACAGTTCCGTACCTTTCCAGTCCGGTTGTTCTGGCGGTTAACACTAAAAAGGTGACGAAGACCATCACCAGCTATAACGATTTGCTTGATCCCTCGTTCAAAAACCAGATCGTCGTTGTTGACGATGAGCGGCCCATTATCGGAGCCGCCTTGCTCGCAACAGGCCACTCGCTCAACGATACCAACGAAAATGATCTTCAAGAAGCTGAACGTTGGTTAAAGAAGCTCAGACCAAATATTAAGGTATTTGACAGTGACAGCCCTAAAACCTCTTTGATTTCAGGAGAATGCTCTATTGGCCTCATCTACAATGGCGAAGCTGCTCTGGCCATCAAATCGAACCCGGATATCAAAATTGTTTGGCCTAAAGAGGGAATTTCCGGGCTTACTATTGATAACCTCTGTATCGTTAAAGGTACCAAGCATGAAAAGGAAGCAGAGATGTTCATTAACTACATCCTTGATCCGAAAGTTAGTAAATTAATTTCCGCCGAGTACCCCTATACCAATCCCAACAAAGCTGCCCATTCATTGTTAGCGAAAAGTTATCTTGACAACCCAGCCAGCAATATTCCCTTCGACAAGATTAAAAGCAGCGAACTTCTTAACGATGTAGGGGCCTCGTTGAGCCAATTTGATAGAATCTGGACAGAATTTAAGGGTTGATGAATCAACCGGGTACAGCTAAACCAGAAAAGGGAGTGGAAACAAGATGGTAAAACTTGAAATAATCACTCGTTCCGAGAAACTCGTCGATGTAAAGAAAATCCTTGCTAAGCACGACTATATCGGCCTTACAGTCACAGCCGTTATGGGCTGTGGTCACCAAAAGGGCAGAATCAAGGAGTTTGAAGGACTTAACCTCGAGATAAACTTACTGCCTAAAGTTCAGGTGATGACGGTCGTTTTAGATGAGGATGTTGAGGAGATTCTTACTGAGCTCCACGAAACAATCTCGACGGGTAACGTAGGAGACGGCAAAGTGTTCATTTCCGATGTCCGCGATGTCATGCGTATACGAACCGGAGAGAGAGGAGAGAAAACTCTGTAAACCGACACAAGCAATAAGGAGGTGCCCGCATGGCACAAGTATCTGATAAGGTTATGGTTGAACTGCGCAATGTGGATAAATTTTATGGTGCTAACAAGGTCGTCAAAAACCTAAACCTTCAGATACGGGAGGGTGAGTTTTTAACGATGCTCGGGCCTTCCGGCTGTGGCAAGACGACAACCTTGCGAATGATTGCCGGATTTGAAGCCGTGACCTCAGGCGCTGTGATCATCGAAGGTGAAGATGTTGGGAACAAGGCACCCTACCAGCGTAATGTCAACACTGTGTTCCAGAATTATGCCTTGTTCCCTCATATGAACATCTATGACAATATTGCTTTTGGGCTAACTGAGAAAAAAGTCAAGAAAGAGGAAATCCGACAGCGGGTTGGCGAGATGCTTTCCTTAGTGCAGATGGATGGCTACGAGAAGCGGATGCCTTCCCAGTTGTCTGGCGGACAGAAACAGCGTGTGGCTATTGCCAGAGCACTTGTCAATCGACCTAAGGTTTTGTTGCTTGATGAGCCTCTGGGTGCGTTGGATCTTAAACTGCGCAAACAGATGCAAGTTGAACTCAAGCACCTCCAACGCCAACTGGGTATTACCTTTGTTTATGTAACACACGATCAGGAAGAGTCCTTAACCATGAGCGATCGCATCGCAGTCATGAACAGCGGTATTTTGGAGCAGATCGGCCCGCCTGATAAGATCTATAATCAACCGGCAACGAAATTCGTCGCGGATTTTATTGGTGAATCGAATATTTTTGAGGCTTCGGTTGGAAGTGTCGACGGCGACAACCTCAATGTTATCTTTGAAACTGGCAGCGCCGAGGTCAGCGCAGCAGGGTTCAGCCATGACGAGATGGTCTATATCTCAGTGCGCCCTGAAAAGCTCAAATGTTCTGCTGCCGTTGTGCCCGGTTTCAACATCAGGGGCACTGTCAAAGAACATATCTATGTAGGTTCGATTATCAAGACAATCATTGAACTGCCTAATGGTCAGGAACTTAAAATGAGCCTGCTGGCAGGCACACCGCTGATTTCCCCAGGCGAGGTCGTTTGGGTCTATTGGGAAAAGGACAGTACCGTTGTTCTCCATACCCATGAGGAAACGCTCTATAATCTCATAGAGCAGGTCCCGAAAATCGAGGTGAGTGTATGAATACAGTCGCACTTAAGAAGCGAAGGGCTCTTTCCCGAAGCATTCCCCTTTTCCTGATGGTTGGTCCGGTTATCCTCTGGCTTCTAATTTTCGTCGCCGCTCCCCTGGGATATATCCTTGTCATCAGCTTTATGAAAAAGGGTACTTATGGGGGAGTCGTTGCGAATTTCAATTTTCAAAACTACCTGCGGATCTATGATCCCCTTTACCTGAAGATCTTTTTTGTTTCCATTGTCATTGCTCTGGCAACCACGGTACTCTGCCTGGTAATAGGCTATCCTTTCGCTTATATCATTGCCAGAGCCGATGACCGCAACAAAAGTATTCTGCTTTCCCTAATTATGCTGCCCTTTTGGACTAACTCACTCATTCGTACCTATGGCTGGATAATTCTGCTGCGGACGAACGGTACCTTTAATACCCTGCTGCTATCAACGCACTTGATTTCTCGGCCACTCCAGATGCTTTATACAAACGGAGCTGTGATGGTCGGAATGGTCTATACCCTGTTTCCGTTTATGGTATTGCCGCTTTACAGCTCAATCGAGAAACTTGATCGTTCTTTACTGGAAGCCGCCAACGATCTCGGTGCCAAGCCGCGGCGAGCCTTTTGGCGGGTGACGCTCCCGCTCACCGTTCCGGGTGTTTTTGCCGGCTGTATCCAAGTCTTTATCCCGACGCTTGGTTACTTCTTCATTAGTGACTTATTAGGAGGCGGCAATTCCGTCCTCGTTGGCAATCTTATTAGAAACCAATTTCTTGCGGCGAGAGATTGGCCCTTTGGCGCAGCTCTATCGATTCTCCTGATTGTCTTCACCATCGTCTTGATGAGAGTCTACAAGCACTTCGGCGGTAGTCTCGAAAATATTACTTAAGGGGGGGTAAGGTTATGAATTCAAGCAACAAACAGTTAACCAAGCTCCTGTCGGCGGTCTTTGTGACCCTAATCTATATTTTTCTCTACCTGCCCATCGCGATCATTGTCTTTTTCTCGTTTAATTCCTCTAAGCTCAATATCGTTTTTCAGGGATTCACTCTCCAGTGGTACGGCGTTATGCTGCAGAACACAGATCTTATGTCGGCCTTGGAAAACACAGCGATCGTAGCCTCCGCTACTGTCGTCATCTCAGTTTTTATTGGCACTCTTGCGGCTATAGGAATGTTTCGCTATGAATTTAGGGGTAAAAGTATTGTCGACTCCTTTCTCTATATCCCCATTGTTATCCCCGAGATCGTTATGGGCATCTCTTTGCTCGCCTTTTACCACATTCTAAATATTAGTCTGGGTATTACGACGCTGATTATTGCCCATGTCACCTTCTCGATGCCTTATGTTGTTGTTACGGTGCGTTCACGTATTGCCGGCTACGACATGTCTGTGGAAGAGGCTGCGATGGACCTGGGTGCTACCCGTCTGCGTACTCTTTTACGCATTACTCTGCCGATCATTGCCCCAGGAATTCTCGCCGGTGCTATGCTGGCACTTACGCTATCCCTCGATGATGTGATTGTCAGCTTTTTTACCACCGGTGTGGACAGCATGACACTGCCCATCTATATTTTCAACAAGGTCAAAACCGGAGTCTCGCCGGATATCAATGCCTTAGTCACTGTGATTATCCTGATCACGCTCTTAATACTTGTGTTTATGCGAACCTTCGAGGCCAAAACTTCCAAAAAGGGTCAGGTTGGATGACAAAATGCTTTCCCGATATGTTGTGCAGCAGTCGTCTAGATTTAATGATCCCAGAAACATAATTATAAACTGCAAATTAATTTCGAGAGAGGAGCTTATGCATGGAAAGTTTCGAAAGAATGTATATTGACGGTCAATGGGTGCCGGCGCTTGACGGTAAGACCCGAGACGTTATCAATCCAGCCGACGCCAGTGTTCTGGCAACCGTAGCCGAAGGCGCTGCGGAAGATGTGAAGCTTGCCGTCGCTGCAGCAAAGAGGGCTTTTTATGAAGATGGCTGGATGGCGACGTCTCCAAGTGAACGCGCCAGATTTATGTTTGCCCTCGCCGACGCCCTGGAAAAGCGGACGGAAGAATTTGCCAAGCTGGAAACTCAGAACAATGGCAAAGCCTTGCGTGAAGCTCAGTGCGATGTCAGTGACGCGGTGGCTTGCTTTAGGTATTACGCCGGTCTTGCCACCAAGCCCCATGGTCAGACTTTCGATGTAGCTGATCCGATGCAGACTTTGGTTGTTCGCGAGCCCATCGGTGTCTGCGGACAGATCGTTCCTTGGAATTATCCGCTGTTGATGGCTGCCTGGAAATTAGCACCGGCCCTCGCGGCAGGCAACACAGTTGTCTTTAAGCCTTCAGAGCTAACACCATTAACAGTTATCAGGCTTTTTGAACTTATTGACGCAGTGGGTTATCCCAAGGGGGTTGCTAACCTGGTGCTGGGTGCCGGTGATACAGTAGGGCACGAGATTGCTGCCAATTTCGATATTGATAAAGTCGCCTTTACAGGCGGTACTAAGACAGGACGTTCGATTATGATGGCTGCAACAGGCAACATTAAGAATATCTCCCTCGAACTGGGCGGTAAATCGCCGAATATCATTTTTGCTGATGCCGATCTGGAGGCAGCTGTGGATTGGACTCTTTTTGCCATCTTTGTAAACCAAGGTGAGGTTTGCAGCGCAGGCTCCAGGCTCCTAATTGAAGAGAGCATCCATGACAAATTCCTGGAGAGGCTTGTCGAGCGGACCAACCAAATCAAGGTTGGGCCGGGGCTGGAGGAGGACGTCGAAATGGGTCCCTTGATCAGTGAAACGCACCTAAACCGGGTACTTGATTACATAGAACTGGGGAAAAAAGAAGGTGCCAGGCTGGTGTGCGGTGGAAACCGAATTCTGGATAGCAGTTTAGAAAAGGGATACTTCGTAGAACCTACGATTTTTACCGACACCTCACCAGAAATGCGCATTGTTCAAGAAGAGATTTTCGGACCGGTGTTGGTTGTCCAAAAATTCAAAGATGAACAAGAAGCCATCTCCATGGCCAATAACACGATTTATGGACTGGCAGGCGGGGTCTTTACGCAAGATGGCGCTAAAGGACTCCGTGTCATTAAAAAGCTGCGGGCAGGTATTACTTGGATCAACGCTTACAATCCAACGTATAACGAAGCTCCATGGGGGGGTTACAAACAGAGCGGTTTGGGTCGCGAACTCGGCACCTTTGGTTTTGAGGAATATACCGAGGTGAAACAGATTAACATCAATCTCGAACCGTCTCCCCTCGGTTGGTTTAAAGAACGATAAGAAATTTATGAGGCAAGGAAAGAGGAGTTTAGAATGAGTAAAGAGCAGGCACTAAAAGAACTTGACAGGGCACTCGGTTATATTACCGGCCACGAGCTCAGTAAAGAAGATAAGGGAAGAATCGTCGAAGATGCAATAGAGAACTATAACAACTATGTTAATCCCGGCTGGCTTAAATACCGCAAATCGGTTTCTACGAATGCCGCCTTTGTTGAGTGGATGGATCACGACTCTTATTTCTACGATGTTTACGGTGAGGAATTCATTGATTGCTTAGGCGGGTTTGGTATTTATATGTGCGGTCATAGAAATCCGGAAATCTTAGAGGCGGTGGAGGCACAGCTTCACCGGCAAGCATTGCACAGCCAAGAACTGCTTGATCCGCTGCGCGGTTATCTTGCCAAAGCCATGGCGGAAATAACCCCCGGCGACTTGCAATACTGCTTTTTCACTAATGGCGGTGCCGAAGCAGTTGAGATGGCGCTTAAACTCGCTCGTATTGCCACGGGCGGCCGCTGGTATATCTCCACCATCGGAGGTTTCCACGGTAAATCAATGGGGGCTCTGTCAATGGGGGGGAAGGGTACTTACCGCATTCCCTATCTGCCGATAGTGCAGCAGGTGCAGCACGTGGAATATGGAGTGGCAGCGGATATCCGTAAAGCAATCAAAAACCTCACAGCTGTGGGAGAGGGAGTAGCGGCTGTTATCCTCGAACCGATCCAGGGCGAAGCCGGTGTTATCCTCCCGCCTCAAGGCTATCTTCGGGAGGTTCGCCAGATCTGTGACGAATATGGGGTCTGTTTAATCTTTGATGAAATCCAGACCGGCATGGGGCGGACGGGTTCTATGTTTCGCTGCGAGGAAGAAGGGGTAACCCCTGATATCATGACCTATGGTAAGGCCTTCGGCGGAGGCATCATGCCCATCACAGGCATTATAGCCCGCCCTCATCTGTGGACTCAGGAACTCCAGGATAATCCTTGGATACTTGGTTCACCAACTTTCGGCGGCAATCCCCTGGCCTGCGCCGCGGCAATTGCCACGATAAACTTCATGCTCAAATATGACATACCGCAGCAGGCAAAAGAAAAAGGTCAATATCTGATAAGAAAGCTAAAGGAGGTTCAGGCTAAGTATCCGCGCGTTCTAACTGAAATCCGCGGTATTGGCTTGATGATTGGGGTTGAGTTCCCCAAATCAGAGATCGGCTATATCGTGGCCAAAGGCATGTTCGCACGACGTGTCATGACAGCCGGAACTCTCAACAATTCTAAGGTAATCCGCTTTGAGCCTGCAGCGACCACTTCTTACAAGGATTTTGACATCGTTGTCGAACGCTTTGAGCAGGCAGTTGCTGAAGCGGATAAGCAGATTGATTCGCTCTAATAATCCACGCTCCCCTAAGGCAAGTGCGATCATCTTAGGGAAGGTTTGGTCGATGTGAGAAAGAGAACATCTTAGCAGATTTGCACCAAAACCAGAAATATCATGGGGAGAGATGCTGAGCTTCTCTCCCCGCACTTTTGGAGGATCAATTATGTTGGAATTTCAATACCATTTGCCGGTTAATTTCGTGTTCGGCTGCGGAAAATCAGATACCATAGGCAAAAAGGCGGTCGCACTGGGCAAGCGTGCTCTGATCGTCACTGGCGGCAGCAGCACCAAACGCTCCGGCCTTTTGCATAAGATTGAAACACTTTTGCAAGAGAACAAGGTTTCCTTTTGTTTATTTGACAAGGTCACCCCGAATCCTTTGACTACCACAATCTACGAAGGGGCAGCACTGGCAGCTGCGGAGGGTTGCGACGTTATCATCGGCGTAGGTGGAGGCAGCAGTATCGACGCTGCGAAGGGTATCGCCTTTCAAACCGTTAACAACGGTGATATCAATGACTATGTTTTTGGCCGGAAATTCAGTGATCAAGCCTTGCCTGTGATTGCCATACCGACCACTTGCGGTACGGGAAGTGAAGGAAACGGTTTTGCCGTAATGACCAATCCGGAAACTATGGATAAAAAATCTTTGCGCTGTAAGGCCATTGTGCCTGCCTGTTCCATAATTGATCCGCTGCTTATGACTACTCTGCCAAAATCCATCCTGGCTGGCGTTGGTTTTGATGCCCTTTGTCACAGTATGGAAGGATGGTTGTCCTCTCTAGCGCAGCCGTTGACCAGAATGCAGGCTTTGGAAGGCATCCGTCTCAGTGCCCATAGCCTGGGTAAAGTATATGATGATCCGTCAGATCTTGACAGCTGGGAGCAGCTGTGTTTCGCCAGTACACTAGGCGGAATGGTTATTAATACAGCAGGAGTTACAGCACCTCATGGAATGGAACATCCTGCCAGCGGTCTAAAAAATATTGTTCATGGCAGGGGGCTAGCAGCCCTTGCCCCAGTAATTTTTGAAGAATCAATCAGTGGTGCACCTGAGAAATTTGCTATCATTTCCAAACTTTTAGGTGGCAAAGATGAAAAGGACTGTGTACCGAAAATTAGAGAATTACTTACTAAAATTGATTTAGTAACGACCCTGGGCGAGCAAGGAATTACTCTGGAAGATGTGGATTGGATGGCGGAAAATTGCCTGAAAGTTTCTGCAGCCGGTATCGCCAATCATCCGGTTGTCTTTAGTTTGGAAGATATCAAACGGATATACCGGAAAGCCATATAAAGAAAATGTTCCTTTTCATATTTTTAAATTTTATAGTTAAGGAGATAATTTATATGCTTAGAAATGCTTTGCCAACAATAAATACACCTTTGCCGGGCCCGAAGGCCCAAGCAATCATCGAAAGGAGAGGGAAAGCCGTTCCAAATGCCATAAACTGTGTTTATCCCTGCGTAATCAGCAGAGGAGAAGGTGCAATGTTGGAAGATGTGGATGGTAATATTTTTCTTGATTGGGTGGGAGGAGTAGGTGTACTGAATATAGGGTACAGTCATCCTGAATTAATTGAGGCTGTCAAAGAACAATCCGATAAATATTTCCATGCTATGATGAACATAGTGACTCATGAAGGATATATTAAGCTGGCAGAAAAAATGAACCACATTATCCCCGTCAAAGGTGAAAAGAGAAAGACAATGTTTGTAAACTCCGGCGCAGAAGCTGTTGAAAATGCCGTTAAAATTGCTAAGTCTTATACAAAGCGGCCTAATATTATCGTATTTTCGGGCGCTTTTCATGGCAGGACTCTGCTTGCTTCTGCTATGACTTCCAAAAAGGCTTATTCCTCCGGTATTGGTCCATTCCCAGATGGGGTATACCGTGCAGAATTCCCCTATCTCTTTAGAGGACCGCAAGGATATACGGAAGAAGAGAAAATTGCTTATTATGCGGATAAATTTAAAAAAGTATTTGAAGAAGCATCACCGCCAGAATATGTGGCTGCAGTTGTTATCGAGCCTGTGCAGGGAGAGGGTGGCTTTATTCCTGCACCTTTAGAGTGGGTCAAGGCGATCAGAAAACTATGTGATGAAAACGGTATACTAATGATTGCCGATGAAGTTCAAACGGGCTTTGCTCGTTCGGGTAAGATGTTTGTTTCAAACTACTGGGCTGAGGCTGGTTATGCTCCAGACATTATTACAACTGCAAAATCTATTGCCGGCGGAATTCCACTTAGCGCCGTTACAGCCAGTGCCCAAATTTTTGACGGTGTTAAGAGCAGTATTATCGGAGGTACTTTCGGCGGAAACCCTCTTGCCTGCGCCTCTGCCCTAAAAGTTATAGAAATAATTGAGCGGGATAACTTGTGTGAACGTGCTTTGGATATTGCTGAAAAATGTAAGAAAAAATTTAACCTGTGGCAAGAGCAATATGAAGAGGTTGGCGACATAAGAGGTATAGGTTGTATGATGGGCATTGAATTTGTTACCGATAAAAAGAGTAAAAATCCTAATCCCAAATTGGTTTCGGATATTGTGAAGTGTGCGGCATTAAATGGCTTGATCATAGAAAGTGCGGGAATTTATGCAAATGTCATAAGATTTTTGTGCCCACTGGTTGTTACTGATGCTCAGCTCGAAAGGGGATTGCAAATCTTAGAGTCAGCCATTGAGAAATGCAGATAGAATTGAATTTGCTATCCTTTTGAACTGGGAAACAGGGTATGCCAGTCAAAGATAGGAGTAAAGGTATGGAAGTTATTTATGAAATCAAGTGTCAACATTGTAACAATAAAATTAAGATTAGCAATTCTGAGCTGAAAGGCGTTCATACGTTTCACGACGGTAGTACCTATATGTATTTTCGGTGTCCGGAATGTGTAAGAATATGTCATTGCTTTAAAGAAAGAGATAATAACAACATCAAATTTTGTAATATGAATTTTATGGGCAGCAAATAGGAATAGAAAGAGTTAACCCCACTTATAGCACAGGCCAAGTTATTCGCCTGTGCTTTTAGGTTTTGGGCAAACTGAAGTAAAATGTTGCCCCTTCATCAACCTTTCCTGTCATCCAGGCTAAACCATGATGTCTCTTAAGAATTTTTTGGACGATGGCCAGACCGACACCGGAGCCTTCGAACTCATTTTGCGAATGGAGTCTCTGAAAGACGCTAAATAATCGTGAAGCATAACGCATATCAAAGCCTGCACCATTGTCTTTGACAGAGATGGTGAATTCAGTCTCATTTTCTGAAGATGAGACTTCAATACAAGCATCTTTGCGATTGCGGGTGTATTTTAAAGCATTGGAGAGGATATTGATAACGAGGAGTTTAATCATGACTGGGTCACCTCGAATAATGGGGATATTATTAATTATAAAGTTTGCATTTCTTAAGGGTTCAAGTTTGATGAGCTCGTCGTAAACTTTCCTGAATAATTGCTCTAAATTAATAGGTTCGATGTTCATCGGCATTTCACTCATTCTTGAGAGCTCAAGTAAATGGTCAACAAGTTTGACAACTTCCTGCGACTTTTGCTGAATGTTATCAATTAGTTCCAGGCCATCGTTATCCAGTAGAGTTGAGTAGTCTAAAGCCAGGTATTCTGTGAGTTTTCTGAGGGAGAGCAGCGGAGCTTTTAAGTCATGAGCAACGGTATAGCAAAAACTATCCAGTTCTTGATTCGCTTTGATCAAGGATTCTGTTTGTTTTTTAAGCTTGATATGGGTATGGACTCGAGCAAGAAGTTCTGAAGTATTAAAAGGCTTAACGACATAATCCTGGGCACCGAGTTCAAATCCTTTTTTAATACTTTCCGCATCATTGCTGGATGTCAGGAAAATAATGGGAATATAGCTAAAATCACTTTCGGTTTTAAGAATTCGGCAGATGTCGAAGCCATCCATTTCCGGCATGTAGACATCTAAGAGGATAAGATCCGGAGGATGCTGCTCAATTAACTTAAAAGCAGTACTCCCTTTGGTAGCGATGCGCACTTTAAAGTTGCTTTCCCGCAGCATCATTACAGCTGTTTCAATATGTTCCGGTGTATCGTCCACCAGGAGGATTTCTGGTTGATTCATTGCTTGGGTAAAATCCAAAAAGACCAGCTCCAATTGATTTGATAGTAAAATTCTAAAGGAAGGGTTCTGCTAAAACAAGTCAGAGGCTAAAGCGGTCCTTGCTTAGGGTCTGATTCTATTATATAATACATTTAATCTATTGGGTATTAAGGCAACGGAGCCTGTTTGAAGGATCAAACTCGCTCCGTTGCTTTTTTTATTGGAGATGAGTCAAATGCCATCAAAAATTATCATCAAACAATCGACAATTAGTGCCTTAATGGTAGGAATCTTTTTTCTTATTGCCATCCTGCTGGGAAGCAGTGTTGTTTACATGAGTTCAAGCATTAAAGATGAACAGAATGCCGAAAAAAGAAGAACAGAATTTAAACAACTGGGCATTGATTTAGCCAATGCTTCGGATTATTTAACGGATGAAGCGCGCAAGTATGCGGTAACCAATGATAAGACTCATATGAACAAATACTGGGAGGAGATCAACGTTACCAAAACACGGGATCATGTAATCTCTCGGCTGGCGGAACTACACTCTCCCAGTGAAGAAATGGCCTTGTTGGCTGAGGCGAAAAAGAATTCAGATGCCCTGGTGAACACGGAAAGACATTCCATGCGGCTTGTACTTAATGCTTTGCAGGAACCGGAGGCGCAAATGCCGCCAGAAGTGGCTTCCTACAGTTTAAGCGCCGAAGATCAAAAACTAAGTGCTGAGGAAAAGCTGGCTAAAGCACGGGACATCATGTTTGATGCTAAATACGATGCCGACAAGCGGAGCATTATGAACCCCATCGATAAATTCCAGCAGATTATGAATACCCGCTTGGAAGCAGAATTGGAAAGTGCCCGGAATGCCACCCAAAGGGCTGCTATCCTGCAGGCAATCTTGGCAGTTATTATTATTGCTGCGGTTGCGGTATTGCTGCGAATTCTCTTTACACAGGTGACGTTTCCCATCAGGAATTATACCGAATTGTTAAAAGTATTTTCCTTTAACAAGGAAAACTTCAGCTTGTTGGCGGAAGGCTCCCTGGAACTCAGATTGCTTGCCAATACCTTTAATGACTTATACCGGTCCTTTCAGGAGGAATTAGTCAAGCGAAAACACGCCGAAGAAAAAATGAAAACTGCTAAAGAAGAAGCCGAAAAGGCTAATAATGCTAAAAGTGAATTTTTGGCCAATATGAGTCATGAGATAAGGACGCCGCTGAATACAATTATTGGCTATCTCTATTTACTTGATCATACCGAATTTACGCTTAAACAGAAGCAATACATGCAAAATGTAACTATGGCAGCTAAGAGCCTATTGGGGATTATTAATGAAATTCTTGATTTTTCTAAGATTGAAGCCGGTCGGATGATTCTCGAAGTTGTGGAATTCAACCTATACGAGATAGTCAGGGAGATATGCAGTTTGTTTGAACTTGAAGCTCAGCACAAAGGCTTAAGTTTTCACTGTGAAATACAAGGGGATGTTCCGCGCTATGTAAAAGGGGATGTGACAAGACTCAAGCAAGTTCTTTTAAATCTCCTATCCAATGGAATTAAGTTTACGGACAAGGGAAAATTGGAAGTTTTAGTTGAAGTTATAAAAAGCGGCGGCAGCCAGGTTTACCTTCGTTTTAGTATTTCTGACACTGGAGTAGGCATACCTGAGGAACAAATGAAGCATTTGTTTGAGGTATTTACCCAAGGGGATGCCTCTACTTCCCGAAAGTATGGGGGAACCGGCTTAGGGCTGGCTATATGCAAAAAAATTGTCAGTCTCATGGCGGGGGAAATTAGTGTCCGTAGTAGAACGGGAAAAGGATCAACCTTTTGGTTTACGGCAAAATTAGAAATCGCCGGTTATGTAGCGACATCTTCTCAAAGCGAAAAACTAAACTCGCGGCTGTTTGCTGCTAAAAAACTTCTTTTGACGGAGGATAATCAAATAAATTTACAAATGACCCAAGAGATTCTCGAAAACCTTGGATTTGAAGTTGACACAGCTCAGAGCGGTTTTGATGCAGTATCCCTGGCCGCAAGAACCCGTTATGATGTCATTTTGATGGATATTCGAATGCCTGAAATGGATGGCTATGAAACGGCCCGGCGTATCTTAGAACTTAAGGGTATAGATGCTCCGCCGGTTATCGCCTTATCGGCAGATGCTGTTGAGGGGGTTGCTGAAAGGGTTAAATCGGCAGGAATGAGCGGCTACTTAACGAAGCCCCTAAACCCTGGGAAACTGATTGAAGAGTTAAGAAACTTTCTGTACCAAGGATCAACTGAATCGATTGAATCGAGCGGATTGACGGAACAAGCCGTAACAGAAGAAGGTAATTCGAATACATGGATCGATTTTGAAAGTGTCCTGGCGCGCTTACAAGGCAAGCGGGAAGGCTATAAGCATATCCTGGAGAGATTCCTGGCTACCCATAAAAATGATCATAATCAATTAAGTTTACTTTTGACAAAGGGGGATTTTGCTGAAGCAAAAATACTGATCCACACACTTAAGGGAATTTCAGCAACTATTGGAGCAAGGAAACTGAACGAAGTATCCCTGCGCTTAGAAAATGCTCTAGGCAGCCGAAATGAAGAGATGATGGCTCAAGAAATAAATCAGTATGCCAAAGTCTTGGCAGCAACTTTAAAAGCTGCAGCTCAGTTTGTTGCTGACTCCCCCCTAGCTGCAGAAGAATTTTCTGTAAAAAATAAAACTGTTTATAACGAGCTGGATAGACTTGTTAAGCTTCTGGAAGAAGGGGATGCTGAAGCGACGACTGTGTTTGCAGCTTGTCAGTCTTTTCTGAAGTCAGGGTTGAGTAGTCAGGACTATAACCAACTGAGTGAAACAATTTTTACGTACAATTTTGAAGAGGCCGCAGTTCAGCTAAAGAACGTTTTAACTCAAAAGAGTGCGGCCTCGACAGCCTAGACAAGGAGGTTAGGCAGGTGTTTAAAGTCTTAATTGTTGATGATGATAAAGCCGTAAGGTACATGTTAAGGAGATATAGAAATTGGGCAGATTATGGATTTCAAATGCAAGAAGAGGCTTGTGACGGTAAAGAAGCCTTGCGAAAACTGGGAAATTGTCAAATTGATCTTGTCATAACCGATATAAGGATGCCGGGGATGGACGGGATAGAGTTCCTCAGCGAACTGCGGGAGCGGAAATGGGATATTTGTACCATTTTGTTGAGTACGCACAGCGATTTTGAATATGCCAAACAAGGAATACGCTTAGGGGCCTTTGATTATATGACCAAACCCCTGGAGGATGAGATTCTCAGCGAAGCTTTACAAAGAACGAAAGACTATTTGGAGGAAAGAAACCAACAAAGAATAAGGGCTGAGGAAGAACATAGACTGATTGAAGAAAGCCTGACTCTCTTTTACCCTAAAAATCGAGAAAAGCGAATTGCAGATTTTATCCTCCAAGGAAATTGGGGAGCATTGACTGAAGCGGAAATGGTATTTGCGGATTTAAGTGAGTTACTGGATCAAGACCTGTTTAAGACGGCCAAGTTACTGGAAATCATGCTTTTAAACGTAACCGGAACCATATTCCAGGAATACTCCTGGCTCCAGAAGGTTGAAAACGAGGCTTTTGACCATGCTCTTCAGGATACCCATTCATTGAATGCGCTGAAATCGGAGTTTCTGGACCGCATTAAAGAATTGGTCAATGTAATAAAGAAATATGAGCTTCATCAGAGAGACAGTATGCTCAGAAAAGCCTGCCAATACGTAATTGATCATCTAGGCGATGATCTTACCCTCGAGTCAATTGCCCATGAAGTCCACGTGAGCAAAGACTATCTAGGGAAGGTTTTTAAACAAAAAATTGGAGTGAACTTTAATGATTACGCTACAAAGGTCAAAATGGAATATGCCAAGCACTTGCTTGGAACCGGCAAATATAAGAACTATGAAGTGAGTGAAAAACTTGGCTACAGCAGTCCGGATTATTTTTGCCGACTATTTAAGAATTACACCGGTTTTACTCCGTTACAGTTTCGAAAGCTGGAAGGGTAAAATTTTTTAACCGTTTTTTTAGGTAAAAAAAGCTGTTTTGTAAGGTTTGATTTCTCTTGGATAAATGCCAAAATGAATATAGTTTAACTGGCAAAGGCGCTGAGGATAAATGTTTTGTACCTTTAGAGGTAGAGAAAACATTTTTTACAGCGCCTTTTTGCTTGGTTCGATAGCGCTATCGCAACTCTTCAGCATTGATCGCGGCCAATCATGCTGTCTTAGCTCAAGGGGAGGATGGAAGATATGAAAAAGATTTTAGCGACGCAACTAAAAAAACGCCTAACGGGAGTGATTTCCCTGACACTTGTTGCCGGATTACTGCTAACAGGCTGTGGAGCCGCTCAAACTAGTCAACCGGCGGCAACTACAAGTTCAGGGAACACTTCAGGTAACACAATTAAAGTTGGAATTCTTCATTCCTTAAGCGGAACGATGGCTATTAGTGAAGTGTCGGTCAAAGATGCGGAAATGATGGCGATTGATGAGATTAACGCGGCGGGTGGAGTATTAGGCAAAAAAATCGAGCCGGTGGTGGAAGACGGCGCTTCAGACTGGCCTACTTTCGCTGAAAAGGCCAAGAAACTGTTGCAGCAAGATAAGGTGGCGACTGTCTTTGGCTGCTGGACCTCAGCCAGCCGCAAAGCAGTATTGCCTGTATTCGAAGAAAACAATGGCTTACTTTGGTATCCGGTTCAATATGAAGGGATGGAATCATCCCCCAACATTTTCTACACCGGGGCTGCGCCTAATCAGCAGATCGTTCCGGCGGTAGAGTGGCTGTTCAAAAATAAAGGCAAGAAATTCTTCCTGCTGGGATCGGATTATGTATTCCCCAGAACCGCCAACAAGATTATTAAAGCCCAGCTTAAAGATTTAGGCGGCGAAGTGGTTGATGAAGAATACACACCACTTGGGTTCACCGACTATAGTACCATCATCAACAAAATTAAAGCCACAAAACCAGATGTTGTTTTCAATACTTTGAATGGCGACAGCAACGTTGCGTTCTTCAAGCAGCTAAAGGATGCAGGGATCACTTCTAAAGACCTGACAACCCTTTCAGTAAGTGTCGCTGAGGAAGAAGTCCGTGGTATTGGCGCCGCCAATATGGCCGGGCAACTGGTTTCCTGGAACTACTATCAAACAACCGATACCCCGGAGAATAAAGAATTCGTGAAGAAATACCAAGCCAAATATGGGGCTGACCGTGTAACTGATGATCCGATTGAAGCAGCTTATGATGCCGTGTATTTATGGGCTGCGGCTGTCAAGAAAGCAGGCTCCACCGATGTGGATAAGGTTCGGCAGGCTGCTAAAGGAATTGAATTCCAGGCACCGGAAGGCCAGGTTAAAATCGAGGGTGAAAATCAACATCTATGGAAAACGGTCAGAATTGGTGAGGTTGCCGCCGATGGCTCGATTAAGGAGATTTGGAGCACCGGCAAGGCGGTCAAACCTGATCCTTATCTAAAATCCTACCCTTGGGCTAAAGGACTCAGCAATTAGAAGAATTCATGTTCTTAATGATGGCTTAAATTGTTGGTTTAACGGTGCAGGCTTATTGCCCTCCGCCGTTAAACCCCAGCCTTATAAAGAAAAATTCGGCTGGTGCCCAAAAACACTGCCATCGCACTTGTTAGCCTTTGGCGAAGGCGACTGCCTAGTTGCACTTATACTTCTAATAGTATGGAGAAGGTGGTGGAAGAATGGGAACTTATCTCTTGCAAATTTTTAATGGAATCAGCGTTAGCTCTATTCTTATATTAGCCGCACTGGGACTAGCCATTACGTTTGGTTTGATGAAAATCATCAACATGGCCCATGGTGAGTTCATTATGATAGGTGCCTATGTAACGTATCTCATGCAGAATCAATTCCTGCATTTGCCTAAAAGCCTATTCGGATTCTACTTCATATTGGCTATTCCTGCGTCGTTTATCGTTTCCGGTCTTGTCGGCTTTGTCTTGGAACGTACGGTTATCCGGCACCTTTACAATAGACCGCTGGACAGTTTACTGGCAACCTGGGGTGTTAGCTTAGTACTTCAGCAGCTGGCTCGCAATATTTTTGGCGCACCGAATGTTGATGTGAAAAGTCCGGCCTGGCTGGACGGCGGACTTGTCCTCAGCCAAGGACTGCAATTGCCTTATAAGCGGCTGTTTATTATCGCTCTGGTCATTGTTTGTCTGCTCAGTATGTTTCTCCTGCTTTACAAAAGCAAAACCGGACGAAGAATCCGGGCAGTCATGCAGAACCGGGAAATGGCCGAGAGCATGGGGATCAATACCCGCAGAGTAGACGCTTACACGTTTGCTATTGGTTCAGGGTTCGCCGGAATTGCCGGCTGTGCTTTAACCTTACTTGGTTCAATCGGCTCTACCTTAGGGACGAATTATATTGTTGATACCTTTATGGTTGTTGTTCTGGGCGGAGTAGGAACCCTCGTGGGAACAGCGGCGGGGGGGCTTTTAATCGGGACGGCGAACACGACCCTTGAATTTTTGACTAATGCTTCTCTGGGTAAGGTCCTGGTCTTTATCTTAATTATTACCTTATTGCAGTGGAGGCCTAATGGGTTGTTCAATATCAGCAGCCGTTCTTTAGATGACTAAGGATGCTGATGATGGAAAGGGGGATGACAATGACTGAGGCCAATGATCGAAATTCGCAATTTGATTTTCGACGTTTAATAAAATCTAAAGAGTTGCTTGTGTTCGCTTTCCTTATTTTACTTTTAGTACTTGCTCCCTTATTTTTATCGATTTTTAGAGTCAATCTACTGGGAAAATTTATAGCGTATGCTATTTTGGCAATTGGATTAGATTTGATTTGGGGATTTACCGGTATTCTTAGTCTTGGGCATGGCGTTTTCTTTGGACTTGGAGCATATTGTATGGCCATGTACCTCAAATTAGAAGCCGCCCAAGGGAAACTGCCGGATTTTATGTCTTGGAGCGGCTTGGAATCTCTCCCCTGGTTTTGGAAACCCTTTACGAACAGCGTTTTGGCCATCGCCATGGCCATCTTGATTCCAACTGGGTTGGCTTTCGTAATTGGTTTTTTTACCTTTAAGAATCGTATTCGGGGAGTTTATTTCTCTATCTTATCTCAAGCTTTGGCTATTATTTTTAGTGTGCTTTTTGTTGGCCAACAGGCTTACACCGGCGGAACAAACGGTCTGACAAACTATAGAAGCATCATGGGTTTTTCTTTGTCAAACGATACCACAAAGCTTACTTTATATTACATTTCCTTAGCTCTTCTTGTTGTGACTTATCTCTTCTGCAACGTTTTAGTTAAACGAAGAATCGGCAGGATCCTTGTCGCCATCCGGGACGGGGAAAACCGAGTAAGGTTCTCGGGGTATAATCCGGCTACCTATAAAATTTTTGTCTATTGTTTGTCTGCGGCCATTGCCGGCCTTGCCGGTGCTGTCTTTGTGCCTCAAGTCGGTATTATTTCTCCGGCGGAAATGGGGATAGTGCCCTCGATTGAAATGGTTATCTGGGTGGCGATTGGCGGCCGCGGAACACTGATCGGCGCTGTGATTGGGGCAATTTTGGTCAATGCCTTGAAAAGCGGAATCAGTGACAGCTTTCCGGATGTCTGGTCGTACTTCATTGGTTTAGCCTTTGTCTTTGTTGTCTTGTTAATGCCCCAGGGGATTGTCGGGCTGGTCAAAGAAATGGCTCGGAAATTTAAGCAAACCCCTAACCATACCGAGCACCTAAGTACGGATAAAGCGGCTTAACCCGCGGAACAATAGAATTGAAAGGCGGTGGGGACATGGATTCCATTTTGCAAATTGATAATTTAACGGTCAGTTTTAACGGATTCAGGGCTGTAAATCATGTTAAGACAGAGATTGAGAAAGGTGAGATTCGTTTTTTTATCGGACCCAACGGCGCCGGCAAAACAACGTTGCTCGATGCCATTTGCGGGCGGGTTAAGCCTCAATCCGGACAGGTGTTGTTTTCTGGTAATCTGGATGTCACTCGCTATTCGGAACACGAGATTGTTAATATCGGCATAGGCAGAAAGTTTCAGGTGCCTTCCGTATTTACGCACATGAGCGTTTACGAAAATATGGAACTTGCGGTGGTCAAAGACAGGTCGTTATATTCGTCTGTTTTTCACAAACTGAACAAAGAGCAACACGAGAGAATTGAAGATATCTTAGTGACAATCGGTTTATATAAAAAACGCTTGAACACCCCCAAGGCCTTATCTCACGGGGAAAAACAGTGGCTGGAGATTGGCATGCTTCTGGCCCAGGAGCCCAAGCTTATGCTTTTAGATGAACCGGTTGCCGGTATGGGCCGTTCCGAAACGGATGCCACCGGGAAACTTTTGGAAAAAATAGCTCAAAATTGTACCATCATCGTTGTGGAACACGATATGGAATTTGTCAGAGATTATGCCACGAAGGTTACGGTCTTGCATGAAGGGGCAATATTGGATGAGGGAAGTGTCTCTGAGGTTCAAAGCAATCAAAAGGTAATCGATGTATACCTTGGACGGGGTGGGGAAGGCGAATGCTTGATGTAACAAAACTAGAGGCCAATTATGAAGAAAGCATCATCCTAAATAATTTAAATGTGCAGGTTCCTAAAGGGCAGGTGGTCTGTCTTCTTGGACGCAACGGGGTGGGCAAGACGACGTTCTTAAAAAGTATTATGGGCTTGGTTCGTACCCCTAAGGGAAGCATTAAATTTAACGGTCGTGAAATCATTGCGGAACCTACGTATTCCAGGGTGAGGCAAGGGATTAGTTATGTCCCACAAGGGAGGGATATTTTTCCCCAGTTATCGGTTCAGGAAAATCTATTGCTTGGCCTTGAGGCCCTTGGCGGCAAGGGAAGTATTGATGAAACGGTTTACGACTTGTTTCCGGTTTTAAAAACCATGCTGCAACGAAAAGGGGGAGACTTAAGCGGGGGGCAGCAGCAACAGCTGGCGATTGCCCGAGCCTTGGTAGCTAAGCCCCAATTATTGATCCTCGATGAACCAACGGAAGGAATTCAGCCTTCTGTGATCCAGGAAATCGGCCGGGTCATTAAACAATTGAAACAGGCAGAGAACTTAACGATCCTGATTGTCGAGCAGTATCTGGACTTTGTTGTGGAGGTTTCCGACTATTATTACGTCATGGAAAAAGGACGCATCGTGGCCAAAGGTTTCACTCGGGAAATTAATAAAGAGGAAATTCAGAAACTCTTGGCCATTTAAATTTAGATCAGGAAAGGGGGTTAGGGGATGCATCTTAGTCCGGCCGAAAAAGATAAATTATTAATTTATACTGCAGGACAGGTGGCGCGTGACCGTTTAAACCGGGGCTTAAAATTGAATTATCCGGAAGCTGTATCCTTGATCAGCGCCGAACTCTTGGAACGAATTCGGGAGGGTTATAGCGTCGCCCAGCTTATGGAACTGGGGCTAAAGATCTTAAGGCGTGACCAGGTTATGGAAGGGGTCCCGGAAATGATTGAGGAAATTCAGGTTGAGGGAACCTTTCCCGACGGGACGAAATTGGTGACCGTTCATCATCCGATCCTTTAGATTCAGGTTTGGGTTTGGAGATAAGAATAGGCTTTTTGCTAAAGGAGGTAAACGTTAATGATACCGGGAGAGGTTAAATTGGCCGAAGGCATTATCGAGGCCAATCAAGGGCTAAAAACAGAAATCCTGGTTGTAGAAAATGCCGGAGACCGGCCCATCCAGGTGGGATCGCATTTTCATTTTTTTGAGGTGAACAAGTATTTGATCTTTGAGCGGGCTTTAGCCTGGGGCATGCGTTTAAATATTCCCTCGGGGACCGCAGTTCGCTTTGAACCCGGGGAAAGACGCACGGTACACCTTGTTCAATTTTCCGGTAAAGGGCCTTGGTTGGGAGCCAATAACTTAACTTCCGGCTGTATGGACAAGTCGATATGCATAGAGCGGGCTCGAGAGCAAGGGTTTAGCCAAATCGGAATTTAGGCAATCCCAGCAAGGATGAGAGCCTTCTCCCGGGCTTGTCAACAAAATCATTCGTGCGGATCATTTTGCCGACATGTCCCGACGAGAGAATATGAGGAGGAATGGAACTGTGACATTGAATATGTCCCGTCGTCAGCATGCCGATATGTATGGACCAACCACTGGCGATAAAATTCGTTTGGCAGATACGGAATTATGGTTGGAAGTAGAAGATGATATGACCAGCCCCGGTGATGAAGCCAAATTTGGCGGTGGCAAGGTTATTCGCGATGGGATGGGCCAGGACCCTCAAGCTTTGAACGAAGCTATGGATACAGTGATCACCAATGCCGTAATTATCGACCATTGGGGTATTATCAAGGCTGACATTGGGATAAAGAAAGGTCGGATTTTTGGCTTGGGCCGTGCAGGAAATCCTAAAACAATGGCTGGAGTTAACCTGCCGATTGGGGCTGGGACCGAGGTGATTGCCGGAGAAAACTCTATCGTTACGGCAGGCGGAATTGACAGCCATATTCATTTTATTTCTCCGCAGCAAGTTGAAACAGCCGTTGCTTCCGGCGTTACAACCATGCTAGGAGGCGGGACCGGCCCGGCAGCCGGAACGAATGCTACGACCTGTACGCCGGGGGAATGGAATATGTACCGGATGCTGCAGGCTGCTGAAGCCTTTCCGATTAATATGGGATTTTTCGGGAAAGGGAATAATTCGCAGCCCGAACCTTTGATAGCCCAAGTAAAAGCCGGGGCCATGGGTCTTAAACTGCACGAGGACTGGGGATCAACACCTGCCGCAATTGATTGCTGCCTGAAAGTTGCCGATGACTATGATATTCAGGTCGCTATTCATACGGATACTCTGAATGAAGCCGGATTTGTCGAAGATACCATTGCTGCCATTGGCGGGCGGACGATTCATACCTTTCATACCGAAGGAGCGGGAGGAGGCCATGCTCCGGATATCATTAAAGTAGCCTCGTTGCCTAATGTCCTGCCATCTTCAACGAATCCTACCCGGCCGTTTACGGTGAATACCCTGGAGGAACATCTCGATATGCTCATGGTCTGCCATCATCTCGATAAACGAGTTCCGGAAGATATCGCTTTTGCTGATTCTCGCATCCGGCCGGAAACCATTGCTGCCGAGGATATTTTACATGATCTGGGTGTCATTTCCATGATGTCTTCAGATTCTCAGGCCATGGGGCGGGTTGGCGAAGTGATCATCAGAACCTGGCAAACGGCCCATAAGATGAAGCTGCAGAGGGGTTTTTTAGAATCTGAGAGCGGAGAGAATGATAACAACCGGATAAAACGCTATATTAGCAAATACACCATTAATCCCGCCCTCACCCACGGAATCAGTCATCTGGTAGGCTCGGTTGAAAAGGGTAAATTAGCGGACCTGGTACTTTGGAATCCGAAGTTTTTTGGGGTAAAACCAAGTATGGTGATCAAGGGCGGATTTATTATGTATGCCGCTATGGGCGATGCCAATGCTTCCATTCCCACACCTCAGCCGGTGATCCAACGGCCGATGTTTGCTTCCTTTGGGCAAGCAATCGCCGCGTGTTCCCTAACGTTTATATCTCAGGCAGCGGATTCGGAAAAACTGGCCAGAGAGTTAAAACTGGCCAAACAACTTGTTCCGGTGAAGAACTGCCGCAATATTGGCAAGGCCGATATGAAGCATAACTCGGCGACACCGCAGATATCAGTGGACCCTGAAACGTATCAAGTGACTGCCGATGGAGAGAACCTGACTTGTGAACCCCTTGAGATCCTGCCTCTGGCTCAGCGCTACTTTATGTTTTAGGATGGGAGGGAGTTTAAGCTGATGATAGTTACGAAAGTGGTAGGAAAGCTGAGAGACTTGGAAGAAGATCAGCAGCCTGGAAAAGAGGCTTTAACCATTGAACAGGTTTTCCTTTCCTGGGATGAACTCCAGAAGAGAATTCTGCGCAAGACATCGGATGTGGGCCGGGATATAGGAATCCAACTGGAGAACGGGCATCTGCATCCCGGGGATATTCTTTACCGAGAAGATAACCACGTCATTGTCGTAAGGGTAAAGGAAGAAGCGGTCTTGCTTGTTCCGGTCCAAAATATGAAGGAAATGGGTTTAGCTGCCCATGCCGTCGGCAATATGCATGCCCCTATCGAGGTGAAGAGTGATGCTTTGCTGACCCCTTATAATCCGGTGCTCGTTGAGCAGCTGGTCAAGCTGGGTTTATCCCCGGTAAAAGAGGAGCGGGCTTTTGTACCATGATGAATAATTCTGCTCTGGAAAAAGGACTGCGCTTGATGCAGCTGGCGGATTCCTCCTTTCCTTCAGGAGGGTTTACCCAATCTTTCGGAATGGAAACTTTGATTCAGCGCGGTGACATTAATAGCAAGCAAGAATTGGCACACTTTATGCAAACGTTTCTTTATTACACTTGGCGGCCAACAGATTTACTCGCGGTAAAACTTGCTTGGGATGCTGCCCGGCAATCCGATCAGCAGCGCCTTGGTTTACTGGACAGGCGGTTAAATGCTCTGAAATTGTCCTCGGAAAGCCGTGAAGGCAGTCACAAGATGGGGAAGAGGCTGCGCCAATTACTTGCGGAAATTGATGCTGATTACACTGTTGACGTAAGTTTCCCCTTTGGTCATCATGCTATTATTCTGGGACATTATGGAGCCAGCGCCAAAATCGAATTACCCTTGCTGCTGGCTGCTTTTGCGCATATGAGTACAGCATCTCTGATTGCCAACGGAGTGCGGGCTGTCCCGTTGGGACAAACAAGCGGACAGCAGGTGCTTGCGCAGCTTCAACCCTTGCTCAATACTTGCATTCAATGGGCAGCTGCCGCTACGGAAAAAGATTGGGGCGGCAGTGCACCGGCCTTCGATTGGGCCGCTATGGCCCATGAACAATTATATTCCCGGATCTTTATGTCTTAGGCCCTTTAAGAGCCTTTTAAGAGCTTTATAAAAAACTTGATAAAAGGAGGATTTCGCTATGTGGCCGATTCGCATTGGAGTAGGGGGCCCTGTGGGATCAGGCAAAACTGCCCTTGTAGAGAAACTGACCCGCTATTTGGCAGCGGATTATAGTGTTGCTGTGATCACCAATGACATATTTACTAAAGAAGATGCGGAATTCCTTTGCCGAAATGGGGTTTTGCCGGCGGAGCGAATCATTGGCGTGGAAACGGGAGGATGTCCTCATACAGCCATAAGGGAAGATGCCTCAATGAATTTGGAAGCGATTGAGATACTTAAAGAGAGATTCCCAGATGTAAAACTTATTTTTGTGGAAAGCGGCGGGGATAATTTAGCGGCGACCTTTAGTCCGGAGTTAGTCGATGTCGCGATTTATATTATTGATGTGGCACAGGGAGAAAAAATTCCCCGCAAAGGGGGCCCTGGAATTACACGCTCCGATCTTTTGATCATCAATAAAACAGATCTCGCTCCATATGTTGGGGCCAGTCTGGAAGTGATGGCTCAAGATTCGCTGCGCATGCGCGGTGAACGGCCCTTTTTGTTTACCAATCTGAAAAATGAAGAAGGTTTAGATCAGGTTTTAATGTGGATACGGAAAAACGTGATCATGGAGGATATTACTGCATGATTCCAAGTTTAAAACACGGTATTCTGCAAGTTGAAGTTCAGCAAGAAAATGGTAGGAGTTATATCAGCTCTCTGCGGCAAAGAATGCCGCTGCATGCTTCAGCCCCTCTCTATGCCAATGATCAGAGAGCGGCTTTTTTCTTTATTATGAATCCCGCTGCCGGCCTCCTGCAAGGAGATCAGCACAGTATTTCTGTACGGGTAAAGATGGATGCACAGGCCGTTGTTTTTGGTCAAGGGGCGACCAAGGTCTTTCGCTCACCGCAAGGAAATCTCTCCAGGCAATTAACAACCTTGATTGTCGAGAAAGGGGCTAGACTCGAATATATGCCGGAAGTGGTCATACCCTTTGCCGAAGCATGTTTATTCAGTCGCACTAATCTCTGGATTTCCAGTCAAGCATCAGCCTTTTTTTGGGAAATTACGGCTCCTGGACGGGTTGCCCGCCAAGAGCTCTTTAAATATAATTTACTGGATCAGCAGACCCGGATTTTTTTGGATGGTGAATTAATTTGCTGTGACCGGTTTCAGCTGGAGCCGTCAAAGCTGCCTCCTTTTTTACACACTTGGAACAGCCCCCTTGGCCCGATGCATGGCTATACGCATTACGGCACCTTTTGGGTCATTAATCAGCATCTGCCGTTGGTAATGTCTGAACTTTTGCAGCGTCATACGGAAGATGAAGACGGTTTTTTGGAACAGATCACTGAACGCTATAAGATTTTAATCGCCGGAACTGAAATTAAGAGACAGACTTATTGTTTCCGGGCCTTGGGCCATAGTGCGGAAAGTATTCAAGAGGGTTTCAAAGAGATTTGGAAACTCTTGCGTTTGAGATTATTTAATGAGCCGGAGTGGCCGTGGAGAAAATTTTAGATTCGGTGAGAATCAATCTAACTAATTGACATATTCGCCTGGAGATCACATAAAATCAATAAGTTCAACCAACGCAAATAATACACAATATTAATCCAAAAAGGGCCCTCAACACGTAGCAGAAAGTATGATTGGATATCCGGGAAAATAACGGAGTATATTCTATGTTCTGAAGTGTTGTTTCATAAAGTGAAACGTTGACTGACCTTTTATTCGTAAACGGTCAATAATGAGTACCTGTCTTAAAGTTACTTGTTATGATAACCTTGGATATATGAATCTCTAGTACTTGAAAACTTCTAATAGTTTTTCAAGTACTAGAAAAACTATAATCAAGGAGCCATGCCTATGGACAGTAACGTGAAATCATTGTGTGCTCAATCTAGCTTTGCGCGAAAGGCACATTTCTACTCGACAATGGAAATTCTGCTTGAAAGAAAATTTGGTTAAACTATAGGTGGCTCTTACCAATTATGGAGGATAAGGCTATGCTGGAGAGCAGCCTGAGCGCCTAAATTGGGTTCTGCCACAAAGAGAATTGGGGACCGGCAAAGGTTCCCTTTCTTATTTTCTTTGCGGGAGAACTCAAGCGATAAACTCTAGTTCCTTATAGTCAAATGGTTTAATTAAATAATCATTGGCTCCCATGTCTAAACCAATTACTCTGTCTTCTATATCACAAAGGCATTTGTAGATGCTACTCTTTTGCTATGTACAAATTAAAGAGAAAGAAAAAATTGGACATTTTTGCGAGATTCTCTAAGTGCTGTAAATTAACATGTTAATTTACATTGTTGTTTTTAATGGTTTGACATATAATAGTAATTAGGAGTGATGAAAATGCCAAATATTAAACCAATTTCCGATTTGAGAAATTATACAGAAGTACTCAAAGAGGTATCTTACAACAATCCGGTTTACCTTACCAGAAATGGAAGAGGTGAATATGCAATTATTAAGTTGGAAGAACTTGATAAGCTTCGCGCAATGGTAAAGCTTATGGTACAGCTTGAAGAAGGGGAAAAATCAGCCAGGGAGAAAGGGTGGCTTTCTGCTGATGAAGTAGAAGTTTCATTAGGATTGTAGTATGGAAAAAGTAGAATTCTCTCCGAAGGCTCTGGAGGATTTGCAAAAAATTAAAACATATATTATTGAGAGTTTTGGAGTTGATACTGCTCAAAAGGCTCTTGCTAAAATTATAGGCAGCGTTAGAAGATTAGAGGAATATCCCGCATTAGGTGTGGATCTGGGAAAAATGATTGATTTTCCTACAGAGTATATGTATATCTTTATTGAAAGAAATTATGTATTCTATAGGATTGAAGATAATAGAGTGCTAATCGTTAGAATTCTGAATGAACGGCAGGACTTTATGCAGATACTTTTTGGAATTCACACAAGTTGCGAAGATAATGGAAATTGCTGATTAATAGGGAGAAATTTATTTTGTCAGATATCGCGAAACAAACATTGACTAAAGTTAAATATAGAATCTTGCCGTTTGCCTTTATTCTCTATATCGTTAATATCATAGATCGTGTAAACTTGGGATTTGCGGCCCTGGAAATGAATAAAGCGCTGCATATTTCTTCGGCAGCTTATGGATCGCTCTCGGCGGCTTATTTTATAACTTTTTTGATTTTCGAGGTTCCCAGCAATATTCTTCTCCACCGACTTGGAACCAACAAATGGATCGCGCGAATCATGGTTACCTGGGGAATGATTACCTCCTTAACTTTTTTTGCTCAGAATTTCACTCATGTTTATCTTCTTCGCTTTTTGCTGGGTATGGCCGAAGCCGGTTTCTTTCCGGGAATCATATACTATTTTACCTATTGGTTTCCTGCAAAAGAAAGGGCTTGGGCTACGTCACTGTTCATGGTGGCGAGTCCGATTTCCAATATTGTTGGAGCTCCTCTGGCTACTTATGTCCTGGACCATATCCACTGGCTGGGTTATGCGGGATGGAGATGGCTGTTTGTTATTGAAGGAATTCCTGCCGTATTCACCCGGCTACTGATACAACATTAGTTCTGGGGATGGCCCATCATATTTTAACGAATAATTTACTGGATATAAACTTTTTGGATACTTATTGTGTGGGCTTTGATGCAGATCATATGCCGGAGGGGGCAGATCCCAAGGATAACTTTAAAGATTATGTTCTGGGTACTTTTGATGGAACCCCGAAAACACCGGAGTGGGCAGCAAAGATTTGTGGTGTAAGTGCGGATAAGATCCGTCAACTTGCTCAGGAATATGCAACGACAAAACCTGCAGCTATTATTACGGGTGGAGCACCTGCCCGCATAAATAATGGAGAGCATTTTCCGCATGCGATAATGACCCTTGCCTTTATGACAGGTAATGTTGGCAAACCTGGTGCAGGAGTTAGCCCCAATATGCACAATCGGGCAACAAATGCCGGACCGGTGTTAGTACAACCCGGGGCCAGCGGCTTGCCTGCGATTCCCAATCCCCTAGCGAAAAGTAAAATTAATAGCGGTGAAATGTGGAACGCCGTTTTAAAAGGTAAATATACTGCAAGTAAAGGTGTCCAGAAAAACATCAATATCCAAATGGTCTGGAATTGGTTTGGGAATACCTTGAACCAGAGAGCGGGGACCACACGGGGTATTGAGGCACACCGTAACGTTGAATTCGTCCTTGCGCAAAACCTATTCTTATCGACGGACGCTCGGTATTCTGATGTTGTTTTACCGGTTACCTCGCAGTGGGAGCGTTTGGGGGGATTACTTACAGGGAATCGTGAAATTCTTATTTATTTTCGTCAAATCATGAAGCCGCTTTTCGAAGCCAAAAGTGATATGTGGATTGCAACGGAAGTGGCTAAAAGGCTGGGGCTTGATCCAACAAAAGCGATTAACCCGTTGTCTGAAGCGCAAATGCTGTATAACCAGATCGCCGGTGCTAAGGTAATGAAGGCAGACGGAAAAGGTTATGAAAAGTTAGTCACCTTGACAGCGGAAGATATCAAGGAACTGGGAGCGAAAGGAACCCCGCAAACGGGACGCATCTCCTATAAAGAGTTCAAAGAAAAGGGGATTTATCAAATTCCGAGGTCTCGCGGCGACAAATTGGAATTTACAAGTTTTGAGGACTTTATTGGCGATCCGGTTGGCAAGAAATTAGCAACTCCAAGCGGAAAATTTGAGATTTATTGCGACTCTCTCGCAAAGGCCATTGAAAAAGTGGGCTTTACGACGAAATCACCTTTACCTAAGTACGAACCTTCGCGTGAGGGCTTTGAAGATGGTGCTAAGAACGGTTATCCTTTCCAAGTCATTACTCTTCATTACTATCGGAGGTCTCATTCGACCTTAGATAATGTACTCTGGCTGCGGGAAGCCTTTCCTCAGGAACTGAGAATCAATGCCAGTGACGCTCAAAAACTAGGAATTAAAAATAATGATATTGTCAAAGTAACCAGCCGTCATGGCTCAGTTATTCGTCAGGCTATGGTCACTGAGCGTATTATGCCAGGTGTTGTTGCGCTTGGCGAAGGTGCCTGGGTGGAAATGGATGAGCAAGCCGGAGTTGATAAAGCCGGCTGTACGGGAATTCTTGACGGACATATCCCAACCGGTCAAGGGCATACAGGCTTTAATTCTTGCAATGTGAAGCTCGAGAAATATAACCAACCTCTCGATCCGGATGTTAAATGGCCTCAACGAATCATTTTCTAAGGAAGTGAAAAATAATGGCGCAACTTGGGTTTTATTATGATATGACAATTTGCTCTGGCTGCAAGGTTTGTCAAATTGCTTGTAAAGATAAAAATGATCTCGATGTCGGAATTTTTTTCCGCAAGGTGTACAATTTTGAAGGCGGCAAATACCCGAATCCATGGGAATATAACCTTTCGATTGCTTGCAATCATTGTGCTCAACCTAAGTGTACCCAGAACTGTCCGACCGGAGCTCTGTATAAGAGAGAGAAGGACGGCATTGTTATGCACGACCGCGATAAATGTATCGGTTGTAAACTCTGTACCTGGTCTTGCCCGTATGGAGAACCACAGTATATAGAGAAGTTGGGTAAGGTGGGTAAGTGCACTTTTTGTGCTGACCTCATTGATAAGGGCCAAAATCCTGCCTGTGTTGATGCTTGTCAGATGAGAGCTTTGCAATTCGGCGATATTGAAGAACTGCGAAAAAAATACGGAAATAATGCGGATATTAAACCCTTGCCTGACTCTGGTATAACCCATCCATCGTTAACCATTAAGGCAAATAAAGAAGCGATGAAATAGCGAATGACTAAAAATTATGGAAGGAGGCCTTTTACATGTTTGCTCAAGAATGGCCTTTGATGATGTTTACGCTCGTTAGCCAGTTGGCCATTGGAAGTTTTCTTATGTTAATGGTGGTTCGCTCTTTATTATTGAAGCAAAATCCTCAAGAGGCAGCTAAATTAACCCAGCCAGGCTTCAAAGCGGTTGTGGGAATTATGGTCGTTGCCCTTGTTCTTTCCCTCTTCCACTTGGGTACACCAACAGGAGCCTATCGCTCTATTCTTAACTTGAAAACATCCTGGCTTAGTCGTGAAATTTTAACTGCCGGAGGGTTTCTCGTTTTATCCTTTATCAGTTATCAAGCCTTTCAAAAGGAGAAGCCGAGCAGTGCTTTAGGATGGATTACTTCACTGGTTGGCTTGGCAGCTGTTTTGAGTATGTCGAATATTTATAGCCACTCTGTTCGTCCTGCTTGGATGAATGCGAATACGTATGTTGCCTTTTTTGGAGCTACGTTGGCTTTGGGGAGTGCAGGATGTGCTGCCTTCATTATTTGTGGAGGAAAAGAAAGGCAGCTTTCTGAAAACGTTGCAGTACATCTCAAAAAAATCAGCTTCATAGCCTGGGCTTCAGTTATTCTCCCCCTGATTTATCTGCCTATTTTTATTAGCAGCCTTGATAGCGGTAACATGGCTGCAGTGGCCTCAGCCCAGCTTCTTACGGGAAGCTATCTATTCGTATTAATTCTCAGAGGGCTGATATCTCTTGTTGGAGCAGGTTCGCTTTACTATGCATTGAAACAAATTGGGAATAAGGTACCCATTCAGAAATGGGTTTACGGTTCACTGGCTTTGATCGCAGTCGGAGAATTTATAGGCCGTTATGTATTTTACGGATCCGCTGTATCAATAATGATTGGCTTAAAGTGATGAGACGCTAATCATTAAATATAGGTGTTCTCGCTCCACTATATTAGTGAAGTGAGAACACCTTTGGCTTTTTGTACTCGCATAAACGGCATGATCTTATGTATCAAGAAAGGTAAAGAAATGCTTATTAATCTCTATAATGAACAGGGCATAACCATAAAGAATCCGAGTCTGCTGCGTTATGCACAGATTTATCGCGATATCTACAAAAGATTCCTGACTCAAATTACTGCCTCGGGTCTTAACTTAGGCGCTAATCAAGAAAAAGAGATACGTCATAAAATGGAGCGATTGCGGGATTTGGGTGTAGTCTTTCGTAATGATGATAAAAGTCTTTTCCTTAATTGGTTGTCACCTGCTTGTGAGAATTGTAAGACTGGAGTGGGATCGACAACCCTGTTTTTTTCTCTACAGTGCCCGCGCCAATGCTATTTTTGTTTTAACCCTAACCAGGAAGGATATGAATATTATCGCCAGAATCTGAGAAACTGTGGACAAGAATTGCGAGAAATTCACCAACAAGGTAAAAGAATTTCACACTTGGCTTTATCTGGGGGGGAACCGCTGCTTCATCCAGCCGAAGTCGTCAGCTTTTTTAAAACAGCACTGGATTTATTTCCAAATGTCTATACGCGACTCTACACAGCTGGGGATCTTCTTAATCCGGATTTATTAGGAGCACTTCAAGAAAATGGACTGAATGAAATTCGCTTTAGTCTTAAGCTGGGAGACACTGAAGAAGTACGCAGCCGAGTTCTTAACAATATCGCCTTAGCTAAATCGTATATCCCTGTTGTCATGGTTGAGATGCCGATAATTCCAGGTACTTTAGAGGAAATGAAAAAATTATTATCTCACTTGAATGCGCTGGATATTAACGGTATTAATCTATTGGAGTTTTGCTATCCTTTCTATAATACTGAGGAATTTCGCAAGAGAGGATTTAAAATTAAAAATCCACCGTTTAATGTGCTGTACGATTATTGGTATGCCGGAGGTCTGCCGATAGACAGAAGTGAAATAGAATGCCTTGATCTGCTGGAATATGCAATTGAACAACAGCTTAAGTTAGGAGTTCATTATTGTTCGCTTGAAAATAAGCTAACCGGACAAATTTATCAACAAAACCTTGGGCAGCGTGTTGAACGTTATTATTACTTATCGGGAAAAGATCATTATTACAAATCTGCAAAGGTATTCGGTAACGATATCTTAACTGTCAAACAAATTTTAGATAACAATCACATTAAAACTTATAATCTTAGCCAACGCTATGACTTTTTGGAGTTCAATGTAAAAGGCATCGATTTTCTTAAAGGTATTGATCTAGAGGTAGTTATTTCTTCAAATATTATGGAAGAACGTAATGATGGCAAATATTTACGTGAACTTAAATTGGATTTGATTTATCCTAGCAATTTTCAGTGGCAAAACGAATTATAAAAGTAAAATTGCAAGAAAGGAAAATATGAATCAGCTTTGATGAAAGTGGCAATCCGTGACATGCTGGATGGGAAATTAATGAAAATAAAGTAGGGTATTATTTCTTAGTAGTTTTAAGAGATAATACCCTATTGCTTTTGGCTTGTGAATTGTTTTTGTGGGGAATTATATTTTACTTAATGCTGTGTGTCTATGTTAGCTTATGCGGTGTAAACAACCATAGCGTTTTTCTAGCTACTTAATATATAACTGGTATGAATATTAGAATAAATAGCGGTTAGGAAATTAATTTTTGAAGAGTTTATTAGTTAACACCATTATTTTCCTTGTTGGGCTTTAAATATTTTAATGAAATTTTAATTATTTATTCATAGTTTGCTCAAATAATTAGACTATACTTTTGTTACAATTATGTATTTAAACTTTGGATTCGGGAAGGGGCAGGAGAAGTGACAAAAAAACGAATGTCAATCACCGCACAGATTGTATTACTGGTCTTAGGCTTAAGCGTAGCAGCTGGACTGATCGGGAGCGTTGGTCTATATGGGATGAAGAGCATGTATGCGGACACATTAGATATGCAGCAAAATGAAATTGTGCCTATGGATCATCTCCAGGATCTAAGACATGATACCCAAGCTTACCAAGCAGAATTATTTATGATGCTCAACAGCCCATTAGCTCAGCGAAATGAATTTAAAGCCGAGTTACAAAAAATAGCTAAAGGAATGCAGGACAATCTTAATACTTTAAAAACAGAGGTGCTTTTGAATGAGGAAAAACAAAAACTCAATCAGTTCATAACGGTTTGGCAAAACTACCTTTCAGTAGCAGACCAAGCAATCACAGATATCCCTGATATGCAGCAAGCGGCCCAAAAGCAAGCCTCAATTATCAAGCAATTGGATACTCAAAGTGTTAAAGCATCTACTCTGGCCGACGAACTATATGATTTGAAGTTGAACAGTGTGCTTCATACTCGTATGGATAATCATACTGCCCTCTATCAGCGTGTTTTACATCTAGCGATTGGCATCCTGATTGTAAGTATTGTTGCCGCTCTGGTTTTAGGATTATGGTTAGGGAAAGGTATGAGAAAATTATTGTATCATTTGATCAAAGAAGCTGAAGAAATCGCTGAGGGAAAAATTAGAATAGGCAGCTTGAATAAGATCAAAGCGTTTAACCGTGAGGGCGAAGAATTGCAAGGAGCCCTACAGAAAATGAATGAAACCTTACATACAATGGTTAATAAAATACAGGGGACGTCCGGCGAGCTATCTGAAATTGCAGGTAATGTCCGAGATGGTATGGATCAGTCTGCCCGTGCTGCCGAACAGGTTGCAATATCAGCAGGAGAAATTGCTCAAGGGGCAGTCGAACAAGTTGAAGAAATCAGGACCAATCAGAAATATCTTGAAGCAATGTTAGAGCAAGTTAATCTCGCAGGAGAAAAAAGTGCTCACGTCAACCAAGCGGCGTTGCATTCTTCTGAATTGGCCCGGTCTGGGCAGGCAACGCTGGACCTTACTTTAAATCAAATGCAAGAGATTGAGGTTAGAGTTGACGAGCTTAATGAAATGGTGAATGAGGTGGAAAGTCAATCGAAGTCTATTGCATCGACTGTTCAAATTATTGGAGATATTGCCCAACAGACCAATTTATTGGCCCTTAATGCGGCAATAGAGGCTGCGAGGGCTGGTGAAAATGGAAAGGGCTTCGCGGTGGTTGCAGAAGAAGTGCGTAAATTAGCTGAACAAGTTAAAGGAAGCCTTACGGGAATTGAGGGTAGTGTGGATAAAATGCAGTTAACTGCCCAACATGTGAATAATAGTATGAAACGAAGCCGGGAAAGCGTGAAACAAGGCAGTCAGTATCTTGATGAAATAGCCGTACAGTTCGGTTCGATTTTGACGGCAGTTGAGGAGAGTGCCGATTTAAGTCAAGATATAAAACAATTTGTAAAAGAAGTTGAAAAGAGCAGCCAGGTTATTATGTCCAGTATGAAGATAATTGCTGAACGCTCTGAGGAGACGTCAAATCAGACTCAGACCACAGCAGCTTCTGCCGAAGAACAAAATGCGTCGATTGAGGAAATGCGGGCCATCGCTGAGACGCTGGCAGGATACGCTGATCAATTGAAGGTATTGATTGGACGCTTTTCGATTTCGTAATCTTAGGAAACTATAGCTATTGCGAAGAAGTGTAAGGGTGCGTATTAATTTGGGGAACAAATGGTGGGGAACTAATGGTAGAACGTCTTATACTTAGCAACTTGTCGAACTCTATTGTATGGTGTTATTGTAGTAGATCCAAGAATAACTGAATCCGTGAGGATTACCGAACAATGAGAGAAAAGAGACGTCGGAGTGTGATAATCAGGGATTATTCCTATCTATAAACTTGAGAAAGGGTATTGTCTTTTATGATCTAAGAGACAATACCCTATTTTATGGGGTGAAAAATCGTAAACAGTAAAATCAAGGATAATATTGATTGCCCATTGTGCTTTTCTGAAAATTTTGGGCAAGCTATGAAAAATGACTTTTGGAGGAATTAAACGTGCTGCTTGTATTTTTCTGGTGGTCGTATGCATGACAATACATTTTGGACTAATACAATATGGTACATACTTTTAGCCCTTTTAACTATTATAGAATTAATTTTTACAGTGAATAAGGCTAAAAACCGCCGTAAACTGACAATTGCATTTTACCTGACGATAACGGGGATAGCTCTTGTATTTGAAACGATGGTCCTGTTTTTTCTAAAAGCATATGTCTATTATCCTATGATACTGAAAAATCCCCCACGCCCGTTTGACGATGTACTGGTGGGTAATTTGTTTTCTCAATTTTCGGTAGGGGCCTCAGCCTTATTCGTTGTAATTCTAAATTTAAAATTTTATTGGTTTATCATATTTGGCTTGATATATGGCCTTATTGAGGAATTGTTTTTAAGTTTGGGTATCTATCGTCATAACTGGTACGAAACTTGGATGACTGTCATGGGTATTCCGCTTTTTTTCTGGGTAGTTAAAAAAATGTATGTAAAAGCAATACAGGGTATTGAGCCTGTATTTTATTATGGTTATATCTTTTTGGCTCTTTATACATGTAATGTTATTACTTTGGTATGGGGCATATTTATGTTATCTAGACTTCAGGATTTCAACACAACCTTAATTTCAGATCCGGAAGTTAGTCGTCTTTATGGAGCCTTGGGACATTTTATTTTGTTATCCGGTTCAGTTATGCTGATGCATTTTTTGCGACTTAAAGGGATTTGGAAAGCCTTAGTGATAATCTTGCTATATATAATCTATTATATTGGCTGCAAGCTGAATATTGTTTTGGTTAAGGAAGGTCGGTTTGTATTGGTCTCAACAATTTCAATTTGTTGGACGTACCTTTCGGTATTAATAATTGACAATTTTTATAGTTGTGCAGCCAAAGATAAACATGTATCAAGAAAGGTATTAAAATAGCATCGTGCAGTTGTTATGTATCTTTGAGCTGAAATTTTCTGCTTATGATATAATAAATGCGGAATCAGACTTCATAATAGGTGTAAATGAATGTACGTTTTAGTTAAAGGATTTTGATTGGATGACATTAATCTACAGAAGTAAAAAATATATAACGAGAATCGCCTTGATTCCGTTGGTTTTTATTCTTTTCCTGGCTGTAAATGTGACTGTCTCAAGCGGGACTACTTCTAATAGTGGCGATCACGAAGGAATTTCAAGCAATCAGTCGATCGTATTAAATCATACTATTTTAACGGATACATATGGCTGGGAAAAGATAAAGGATACTTATAGCAGAGACAATATCAAGGGTATTGGATCTGGTGGTAGAGTTGATATCCTTTTTCATTTGCCATTACTATGTCTTATTTGGAAAAACCAGAGCAAATTGCTCTGGAGAAGAAACGATACCCTTGTATCTTTGTGCGTTCGTATGGACGAATGAACCCTGCCCAATCATAACAATTTTTTAAGCCGGATCTTCCGGCTTTATTTTGGTGTGCGGATTTATTAAAAGATTGGGGATAAGGGTATGATCAGTTTAGAAATACGAGATGTATGGAAATATTATCAAGCTAGGAATGGCCAAAAAAATACAATCTTAAAAGGCCTTAATTTGCAGGTAAAACAAGGGGAAATGGTTGCTGTCATGGGACCGTCGGGAAGCGGCAAGACAACTCTCTTAAATATCATCAGCGGCGTGGACTGTTCTGATCAGGGAAGCGTTTGGATTGACGGTCAGTATCTGGCAGAGATGAATAAAGCGGAAACAGCCTTATTCCGCAGGAGAAGCTTAGGAATGGTCTTTCAGGACTTTAATCTGATTGAAAGCCTTTCCGTGAAAGAAAATATCCTGCTGCCGATGATCCTGGAGAAAAAGCCGGCGGAGGAACAGGAAGAACAAGCAGAAAAAATTCTCAAGATTCTGGGCATCGAAGATATCCGGGATCAAAGTATCACGGAAATATCCGGCGGAGAGAGACAGCGGACAGCTATTGGCAGGGCGCTTATCAATAATCCTGCTCTTATTTTGGCTGATGAACCGACGGGAAATCTGGACTCTAAGCACACTCGGGAAGTGATGAACTTTTTTCTGCGGATTAATCGCGAATTTGGTACGACTCTTTTAATGGTCACTCATGATACCTTTGCTGCCAGCCATTGTCACAGAACCGTTTTGTTAAAAGACGGTGAATTTGTGGCCGAAGAACAGCGGACAGGCAGCCGCAAGGAATTTCTGGATTCCCTGACAGAAATGCTGACCTTGATGGGAGGTGAGCAGGATGACCTTTTTTGATATTTCCAGAAAAATGTTAAGGACTAACTTTCGGCGTTACCGGTTGTATTTTTTAGGCAATGTCTTTTCTCTTGTCCTGTTTTATAGCTTTGCGGCCATATTTACGAATCAGGCGTTTATGAACCCTAAAAGCGTAAACAGCTATATTTCCAGCAATATTTATGCCCCAAGCCTATTTGTCGGCATTTTTTTCGTTCTCTTTATTCCCTATTCCTATCAGCAATTTATGAAACTCCGCCAACATGACTATGGTATTTTAATGACTATGGGCATGAGTGAAACGGAAGTCCTAACCAATATGCTCTTAGAGCAGTGCCTGATTGCTGGGATATCGCTGCTCGCTGGGCTGCTCCTGGGCACATTGATAGCCTTTGCCTTTTATTTTGTAATTCAACACGTGATTGGGGTATCCGGGTTGCATTGGTATTTTAACGTCGAGTCTTATCAATGGACGGCTTTGCTCTATGGCCTGACGACCCTTTTCACCCTGGCAATGAGTGTCATAGGCTTCAAAAAGATGGAACTTATCGATCTGATCAAAGATAAATTTCGAGGCGAGAGGAAAAGAAAATCAAGCAGGGGACGATTTATCGTTGGCGTGATCTTAGTCTCCGTTTCTGTTCCGATGATGCTTATTGGTTATGTTCATGCTAATTTAGTGCTTTGGCTGGGAATTAGTTTTGGCGTTATCTTGGCAGGCTCCGGTTTTATTTTGGCCCAGGTGGAGGCGTTGGATAACGTTTGGGCTAAAATAATTCCGGGGTTTCGGGAGCACCATTTTCTCGGGATCGCTTTTAACAGGCAGCATGCCGGGTCAAGAAGCAGGATTGGTATAATAGCTGCCTGGCTGGTTGGATTTTGTATTTTTTTTGCCGGATCGACCGGGATTATGTATCCGGCTCTTACCAAGGATGCTATCAGCAATTCCCCCTATGATTTAGAATATTCTCAGATCTTCGGCAAAAACCAGGTGGCTGACAGTAATATCGTTAACCTATTGGCTCAAAATGGGGTAGCAGTTCAAAGGGTCAAGCAGGTGGATTATTTGCGCAACGGAGTCTATAATTTGCTTCCGCTTTCCGAAGTAAATAAGGAATTTGGCACCAGCTATCAAATTCCCCAAGGTGAGTTTTTGACGGTTTTTCAGTTTGACTTTCAGGATGGATACAAACATGATCTGACGTCACCGTCAACGGTCGGTTTCGATTGTGGTCAGAAGACAATGGAATTAAAGTCCGCAGGAAGTGATGTACGTATCTTATTCAATCGAAATCCGACGTTGGCTGATCGTAATTTGGTTTTGAATGATGCTGATTATCGGAAAATAGCCGGGCAGAGCTCTGATTATTGGGCGGGGATCCTCAAATTGTACTCGTTTAAGCAGTGGCAGAATTCGGGAAAAGGAATTGCTGCTGTCCAGAACTATTTATTAGAAAAGAATCGAGTTGACCAGGCGGTACAGCAACGTTATTACCGGGCAACATCCAGGATTGAATCTTACACCTTGGCCCAACAGTCGGCAGAATTTTTGCTGTTTGTGATGTTTTTTGTTGAGGTTTTATTCTGTGCTGCCGCCAATATCATGATTCATTTTAAGATTAAGGCCGAAGGGGAAGAAGAGCAGAGACTATTATCCGGTCTCTGCCGGCTGGGTGTAACTGCAGAGGAAATGCTGACAATGATACGTCATAAAAACATCTATTACTTTATGCCTCAAGTAATCGCCGGTCTGTTTATGGGGAGTCTTTATGGCTACGCGGTTAATGAATTTTATGGCTATGGCTGGCAGGCTGCCGGCTACAGTCTGCTCATCGGGTTGGGCTTAGCGACGCTTCAATTCGTTATTGTGCTGAGATATTCGAGAAGAGAACTGCTAGGTTTTGGACTATAGCATAGTGAACTCGTTCAGCTAAAGCTGAACATCGGGGCTTCAGATACAATAATGTCCAGTGGACATTATTGCCGAGCCGCCTTTCCCAATAGGAATACTTAGCGGCGAAGGAGGACTCTACACCACCTGAAGTTAACGAAGGACCCGCCCCCACTTATACTTATAGAAGTGGGGGTCTTAAAAACTGGATAACCTCGTAGGGCTAACTGTAATTGGGATAGATAGGCATCTCATTTCTGATGGGGTACTCCTTCCTGGGGCAGCGTCGGAGCAGGCTGTTTGCAAATTAACATATTGTTGGCACTAAAATATCTGAGCATCATGCAACTATTTGCTAAGGTACAGAGTCTTATAGATAGAAAGACAAATTGATATGTGCATTCCGGAATGCCATAAATGAGGTGCAATATGGAATTTCTAATAAAAAAGGCTCAAAAAGGTGATGAGGAAGCTTTTATTCAAGCGTTAACTTCCTACATGCCGATGTTGTATAAAGTGGCAAGAACTAGGCTTGCCTCTGAAGAGGACATTGGAGATGCAATTCAGGAAACCATTCTCTTAGCGTTTAAAAGTTTGCAGTCCTTGAAAAATCCCGGCAGTTTTAAGGCATGGCTTATTAAGATCCTCATTAACAAATGCAATGATATTATCAAGCAAAACAGCAGAGTAATGTGCATTGGCTCTTATGAAGAAGCGGATAAGTTAACCGAAGCTGTTAATCATGATTACCTAGAGGGTGATATGGACTTTAAGCGAATTCTGATGGGATTAAGTATTGACTACCGCACAGTTATTGTTCTCTATTATGTCAATGGCTTTAATACCAGAGAAATCAGCGAAATCCTTAATGAGAAGGAAGGAACTATAAAATCAAGATTATCTCGGGCCAGAGCACAGTTAAAATCGAGCTGTATCGGACTATTGGAGGTAGAGTAATATGGAAAGAGATTTTGAGCAGCGATTAAAAAGTTCCTTAAGTCGTAATGTTGAAATTCCTCAAAGTGTTCTTGATAAGGCTGAAGGAGCCTTTAATGAAATTCGCAACCAAAGAAAACAAAGGTCTGCCAAAAAATTTGTGTCTTTTAAAGAACGCTGGATGGCCGCAGCAGCAGTTGTGCTCTTCTTAGGCTTAACGTTCAATCAGCCGGTAATTGCAGCTATAAAAGCAACATTTTGGGGGAATCATACCGGAGTTGAAAGGGCCGTCGAAAATGGATATGGGCAGGAACTGCAAACTGCTTCGGTAAAATCCCAGGGAGTAGAGACTAAGGTTACCAACGTCGTTATTGACAAATCAAGACTTGGTCTCTCAGTTGATGTAAAATTTGATGATTTAAAGGCGCTAAAAAACGTGGAATCAATGAATTTGGATATGCTCATAACCGATAGTCAGGGAAACGTTATTTCAGGCGATGGTTATCCGAATCAGCCGGTAGGAGGATTTGATTCCACAACAGATGATACCAACAAGAATAGCGGAAGTTTAAGATATAATGTTTTATTTCAATCTCCGTCATCCAGTATCCCGCAAACCGACCAACTAAACGTGGAAATTAAGAGTATTGCCTTATATGCTAAAGGCAGAGCAGATAAACCCCTTGAAGTTATCAAAGGGTCTTGGGATCAGAAGGTTTCCTTAGACAAACAGTTCGCGAATGCTAAAGGTATAACCTATACTGCAGCGAATAATAATGAAGTGTTTAGTATTGACTCTGCTGAATTATTGCCGACCGGGTTCAATGTTAAATTTTCCCTTGCTACTCCAAATCCTAATGATGAAACTATTATATCCAGGGTTCAATTAGTGGATTCGAAGGGCAATAGTTATAAAAGCTCTGGGATGGCAGATATGTCTACGGTCAATAACAAAGCTGTGGTTTCAATGACCTTCGAAGTTTCGAGCTTTGATAGGGTTGATTGGTTTAAAATTATGTATAAAGATGCTAACGGTAAAAACAGTGTTGTAAAATTGGTGAAAGCTGCAAAGTAAACGATTATATTTCTCTTGAGATTAAGATCCTAAAATTGACTAAGCAACCGAGTTTTAACTAGACTTCGGTTGCTTTTCTGATTTTCAATCTTTATACAATCTTTAAAATTCGATGGTATAGTTTATACGATTGACCATAATGAATTAGTAACTTATCTTAAGATTAGAAAATGTTACTGCGAAGTAATACTAGCATGGGGGTGAAGTTTTGTGGAGAATGTTTCGGTGCTATTTGCTTTTACGGCAGGGATGTTATCGTTTTTATCGCCTTGTGTATTTCCGCTGATTCCGGCATATGTTGCTAATCTTACCGGTTCAACATTTGGAAACAATAAGATTGAGGTATCCAAGCGATTGTTGCTGGCCCGTTCTTTCAGTTTTATTCTGGGATTTAGTATAATCTTCGTGATGATGGGGGCTTCGGCCAGCGCCTTGGGACAGATTTTTAGCCATAACCGGGATATTATTCAAAAGATAAGCGGACTTTTGATTATTATTTTTGGATTACAAATGGCGGGAATCCTAAAACTACGCTTTCTAATGATGGAAAAACGCTGGGAAGCTAAACAAACAGGGGAAAAGAATATTTGGCGTTCCTTTATATTGGGTATGTCTTTTGGAGCCGGCTGGACCCCTTGTGTTGGGTTAGCCTTGTCCTCGATCCTCCTTTTGGCTGGATCAGCCAAGACGGTTTATAGTGGGATGATGATGCTTTTTGTTTATTCGTTGGGTTTGGGCGTTCCCTTTCTGGTGATTTCAGTGATCATCACCTATTCTTTAGGATTTGTAAAGAAAATCAATCGGAGTTTGGGTCTGCTCTCTACAATTAACGGCTGGATTCTCATTGGTATGGGCTTATTGTTATATACAGATCAGCTGCCAAAGATTAGTGCCTGGCTGTTCAGTTTAAGCTATCTTACATATTAGCACGAAAGGAAGATTGAGCAATGAAAAAGTATTTAGCGATTGCAGTTTTGATCGGATTAGTGATTTGGGGGATGTATGATGTGGGCGGGAATAAGAGTAAGAGCCCGGATACTGCAGCCAATTCAGCCAGTGTGCAGAACACAAAGTCCGCCTCAACTTCTGCGGGAGCGTCAACAAATACAGATCAAGGACAGTCATTGACTGTCGGTCTGGAAAATGGGAACTTGGCACCGGATTTTGAACTGCAGAGCGTAAGTGGAGAAACCGTTAAGCTCTCCAGCTTGAGAGGGAAGAAGGTTATTGTCAACTTCTGGGCAAGTTGGTGTCCGCCCTGCCGCTTGGAGATGCCGGAAATGGAAAACTATTATACCAAGAATAGAAACACCGGGGTTGAAATTCTGGCCGTCAATTTAACGACAGCAGAAAAGAGTCAGGCCGAGGTTACCTCATTTATGAAGGCTGACGGTATTACATTCCCGGTACTTCTGGATAAAAGCGGAGATGCAGCTCAGTTATATAATATATCGTCAATCCCTGCCAGCTTCATCCTGGATTCTCAGGGGATAATCCGTGATAAAATCGACGGACCTATGACCGCTGAGTCTATGCAAGAAATGTTGGGTATTATAAAATAAGGCAGCCGTGTTTAGGTTAGGGAAGATAAGATATCGTGGTTATGATTCACTGCTAAACGGATGGAGGCGTGTTCATGACACCCAAGGGGAAATCTGTACTCGTTGTTGAAGACGATGCTAAAATCCGCCGACTGGTCAAAGTATACTTGGAAAGAGAAGGGTATGAAGCCTTGGAAGCAGAAGATGGTGAAGAGGCTTTGAAAATGTTTAAACAATTCGATCCCTGTTTGCTGATTCTCGATCTTATGTTGCCCAAATTAAGCGGAGAAGAAGTTTGTATAATAATCCGAACAGAATTGAGAAGCACCGTGCCAATTATTATGTTATCAGCCAAAGTTGAAGAGGCTGAACGTATTCAGGGCTTAAAAATGGGCGCGGATGATTATGTCACCAAGCCCTTCAGTCCACAAGAATTGGTGACAAGAGTCGAGGTCATTTTGCGGCGAACCGTACAGAACTGCAGGAAAATAAATTACAGAGGACTTACCTTGAAACCATTAAAGGGAGAAATTCATTACAACGGAGAAACCCTTGTATTAACGCACCATGAATTTCGCTTATTGTATTTTTTTATGAGTCATCCCGACCAGATCTTAACCAGAGAACAAATTGTCGACGAACTTTATCCTCATCAGGAAAAAATCGTTACAGAAAGAACAGTCGATGTGCATGTCGGCAAATTACGGGAAAAACTCAGATATGATGGTAGCCATGAAATCATTGAAACGGTCAGGGGAATGGGGTATCGTTTTGTTGCCTACTAAGGGCTTGTTTTATTGGCGAAGGAAGGGAACAACTTTAGAATTGATTCAATTCCGCGAAACGACTGCGACTGTGACACTTAAATCGGAAAACGTAGAACAATCTCAGTTCGAAAGAATGAAAGAGGCTTTACGGCTAACACTCTCCTATTTTTTTAGCAGAATATGGTTCTAAATTTAAGCAGCGACACATAGTCTTTTTTGGCGGCGATTAGAGACTGCCGACTCGAAAAGGATGATTGTGAAGGAGAGAGAAGATTGGATTTGAAATGGTTCAGAGTACCAAGAGATGTAGTGTTCGGTGCAGGTACCTTAGAGTATCTAAAGCAAGTTCAGGGTTCAAAAGCATTTATATGCATGGGCAAAAATTCAATGAGAGCAAATGGTGTACTGGATAAGGTCACAGGATATCTCAAAGAAGCAAATATCGACTATACAATCTTTGACGGAGTTGAGGGCGATCCCTCTGTTGAGACGGTTTATCGCGGCGCAGAGAAAATGAAAGCATTTGCGCCCGATTTGATTCTGGGCTTAGGCGGATGCTCCGCAATTGATGCAGCTAAAGCAATGTGGGTATTTTATGAATATCCCGATAAGCGGTTTGAAGATATCAAAGCGCCATTTAGTATTCCTCCGCTCAGAAATAAGGCTAAATTTATTGCTATCCCCTCTACCAGCGGCACGGGAACGGAAGTAACCTGCGTAGCAGTAATTACTGAACAGGGCGGGATAAAACATCCTCTGGCTTCCTATGAAATCACTCCGGATATTGCAATCTTAGACCCGGAAATTTGTCTTTCGATGCCCTCTAATGTTACTGCTGATACCGGAGTTGATGCCTTGTCTCATGCACTTGAAGCGTACGTATCAACTATGGCTAATGACTATACTGATACCTTAGCTCTAGAGTCTATTAAGACAATTTTTGAGTGGCTTCCCAAAGCATTTAAAGATGGATCGGATATCACAGCTAGAACTAAAATGCATATTGCCCAAAACTATGCCGGTATGTCATTTTCCAATGCAATCTTAGGTATAGACCATAGCTTGTCGCATAAAATCTCGACAATTAATACTACCCATGGACGTTGTAATACGATTCTAATGCCTGCTGTAATCCAGTACAATTCTAAGGTTGCCGGTCAGCGCTATGCTCAAGTTGCTAAATATATAGGATTACTCGGTTCTTCTAATGAAGCTTTGGTCAGTTCTTTAGTCACAGCTATTAAAAATTTAAATTCTTCACTCGGAATACCGGCAAGTCTTAAGGAACTAGGGATGGACGAAAGTTCTTTCTTAGAAAACGTAGAAACTTATGCTAAGGCCGCTTTGGAAGATCCCTGCACCGGAACTAATCCACGTCAGCCCAGCGTCGAAGATTTGATTCAAGTATATAAGGCTGCTTATTATGGTTATGACGTTGTAATTTAGTTTTGAGGTTCAGTAAGAAACACTTTAATTATAATTAAGTAGTGATTTTTCTTAATATTTGACCATTTGAGTATTAAGAGTAGAAGAATACTCATTGGAGTTGTTCCTTTGATGGCAAATGTTTTCGGCCGTTGAGGGTTTAGTGATGGTACCCAGTTAACATAAACAGGCCGACAGTTTTCGCTGCCGGTCAGTTTTTTTATTTCGTTTCACTTTCATTTATACGATCGTAAGACTCCCACATCAAGTGGGAGTGATTCCCATACCTTGCTTCGGTGGGGGTAGAGTCGCTACATTTCTGAAGTTTTCACTAAGGATTCCGGAGTAATATTTGCCGACTTGGAATCGATGATGGCTGTAAGTAAATAGGTAGCGACACAGGCAATCCATTCAAAATAAATGACATTAGAAACAACACGAATGGCAGGAACCAGCTGCCATAGGACAATGACAATGATTCCAACTAAGGTAGTAAAGAACGCTGAATTCTTACGTGCAAGCCCTGGGGCAAAAATAGTAAATAAGAAAACCACAGTAAAGGCTGTTGTCAGGCTAAGACCAACCATGAGGGTTTTTAAGATTCCTGCGACATTCATGGCTAACAAAAAGGTTAGGAGCCCAAGGATGATGACCGATGCTTTAGTGATCGCTGCATATTGTTTCTCGCTGACATTGGGGTTGATAAAACGTTTATAGATATCCTGTGAGAACAAGGTTGCCGAACCAAGCAACAAGCTTCCCGCCGTTGATACATCCGCCGCCCATAATGCTGCAAGAGTAATCCCAGCGAGAAGAGGGTTTAAACTCATAATAATTTTAGGCATCGCTAAAGTAGCGCTCATCGAAGGATAGGCAACTCTGGCAGCCATTCCAATAAGCGCGGATAAAAAGCCAATTGGAATCATCAGCATTCCGCCGATAACAAAGCCTCGGCGTGCTGTTTTTATATCCTTAGCCCCACAAGAGATTTGAACGATACTTTGGGTTGACATCCCCATGGTAATCATTACAGCAAGCCAGCCAACAATAATACCCCAACCTAAGCCTGCAACTGGATGAAAATAGGGCACATTATGGGGAAGTTTCAGGGCAATCTGATGGATTCCTCCTTGACTAATTACAGTAAAAATCGCAGCAACTGTGATTCCGATATATATGAGGAGTACATTTAAAATATTAGCTAACCCCGCAGACCACATTCCACCAACAAAGGTAATGCCGATAAACACGATGGCACTCATAATCATGCCACTTTTCAGGGTAAAGATTGAGGGCAACATGGAGGCAAGAATCGCTCCTCCGGCAAGGTATTGGAGTGAAGTGATGACGAGTTGAATGGTGATTTGGCTCGCTACACTAATGACTCTGCCTTTTGCATCATAGAAACGCTCAAACATTTCGGGAACTGTAGTAATATTAAGCCTGCGATAATGTCCCGCCGCTACAAATCCCATAATAATTGCCCCGAGTCCCCAAGCAACATTGTACCAACCTGCAGCTAATCCCACTGAGTAAGCTTGTTCGGAAACACCAATCGTTGATGCTCCCCCAATGGCGAGACCAGTAATCGATACAGCCACAAGAAGAGTTGTCAACTGACGTCCCGCCAGTAAATAACCGTCCTTCCCCTTTGCCGCAAGTTTGCGGGCATAAGCACTAATTGCAAATAAGGCAACGATATAAAGTGCTACAATAATCATGGGTACGTTCATTCCTACCATCCTCCTATTGTTTTATAAAGTTTCAAGCTTTTATAGAAAGCTCAAAGCCCGCTAGTTGTTTGTCTCCGCTGAACTTTAAATTGCCAAATGATCGGCAATATAATAATCCTGCGGTTTTGTTAGTATTATACAACAGGCTTGTTTTAAATTAAACCATATCGCGCTCTTTTTTAGCAAAAAGGTATAATTCGCCTAAATTACTGAGCTTCATGAAATGAATGCGATTCTGAAAAGTGAATAAGCAAATCTAAACCTTTGACAAAAATGTATAATTTTACTAATATATTAGTAACTTGCATCAATGGCAAAATATCTAGCGTCTTAGAATGGTTAAAATCAGTTTGAAGGTCAGGAGTGTTAGGGATGGAGTTTAAGTTAGCTCTTCTAGCAGTAAAAGATGTTGAAAAATCTAAGCAGTTTTATAAAGAGTTATTTGATCAAGAAGTTGTTCTTGATTTGGGCAAAAATGTAACCTTTAGCGGTGGTTTCGCTATCCAAGAGGATTTTGCCTGGTTGACGAACTTATCGTCAGGATCGGTTATTGAAAAACCAAATAATATGGAATTGTATTTTGAGGTTGACGATTTTGAGGAGTTTATTGCTAAGCTTAGTACTTATGAGTCAATTGAATACGTTCATCTGCCAAAGAAATATGAATGGCAGCAAAGAGTAGTTCGTATATATGATCCCGACTATCACATGATTGAAATCGGTGAGTCCATGGCGGTTATTGCCCGACGTTATCTTGCTAAGGGCTATTCGATTGAAGAAACCTCTAAAATCATCCAACATCCTATTGAATTTGTGGAAAAATGTAAGCAAAGTTAGTAAAGCAAAGATTTTAAGGCTGTAATTAAACTAGACGAAGTTATGTCCGTATCCCACAAGTTATATAAGTATCAGAATATTCAATCCAAACCGTTTAGAGGACGACCCGGCGTCCTCTTATTATTAGCTTACATTTCCAATTTGGAGTATTTTACATTTAATAAAGAAGGAAATGTTTTACTTGGGTCGAAATGGTAATTGAGCTTCTTAGTGGATTCGTCATACGAGTTAACATATACCATAAAAATTTTTAATATAAATTACAAACTTTTTTGTAACTTTTTAACTATGTCAAAGACTCTATATTGTGGGAACGGATTAATGAACTAACAATTTAATATCAAGACAACAGAGAGGAATGTCATCTTGGAATAAGTTGATGTCCTAAGTCCATGAAATAGTAATGCGGAGGTGGAGGTATACACATGAAAAGAGTTAGAATATTAATTTTTCTCCCGATACTATTATTTTCGTTATTGTACCCAACATCGGCTTTTGCGGGGGAGCCTAGGCAATTAAGTCCAGCAGAAGTCGAAGCCCAAGCTCAAGCCGAAGCTCAAGCCCAAGCTAGAGAGGATCACGTAGTTGCCTCTATTGAGATTGTTAATGTGGTACGAAAAGATAATACTCATTTCACCTTTAGATACGAAATAGATAATAAATACGGGGTAGTAATTACTCAGCAGATCCCGGCCTCGCAAATAATTACCGCTTTAAAGGACGGAACAATTACTCTGGACCCTGCGAGTCAAACGGGCGAAATTTCCCTTAATTCTCAGGCCGATCCTAAGAAGACGATAACATTTGCCTTAGGTGACAGCATAACTCGGGTAGCCTCCCAGTTTGCTGTAATTGAAGGCATTAATGATAACAGCGCTGCCGAAGCTTCTGATCTTGCTGAACTCTTGAAAGCTGAGAATAATGACCATCAACTCTCTCAAATAATTTTTACGACAACTACTTTGAAGAAAACAGGTGAAGATTCTTTCACATTTTCTTACCAGGCATTAAATAAATTCGGTATCGATATTACGAATTCGATCCCTGTTGATCAGATTACCGCAACATCATCATCCGATTCAAAAATAACATTGGACCCATTAACAGAGACCGGAACAATAACTAGTAGCTTATCTGCAACTGATAGCTCGTCTGACAGCGTTAAACCGTTAATTATTACATTGACCGATCAGTTAACTGGAGCAACAGCCGTTTTAAATCCCAATGATTCCGAGGAAGCAAAGCAGGACGAAGATACTGTCAAACCGGCAAAAGTATTGTTTCCTGCGAATAATGCTCTAATAACTGATGATAAAACAGCGACTTTTAGTTACAAGATTCTAGATAACGGTTATGCAACGATTACAAATCAAATTCCTGCCACTGATATTACTGCAACTGCCTGGGTAGGATCGACAAAAGCTGATGTCACTTTGGATCCTTTAACAGGTACAGGAACAATCAATTATAATTTCACAGATACGGATAAAAGTGTCATGGTCAAGCTCTTATATAAGACGGGTGTTGGGGCAACAGCTTCGCTCAATGTAGGTGAATCAGAAGCGCAACTGGAGGCGCAAAATAAAACAACAGTAGATGATAATGATTTAGTAGTTGCTAAAATCTCCTTTCTCTTAACAGATCAATTACAATATCAGATATTTAATAAATATGGCCAAGATATTACAAGTAAAATTCCGTCTTCTCAAATTGCTCTCAGTTCATCTGTGAATTCTATAATTAGTTTGGATCCCATTACAGGATCATGTAACTTTCGATATGATTCCTATAATACGAACAAAGATATAATTCTAAAATTGCAAGACAAACTTACAGGTGTGGAAGCTTCTGAAAATTTAGGGCACATACACTCTTGGAAACAAGATATTGATAAAAAGATCGAGCAAATTGCTTTTGATTCAGGATCATTAACGAAAGCAGGAGATAAAACTGCCATATTTCATTACAGGCTGCTAGCAAATAACAATTCGGAAATCACTGAAGCTATTCCTGTTTCTCAGCTAGAGGTCACGAATTCTCTTAATGCATCAATAACCTTCAATCCATTAGTGGGAATAGGCGCAATCCACTATAATTCTTCATCGGACATGGAAAAACCTATTTCAATCACGCTTACTGACAAAGTAACGGGTGAAAAGATGAGCGCGACCTTGAAAATAGCTGAACCTGGATCATCAAGTGCAGCCGAAAGCCCCAAAATCGCGAAAATTAGTATCGGGCCTAGGCTAGGTGTTTCACCTATTGACGGAGTTGGATATGTAACCTATGTCGTAACAGATCAATACGGAAACGATATTACTAATTTGCCCCTCGCTCAGGGGGTTGTATTTGAAAGCGATTTTGCAGAATGTAATGTAACATGGAACAACGGTGTACTTATTTTAACTCCGAATAAAAATTATGATCTTCTCTCTATTCCTTCTTTAGTGATAACCGCAAAGGATTCGGCTAGCGGGGTTTCAACAAAGACTACAGTAACGGTTGTTCCTATGTTTCAGTGAACTCGTTCAGCTATAGCTGAACATCGGTGCTTCAGATACAATAATGTCCGGTGGACATTATTGCCGAGCCGCCTTTCCCAATAGGAATACTTAGCGGCGAAGGAGGACTCTACCCCATCTGAAGTTAACGAAGGACTACCCCCCACTTATAGAAGTGGGGCTTAAAACTGGATAAATTGCCCCTTTTTGATTACTGTGGCTCAAGCTGTAGTAAGAAATAAGGGGCTTTTCATTTTAATCGCTGAATTAGATAAAAAACTCCCATCATCTCTGATGAGAGTTACTATTTAAGGTTTAGACAAATCAGGAATTTAACTCGTGATGAATTATTCGGAGATTTAAGGATAAGGATTATACTATACTTGAATCTTCTCCCTTAAGATTTTCGGAATATCCGTTGGAGTTTCGGCAATATAGCCTCCTGCTTTTGTAATCGCATCGATCTTACTTTTGGCCGAACCTCGTCCTCGCTCGACGATATTGGAGGCGTGAGAAAAGCGCTGTCCCTCCGGAGCCCAGGCCCCGGCGACATAGATAACGAAGGGCTTAGTAAACCGGCCTGAGGCAATTACTTCAGCACATTCCTCTTCCTGTGATCCCCCGATTTCAGCATAAACTGCAACTCCTGCTGTTTCTGGATCAGCTTCAAAGTAGGGGAGAAGATCTGCCATGGATGTTCCAAGTACCGGTTCCGTACCGGTATGCACGACGGTGCTGACGCCAAAACCGCCTTCCCGTAAGACCCAGGGAATCGTCCCTGACTGTCCTCCACTGCGGGAAAATACTCCAATATTGCCTCGTTGGAAAAATTTATTCGCCCAGTCAACGTTGCCTCCGAGCCAACCGACAACCGCCTCTCCAGGAGTAATAATTCCAATCGACCCCGGTCCAATAACGCGCGAGCCCTTCATTTGAGCATAAGCAATCATTTCCATAATATCGTGAATTGGCGTTCCTTCCACACAAGGAATGATGTATTTGACTCCAGCATCTGCTGCCTCCATGACAGCGGTTTTTAGCCCCCTTCCCGGGACAAAGAGTACGCTGAAGTCTATCTCTCCGTGTGCACGCGCAATCTCTTTGACCGTGTTATAGACGGGAACGCCATGGATTTCTTCACCCGCCTTGCCGGGGCTCGTTCCGCCAATCAGATTAGTTCCATATTCTTTCATATATTTTGTACGAACTGATCCTTCACGTCCGGTAATCCCCTGGACAATGACTTTCGTCTCTTTACTTATCAAAATGCCCATATTTTATCCCTCATTTTCCTAAAAAATTCGAGTTCACTTAGGCCTGCTGACGCTTTTGCAGATATTCATCGAATCCGTTAATCGGAACTTCAATACGAATTGCATCCTTGCCTTTGAACTGACAGGCAAACTCACAGGCCAAGCATTCCGTACCCAGCCGTAAAATCTCTTCCTGACTGCGATGGATAACAGAAGGTCTGCCTTCGCTATCGATTTCCAAGATACCTCTGGCAAATTTCTTACAAGCTTCGGCACAGGCCTTTGTTTCACAACTTGGGCACTTACTGGTGTCAATTGTAATCGTACAGCTTTTCTCAGCAAATTCCATCATGATTTTATCCTACCTTCCTGGCATCTTTCTCTGCCCGGTATTCTTGGCTTAAGGCTAAGAGTCGTTCACCGATAAACTTGGTATCCGTAACGTGTTCTTTTCCGTAAATTTCGATTCTCTTTCCAGGTCCATCCGGGGTCATTAAATCCGCCAGGCCGGTCCTGAGGATTTCCAAGGACTCGTCTTCCCGATTGCCGCAGAGGAGAAGAACACAGGGGAGACCCGGTTTTTGAGTCGGCAAAATCTCGCGGAGAACTTTGACAATGGCATGAGCATGATGCCACTGTTCTTGATTAGCCATCATGAAACCTCCAAGGAGATAACCGTCAATATTTGGCTGCGAGAGGACGCATTTTGCCACCCGGTATATCTTAGAACCCACGGGATTTCCGCTGGTATCAGCATAGTTCGCGGGTTTTAAGCCAACTTGATTTAGGGCATCGAGACCCATCATGGCGGAACCGCCGCCAATGGGGTGATAACCGATATGGTAAGGACTAACTTCGTCATACCCCATATTCATCAGAAATCCTGTTCCCCGGGCATCTGTCTCTTCGATACTCCAGCCAATATAATCAAGTTCTGTCGGCTCTCCGGGAAGATCCCGGGCAATCTTAATCCCGAATTCCGGGTGTCGGCTAACGGAACTATTGTCGATTTCCATCTTACAATCAGCGCAAATAAGTTCACCGTTTCCTGTCATAATTAAAGGATTAATTTCGAGAGTCTGACAATCGTATTTTTTATACGTTTGTGAAAGTTTGGCAAAGAAGGAGGCAAATTTACTCAAGTCTTTGGCCGGTATTCCCGCTTGACTCGCCAAATCAACTCCATCATAGGTTTGCAGTCCATTTACTGGGTTGACAAACATTTTGATAATCTTTTCTTCGGGTACGCTTTCAATATCCATGCCGCCCTCAGTACTAAACATGACCATGGGAGATCGAGCTTCTCTTGCACCATTAATCACGAGTGAGACGTAAAATTCCTTTTTGATATCAAGTTTTTCTTCAACAAGTACCTGACGGACCGGTAATCCTTTGACTGTCTTAGCCAGGATTTCTGCGGCGGCACTTGCTGCTTCTTCCGGAGTATTCACTAATTTTACGATCCCTGCTTTGCCGCGTCCTCCTGCCTGGACTTGGCCTTTGACGGCAACAGGGCCGCCAATCCATTCGGCGGCTTGCTTTGCCTCTTCGGGCGTAGCAGCTGAACGGCCTTTGGGAACAGGTATACCGGCTTTAGAAAGCCATTCCTTACCTTGATACTCTAAGAATCTTGCCATAATTTCTCCTCCAAAACGTAAAATTTTGATTTTTGATTTGATTTTCCAATGTCACTATCCTTACCGTTAATAAGTGAACAATATTGGAACTTTCATGAAATCATTGAACAAAATGTTCTTTGTAAACTGAATAGTAACTAATACATTTACCAAGTAATAAGAGTTTATCAAAGAAAACGAAACAGCGTTTTGAAGATTGTACATACTATAATTCTTTAGGAGGCGGACTCGCTGCTTTTTCTTTGTAATGGTCACATGAGATGACTGAAAATTCACCACCTTGACAATAATACATGCAAAAATCTTCCGTACTTGGATGAAGGATTTCGCAGGTACCTCTGTCTGCACAACTTGCACATAGACATTGAAGACAGAAACCCTCGAAGTTCATTTTCTTTATCCCTCCTTCTGGGGTATTAATAAGTGAATAACTCATTTAAATTACTGCAGCTTAAGAATTGCAATTCTGATGCCAATTTTTAAATGGACTCCCCTAAAAAACTCTATTGGTGTCCTTTGTTCCAATAGGGCAGCTTAAAATCCTTTGATATTGGTAGGTTGTGGCTAAATCGATGAGTCACAGTTTTATTAGACATAATCATTTTCAGGGGAATCCAGATAGCTTAAAATGATCTTAGTTATGCTTGCAACAAAAAGAAATGTTCCAAAGATGAAATTTATCATTTCATCTTTGGAACAAATAAAAACTAGTCTTTTAATTCATTACGTTTTCTCCAAAGAGTGGTACGTCCAATACCTAACTTTTGGGCTACCAGATTTCGGTCGTTCCCATACTGTGCTAACATCGAATCAAGAATTTGTTTTTCGGCTTGATCTAAAGCATCTTTAAGGCCATTTTCAAGATTGACTTGTAGTGAAAACATTTTGTTGTTTTTTTTAATCTCTTTATTTAATACTTTGTTTAAGATGCCAATCCAGCTGGGTATGTTTTTAAAATGATCAACTAATAACGATAACTGCTCGATCACATTACGCAGTTCCCGGATATTTCCCGGCCAAGTATATTCAAGCAATAATGGAAGCAGCTCGTTTTCCGTTTTGACATCGAGCTCTTTGCTGAATTTCTGGAAGAAAACTTTCGTTAGTAAGGGAATATCTTCTTTGCGCTCTCGTAAGGGGGGAAGTTTGATCCCAAAGACCTTCAAACGATAATATAAATCATTTCGGAATTCCTCGTGTTTGACCTTTTCTTCGAGGTTCTTATTTGTGGCACTGATTATTCGAATATCAACAGGTATAATTTTATCGCCGCCAATATGCATGATTTCTTTTTCCTGCAAGACTCTCAATAACCTGGCTTGCAATGATTTCGGTATTTCGCCGATTTCGTCTAAAAAGATTGTTCCGTTGTGAGCCAGTTCAAATAAACCCAGCTTCCCTTCTTTTTTAGCGCCTGTAAAGGCGCCGCCTTCATAACCAAACAATTCACTTTCCAGTAAATGTTCAGGAATAGCAGCACAATTCACGGCAATAAAAGGCCCGTTAGCACGTTGGCTTGAATTATGAATACTCTGAGCGAATAGTTCCTTACCGGTTCCTGATTCGCCTTCGATCAAGACAGAAGATTGGGTGGTTGCATACAAAGCAGCCATTTCTTTAAGTTCAAGCATGTTGGCGTTGTTTGTCAGAATATCTTCGAAATGATGCTTGGCTATAAATCCTTTATGATAAATCCGCTTGCGAATTTGTTGCTCTAAGTTCTGGACTTTTGTAACGTCTTGAAATGTACTCACGACACCGACCGGTTTGTCATTGAGAAAAATGGGTTGACGAGTAGCCGTTATTATCCCCCCATTGATCTTTTGAAGATAAGCGATTTCCGGTTCGCCATTCTTATAGACATTAGGAATTCCGGTATTGGGAACGATGTCTAAAACCTGTTTTCCCAGGGCATCTTCTTTCGGCAAACGGAAAATCCGTTCCGCTGAGGGGTTGAAGGTGACAATTCGATTTTGTTCATCCGTGACAATAATTCCCTCAGCTATGGAATTCAAGACTGCATTTAAGCGAATGGCTTGGTTTCTGACGAGTTGATGGACTTGAACGACGTGTTTCGTTTCCAGGATTGAACGGTAAACAGTTTCTTCTCCGGAACATATCTCAATTCCTTCTAAACCTTCTTCTTGAGCTAACTGAATGGCAACATTGCCGCCGATAATTACTTTTAGGCCACGCTTTTTAACATCGCTTACAGCTTGTATAATATCTTGTTTATTTAAATATATATATTCATGTAGAGTTTTGTTGAACATCGCTTCAATATCGCGTATACCATATATGTTTCGCCCATAGTTGAAGAAGGCGATGTCATTTACTTCTTTTGGAACTTGATACATAGACCGTACGATATTAAATTGGGTAATCGGAACGGAAATAACAGGGATGTCCACCACCCGCCTAATATACTCGGCAGTACCTCCTCGGCTCAAAATTGCATCTACTTTAGGTTCTATTTTCTGCGCAAGATTTGCAGCTTCCTCGAAGGCGGCAAATACATTGATATAGTTTATGCCTTCGCGTTTTGCTGTTTTTTCAAAGACCTCAGATAGTTTTGGATAGCTGGCAATTAGGGCGAGATTGAGTTGATCTAAATCACGTTTATTGTTCATACGAATCCCTCCTCAATAATTAATTTTTCCATATTTCATACAGATCCTTTGACTTGCAATGCTGTTTCAACTAAACGGTGTTGCAAGCCAAAGGAATAATTCAATGAGATGTCATTGAGGATTGATTTTGACAGGACAGTTTTCTGCTTTGTTTATGAAGCAATATAGATTACAATAAGAAAGACACATGCTCCAGAATCCATGAGCTTCATAAATTCTTCCCTATGTATAAGGCCTACATAGTAGACAATAGATTTTTAAACGGATGTTTCAAAGGATGAGTGAGAAAATGAAAAAAATTATTCTAAGTGCAGATAGTACCTGTGATTTTGACGATAAACTAAAAGAAAGATATGAGCTAAATTGTTGTCCATTACATATTCTTTTAGCAGAAAATGATTTTCGGGATGGAATTGACATTACACCGGATGACATTTTTGATACTTATCAAAAAAGACATATCTTGCCTAAAACAGCAGCTCCGAATCCTGCAGAATATGTCAATTATTTTAAAAGGTGGACGGATGAAGGACATGATGTTATCCATTTGAGCTTGGGATCAGGACTTTCGTCTTCTTACCAGAATTGTTGTCTAGCTGCACAGGAATTAAAAGGTGTCTATCCGATCGATTCAGGCAATCTCTCAACAGGAATAGGTCTTCTTGTAATTGAGGCGGCTGAACGTCTAGCAAAGGGAATGTCGGCTGAGAAAATCTCTGAGGAGGTTAAAGCTTTAAGGAGCAAGGTTCAGGCGAGCTTTGTCCTGGATAACTTAACTTATCTTTATGAAGGGGGCAGATGCTCTGCTCTTGCTGTCCTCGGGGCTAACGTCCTTAGCATTAAACCTTGTATTGAAGTGGACAATAGCAGCGGGAAAATGAAGGTCGGCAAAAAATATCGAGGTGCCTTCGATAAGGTTCTGAAATCCTATACAATAGATAAGTTACATGCCTATCCCGATATTAATTTAGATAGGGTATTTATAGTTCATTCTGGTATATCCTCCGAATATATCAACCTTGTTCGGAAAAATGTTGAGGAAATAACCGGTTTTAAGGAAATCATAATTGCAAAGGCCGGTTGTACGATTTCTTCTCACTGCGGGCCTAATACACTTGGCGTAATGTTTATGACCAATTAGTTTGGGGAAAAATCTTGCTCTAGTGAAATACAAATTTAGGCCATAATCAAGGGAGTAACAATGAGATTATGGCTTTTTTATTGCAGAGGAAAGGTATATTGCCGACGGATGAAATAAAGACAAGATGGGAGAACTTAGCTTGTCTGGAAAATGAGGAGATATGTCGATGTCAGACAGAATTGAGCCTTTGAAGGTAGATTCTCCTAACTTGGATACTCGCTTAACTATACGTGAACGAACAGAAAAAAATGAAGAACGACTATCGGTTTATGCTGCTAAGAGTAAAACGGCCCTCCGAGAACGTATGGAAGAAGAATGCCCCATTCGCACAAAATTTCAGCGGGATCGGGATAGAATTTTACACAGCAAACCCTTTCGGCGTTTAAAGCATAAGACTCAGGTTTACATCGCCCCTTCAGGGGATCATTATCGTACGCGAATGACTCATAGTCTTGAGGTTTCGCAAATCTGCCGCACCATTGGACGAGGTTTACAATTAAATGAAGACCTTATTGAGGCGATCGCTTTAGGGCATGATGTCGGCCACACTCCCTTTGGACATGTTGGCGAAGAGGCCTTGCAGAAGATCATTGGGCACTTTGAACATAATGAACAATCGATTCGAATTATGAACGTACTGGCACGTGAGGGCTTAGGGTTAAATTTGACAAGGCCTGTTCTTGACGGGGTCTTGAACCATACTGGAGAGGGAATTCCGTTAACCCTTGAAGGTCAAATTGTCAAAACCGGTGATCGTATCGCTTATCTCTGCCATGATTATGATGACGCATTACGAGCAGGGTTATTATCCCAAGATGATTTGCCGCAAAACGTGAAGAAGATATTAGGAGAAAAGCCCAGTGTTATGATTTCGAATATGGTCGTCGATATGATCGAAGCGTCGGAGGGAAAATCACAGATTCGCCAGACCATTGAAGTTGGGGGGGCAATGAACGAGTTTAGACAGTTTATGTTTGTAAAAGTATATAACAGTGCTGCTTTGCGGGAGGAACGGCGTAAAGGGCAGTACATTGTTCAAGCTCTGTTTGACTATTATATAAAGAATATCGAAAAATTGCCGAGCACTTATTTAGCTTGGGCTGAAGGCGACAAAACTCAAGCTGTAGTCGACTATATTTCCGGATTGACTGATAATTATGCCATTGATCTCTTTACAACTTTATTTATCCCGCGCTAAGACCGGCAGGGGTAAAGCAGGGGGCAAAAAAGAGAAAGACTATAGAAACTGAAATTCGTTTGCTATAACCTTTCTCTTAGCAATTGTCAATTAGATATTGGATTATTTTGATGCAAGAGTATAAGTTTTAGAAAAGAGAACCAAACTAAGGTTTGGGCAAAAGTCTGAAAAGACAACCTAAAATTTACATGACATGTATGCATACTTACTACTTACGTAGTTATTTACGAATCAAACTTTGATTACTCTTGAGCGGGACACTGGTATCCAGGCCTCCAAGAATAGCATCTTGTTTTTGCCCTTCTAAAAGGAATTGAACGCTTTGAACACCAGGCAAGTTCGTTATGCTATCTACGATACTGTAGATAGTCATCAATTCAGCGTCCGATCCACCGCCAAAATTCTTTCGAAATTGACTCGAAAGGTTAAGGGTAGCAATTCCGTTTTGAACGACAGCACTCCTCAAGATCGTTCCTTTAGGAAGGGGAGTTTCTGAACCTGAAGGAGGAGATGACAGCTCTTTAAACATTGCTTTAATAACTTCCTGATTTGAAACTTCAACAGTCCGTTGAGCAGGAACTAAAGCGCTCCCATCGGCATTAGGAAAGTAAAGTGTTAGTTTTACTGTTTTTGCTTGCGTTGCTGAACCTTCCGGTTCACTCGCTGAAGGTGATGAGGGTGTTGTTGTAGCAGTTGTTTGGTTATCTGATGATGACTGGGTTTGCTGAGTTTTTGCTGAGTTACATCCCGCCAAAACTGTGACGATAAGTAATAAGGCTATAAACATGAAACTATGTACTTTATGAATACCTTTAGTCATAATTTCTCCTTCCTCAAAATCGTCCTGTTTTAACAGGCCTATAAAGGACGATGCTCACAACAAGTTTAGTTTATTCACTGCTTATTCTAACATGCTTTTTGATAATGTTAAAGGGTATGGAAAATTATTCCATAATTTTTAGCCCCCTGAAGGGTTTTGTTAAGGAGAAAAGTCATAGTTGTGAGGCAAATATTTGTCGAAGAAAAGAGGGATTATGGACTAAAAGAGAGAATTAAATAGATCTTGAAATGAGAATTGCATCCTTCTTAAAACTAATTCTTGATAAGGGGTTTAAAAAAGAGGATTCCGTGAATTTTCGGCGAAGAATTGTTATAGAGATAGGGTTGACAAACCATCTGAATTGTGAAAGCAAATCGAAGGGCGAAGAACGTGGAAAACAGGGTTCATGAGGAATTAATTCCAGACGAAGTTATCGAAGAAGTGCGTATGCGTACTGAAATCGTTGAGGTCATATCTGAATATGTCAGCTTACAGCGCAAAGGTAAAAATTTCTTAGGCCTTTGCCCATTTCATGCTGAGAAAACACCAAGTTTTACGGTGACTCCCGAAAAACAAATGTTTTATTGTTTCGGTTGCCATACGGGGGGAAATGTTTTCTCTTTTCTTATGAAAAAGGAAAATTGGACGTTTTTAGAAAGTGTTCAAAGGTTAGCGCAGAGGTGCGGTGTTGTGCTCCCAGAAAAGGAAATGTCGACTCAAGAGCGAGAAAAGGCTCGGCTCCGACGACGCTTTGAAGAAATTAATGAATGGGCAGCCAACTACTATCATGATCTCCTGTTAAAGTCACCCGAAGGGGAGCCCGGGCGAAGTTATTTTAAAAAGCGCGGTCTAGATTCCGAGACGATGAATAAATTCCGTTTAGGGTATGCTCCAGAGCGGTGGGACGGTTTACTTGAGTATTTGCAAACACGCGGAGTACAGCCTTCGGAAGTCGCTGAAGCTGGGCTGGCCTTGGAAAGAGGAAAGTCAGACAAGAATGGAAGGAAATTTTACGATCGTTTTCGCAATCGAGTACTATTCAGTATTCTTGATCACCGCAATATACCGATTGCTTTCGGCGGACGCGTTTTAGATGATTCTGTTCCGAAATATTTAAACTCACCTGAAACGACTTTTTTTAATAAGAGACATCATCTTTACGGGATGCATCGAGCTCATCAAGGAATTCGAGAAAAAGGTTATGCCCTTTTGGCTGAGGGTTATATGGATGTTATTGCGCTTCAGAATGCAGGGTATCCTAATGCCGTAGCATCCTTAGGGACTGCTTTAACACGGGAACAGGCTAATCTCCTGAAAAGGTATGCAGGGCGCGTCGTTCTTCTGTATGACTCTGATGATGCAGGTCTCAATGCTGCCATACGCGGAGGAGAGATCCTTCGCGATACAGGACTTCAGGTTGAGGTTGTAATCTTGAAAGGAGCAAAAGATCCCGATGAGTTTTTAAAAAATCACAGCCATGAGGATTTTGACAAACTTGTTAAACAGGCAGTGACGTATGTTGAGTTCAAATATCAAACATTGACTCATAATCAACCTCCGCAGAACATTTTAGAGAAAGCTGAGCTGGTGCACAAGCTTGCTCCTGATATCCTTAAGGTGGTCAGTCCAGTTGAAAGAGAAGGGTATGAACGGTTCTTGAGTTTAGAGCTAGGGCTTACCTTAGAAGCGGTACAGCGTGAGATTAAAAGCCTGCGACAGAAAAAAAGTAAAAAAGAACGTTCTGGTGAATATTCGCCACAAAATCCGATTAGTTCTGAGAAAAATAGGGATAATATTAGTAATGCCATTATATGTAAGAGTGATTCGGAAGCCCCTCAACCGACCGTTGAACTGGGGGTATATAGAGCGGAACGGACACTTTTGCGCTTGTTATTAGAAGATATCTCCTTAGTAAAAAAAATTAAGGAGCAATTAGGAACCTCCTTTTGGAGAGTTTCCACGCATCAACAAATTTTTGATTATCTCGATCAGGAAGGCAGTTTACCTAACCGTAGCAATGAAACGGTTCAAAGTCATTTGGCAAGCCTACTCCTGGAAGAGTTTGATACATCCCAAACTGAGCGGTTGCTTGAAGATTGCATTCAAGGTATTCTCTCTGCTCAAACAGAGGAGACAGTTGAAGATCTGCAGGCTCGTATGGTTGCCTTAGAAAAATCCGGTGACATGGCAGGGGCCATGGCTCTGTTGAAAGAGATAGGAGAGCGGTTGAAACGTGGCAAATAGTAAGGTTAAAGGCACTCAAATGAAAGATCCTAAGGAGGACAGGGGACAATTGAAACAAGAGCAGCAAATGGACAACGTTCAGGCTCTTATACAAAATGGCAAAAAGAAAGGTTCCCTAACCTATGGAGAGATTATGGATGCTCTTCAAGGGATTGAGCTTTCTGCGGATCAAATCGATGATATTTACCAACAACTTGCTCAAATGGGAATAGACGTTGTGCCTGGGCCTGAGGATGTTGAACAGGAAGTCTTAAAAAAGGGCAAAGTTGACGATGATGATGACCTCGTGGATGATCCGGATGAAATCGAAGAAGAGACAGAAGTCGATCTTTCCGTTCCAGAAGGGGTAGGTATTGATGATCCTGTCCGCATGTATTTGAAAGAGATTGGCCGGGTTCCTCTTTTATCTGCTGAAGATGAGATTGAGCTAGCCAAAGGCATGGAGGCGGGAGATGAAGAATCAAAACGTCGTCTTGCGGAGGCTAACCTACGGCTGGTAGTCAGCATTGCTAAACGTTATGTTGGCCGGGGTATGCTCTTCTTGGACTTAATCCAGGAAGGCAATCTGGGCTTAATTAAGGCCGTAGAAAAATTCGACTATACCAAGGGGTACAAGTTCAGTACCTATGCAACTTGGTGGATTCGGCAAGCTATTACACGCGCAATTGCCGATCAAGCACGTACGATTCGGATTCCTGTGCACATGGTTGAAACGATTAACAAACTCATCCGGGTTTCCCGGCAGCTCTTACAAGAGCTGGGGCGTGAACCTGCTCCCGAAGAAATTGCCAAAGTGATGGATATTCCCGTTGAACGTGTGCGGGAAATTATGAAAATTGCTCAAGAGCCGGTCTCTTTAGAAACCCCCATCGGGGAAGAAGAAGACTCTCACTTGGGAGATTTTATCCCCGATGATGATGCTCCCGCTCCAGCCGAGGCAGCTTCTTTCATTCTCCTGAAAGAACAATTGGAGGAAGTTTTGGAAACGTTGACGCCACGTGAGGAAAAAGTCCTTAGGCTTCGTTTTGGACTTGACGATGGCAGGACCCGTACCCTGGAAGAAGTTGGACAGGAATTCGGCGTAACACGGGAACGAATTCGGCAAATTGAGGCCAAAGCTTTAAGGAAATTGCGTCATCCGAGCCGAAGCAAGAAGTTAAAGGATTACTTGGAGTAATTAAATACGATCAAGATTTAAGATTTTTAAAATAAAGGCTTGACTATTTCGGAAAGATTAACTATAATTATCCGTGCAAAGGGCATTCCTCGATAGCTCAATGGTGGAGCAACCGGCTGTTAACCGGTAGGTTGTAGGTTCGAGTCCTACTCGGGGAGCCAATTTATTTTTCCCTTTTCGGGCCCATAGCTCAGCGGTAGAGCCCCCCGCTCATAACGGGTTGGTCCTAGGTTCGAATCCTAGTGGGCCCACCACATTCGAATTCGATTGAATTGGAAATAAACAATTATACGACGTTCAATAATCGTGGTTCAAGTTAACCTGGAACTTCGATTATTGAACGTCTAATATCGAATAAGGGCGATTAGCTCAGCGGTAGAGCGCATCCTTCACACGGATGAGGTCATTGGTTCGAGACCAATATCGCCCACCAATGAAAGCAAATGATGGACTGTGGCAACTATGCCGGGGTCCATTTTTAATTTAATCCTTCTTGTTTCTCTGATGCGTATTTGGATATAATACTTTATAATATAATTTCGAATATAGAATTCTTATTTTATGAGGTGACCTATGACCTTTTCAGTAACATTGGGTCCGCGCCTTCAGTTGGTTGCATCCCTTGTTCCTTTAAACGCCAGCCTTGGGGATATTGGGACAGATCATGCTTATTTACCGATTGCGCTTGTAGAAGCCCAGAGAATTGCCAAAGCCGTTGCCGTCGATGTTCACGAAGGACCTTTTAAATCTGCCTTGACTGCGGTTAAAATACGGCAGCTAGAACCGGTTATTGATGTAAGATTGGGAGATGGGCTGAAGCCTCTTGCAGCAGGGGAAGTAAATGTCTTAACCCTTGCCGGGATGGGTGGGAAGACCATGTTAGAGATCTTCGCTGCTCGGCCAAAGGTATTACAAGCAGTGACGGATTTAATTGTTCAGCCTCAAGGAGGGGAAAGAACGTTACGTTTGTCTCTTTTGAACAGTGGGTGGCGCTTAAAAATAGAACGATTGGTCAAAGAAGATGAGCGCATCTATACAGTTATGGCTTTTTCCAGAGATGAAGGCCAAACCATGGCTGAATTATCCTGCCAAAAGGATGTCTGGCTTCAACGACTAAGCCCTCAAAAGCCGGAGAATAACAAGTTTTTAGGGCACTCAATGATCGTTGATAAGCTAGTCTGGTATTTTGGTCCTCTGATTTTAGAGGAAGCCACAGACCTTCTGAGAGAATATCTGGATGATTACAGCGGGATGCTTAGACGACAATTAGAACAAATGAAGCTATCCAATAAATCGGAAACTCTTGAAAAAATCAGAGATGTATCTGAGGAGTTAGTTTTGGTGGAGGGAATCAAAAAATGGCAGTATCGATAGGCCTTGTGGCACAACATATTGAAAAACTTGCCCCGAAATGCTGGGCCGAAGAGTGGGACAATGTTGGTCTGTTAGTTGGATCTGGTTCTGCGCCCGTTGAGCGCATTTTGATTGCTTTAGATGGGACTTTAGAGGTAATTGAGGAGGCTAAAGACTTTGGGGCGCAACTTATTGTTGCCCATCATCCGCTTATGTTTCGGCCCTTGAAAAATTTGAGGTCGGATAATCCTGCGGCAAAGATTCCCTTAACATTGTTCAACTATCAGATCGGATACTATGCGGCACACACAAATCTTGACCAGTCGAGGCTGTCATCCAGCCTAACATTAGGAGAGATTTTAGGCCTAAAAGAACTAAAGCTTCTTGAAGAGCAAAGTAATAACAGTAACTATAGCCGCCAAACCAACTTGAGTTCAGCAAATTCCACAGAGGAACTTCGTGGGTATGGAGTTATTGGTTACTTGGAGCGCCCGGAACCATTGGAAGTTGTCTGGGAGAACTTTTTGGAACGTTTGCTGCAGTCAAATTGTTATGCCCATCCTTATAATTTGACAGGAGTACGCTTAGCCGGGTCACTAAAAAAAGATGTGCGCAAGGTGGCAATTATCAATGGCAGCGGGGGCCGGTTTGTGCCGAAGGCACTGTTTAAAGGTGCGGATTTACTAATCACAGGAGATGTTGATCATCATGCGGTCCTTGATGCCCTTGAAGGAGGAATGGCTGTGGGCGACCTTGGCCATTTTCTAAGCGAAGCACCTATGCTTCAGGCATTATACTATTACCTGTCTTCTGAAAGGTCGCTGCAAGGTATAGAATTTAAAGTTAGTTCAAAAAATGCATCCCCTTGGCTATAAGCTAGGGGATGTTTTTTTACTTAAGAGAAGGCTAATTCGCGTGAAGACAAAGTCTACATGCTTCGGTTAAGATTTCATTATGGGATATCAACGAAAACCCCTCAACTGCAAAAAGTAAATTGTAGTTAAGAATTAATTAAAAAAGTTTGTGAAAGTGATAATTAATACTTGACACTGAATGATGAATCATGTTATTGTATGTATATAGAAAATAATCAGAAAATAAAATTAAGGCCAAAATATAGTTGTTAATTTTGAATTGTTTTTGGTCTGAAATTTTTAGTAAATAACTAAAGGAGTTGATGAGCATCATGAATCGAGCAGAAGTTCTCCGCATGGAACGCGAAAAGGTTTTAACCAATTTTAAAGAAGATAATGCAAATCGGGCAAAATGGTTAGCAGCCTTGATGGACATTGACGATGAAATGGAAGAAATGGAAAAGAACCAAAACTCTCCATTTGACCAAAACTGATTTTTTTAGTAAAATAACTGAGCGAAGTAAGCTAGATGATCGCGGGAGCAGGGACTGAAAAGTCGCTCCTGAGGAAAGTCCGAGCTCCATAGGGCAAGGTGCTGGGTAACGCCCAGTGGGGGTAACCCCAAGGAAAGTGCAACAGAGATATACCGCCTATCCAGAGACCAGTCATCAGAGGACGGAAGTCAGATATAATTAGTTCTGTTTCCGACATCCGGATTCCGATGACTGACTTCTGGATAGGTAAGGGTGGAAAGGCGAGGTAAGAGCTCACCGGCAGTCAGGTGACTGGCTGGCCATGTAAACCCCATCTGGAGCAAGACCGAATAGGGGAACGATGAACGGCCCGTTTTTGTTCCCGGGTAAGGTCGCTGGAGGCTGTCGGTAACGGCAGTTCGAGATAGATGATCATCACCTCCGCAAGGAGAGACAGAACTCGGCTTATAGGTTCACTTCGCCATGCTTATGGGAAACTGCTCATGTATAATGATACATAGCCGTTTCCCTTCAGTTTTATTAAGATCAGAAAAGGGAGAATCAATGGATTTGATTCTCCCCTTTCTGATCTTAATGATAGACATTTATAAAAAGAGAAGTTCTCTAAATCCTTATCTGATTAAAATATTTTTCACGAACTTAGGGGATTTATGAACCAAGGTATAAATAAAAAGCATAACAAAAGTTATAAAATCGTAGTCTAACATATGGTATAAATCTGAGTGTAAAAGTCGAAATTTGTTGAAAGAAAGATGTTGGTTTGTGCAATAATTTGACTTATTATATATACATATTAGCAATTTGATAGATTGAACTTATTTTATACGATAATAGCTCAAATATTTGTTTCTTAAGTTAAAGAAAGCGGGGATCAATGGTCGTGGATTTGGTATTGAAAAAGTTAAGCCCAAATTCAATAAAAGAGCAAAGAACACCTTTAGACTTATTTGATTCAAAGGGTAGGTTATTGCTTGCAAAGGGAAGCTTAATTACCTCTAATGTCTTGGCGAAGCTTAAGCGACAAGAAGTATATAAGATGGAAACTCGAAATGAAAAAAGGGCATTAATCAAGGCTCCTAAGACAATTAAGGAGTTTTCTAAGGACGTTTATGTAAAGCTTGTTGGCTGTTTATGGAGAATTTACCATGAGGCCCAACTCTTACAGCCACAGCATATTGAGAAGATGCTTGCTTTGGTTAAAGTAATTATGGAAGAATTACGGACAAAAGATACGTTCTTGGATTTGGAAGGTAATCGAATTAATCTTGAACGGTATAAACAACATGATTTTGGGACCTATATGCATGTTTTGAATGTGGCTTTATTGTCTGCAATTATTGGGCTACAGCTGAATTATAATGAAAATAAGCTTAAGAATTTAATTTTGGGAGCTCTGCTCCATGACTTAGGAAAATTACAAGTGCCTAAGGAAATTTTAAATAAACCTGGAATTTTGACGGAGGAAGAGCGAGATGTTATAAAGCAGCATCCTCTTTTGGGAGAAGAAATGTTGAAAGATGCCCGGCTGATATCTTCAGTACTTGCTACGATTAAAGAACATCATGAACGCTGGAATGGCAGAGGATATCCCTTCGGTTTGAAGGGTCAGGAGATCTATCAAGATGCCCAGATCGTAGCGGTAGCAGATGTCTACGAAGCTCTCACGGCTGATAGGCCCTACCGTAAAGGTCTTCCCCCATATCAGGCTTTGGAAATGATCATTGGCGGTTCTGGGACTGACTTTAACCCTCGTTTCGTTAAAGCCTTCCAGGAATCCCTGGTGCTCTATCCCGAAGGGTCCCTGGTTACCTTAAATACCGGTGAAATAGGAGTTGTGGCAGCAATACCCCTGAACATGCCAACTCGGCCACTCCTTCGCCTTTTATATGATCAAGAAGGACAATATTTCAAACAAACCATGTATGTCGATTTACTGCAAGACTTAACTCGTTTTATTAAACGATTAGAATTCAATCAATCCGAATGAGAAAGCAGGTATAAATTTTTGAGATGCTGCGAAAACTTAGGTTGAAAAAACAAACCTTGTGTTTATCTTTTTAGGGGAGAAGCAAGAGAGGCTATAAAGGAAAAAAGACAAGGAGTACTCTTTCTAATGGGTCTTAATTCAGAACTTTCTCCAATGGCCGTGGCCTTAGGTTCAATTATGCTGGGGGCCACGGGACAATTTCTATTTCGCTTAGGCATGCTGACATATGGAAAGGTTACAGTTACGGGGATTTGGAGGCAACTGGGGGCGATTATTTTTACTCCGGCTATTTTTTTAGGATTTATGTGTTTTGGGTTAAGCTCCTTTCTATGGCTTGTGGTGATATCACGCTGGGAATTAAGTTATGCCTATCCTCTGGTTGCTCTGGGGTATGTAATTGCCATCTTCTATGGTACATTGGTTCTTCATGAAAATCTTTCCTTTCCTAAAATTATGGGCAGCATTCTTATTTTGGCGGGGATTAGTGTTCTGGGCTTGTGGGCGACATAGCTTTAAAGAGAGCTTTAGAGCACAGTTGTAAGCTGCTGACAACGGAAGATTCGTGTAGTTTTTGAGAATAAAAGGGCTGTGGCGAGGCGGAATAGAGCAAATTTTGTCGAAAACGAAAGTTGCAAGAAAAATATGAATAGGATAAGATAATCTAAACCCTAGAACTTAAAAAGTCTTTAGACTAAAAAAGGGGCGTGTGTTGGATGCAATTTAAAGATTTTGGGCGCGGAGCACGGATCGAGTTATCCAAAATGGCCAAGTTACTAGGAATGAAGTTTATTGGGTACAATTCAAAGGATCAGCAAGTATCCCTTGAGGTTCACGGCAAAGGTGTTACTTATCCCTTAGAGGAGTTTATCCAGCAATACGAGAGGATCTGTCCTACTGCTTAATTGGAATTTTCTAAAGGTGAAATAATGAAGAGGAGCTTTTCTCTTGGCTTTACGAGAATAGCTCCTCTTAATATTTATCCTTTTTGGTAAAAGAAGGAAGAAACGGCTTTTAAACCGAGGTGTTTCATACCAAAGAGATGTTCAGTACTGCCGGTAAAAAGGATTCCTCCAGGTTTAAGAGCATCTGTGAATTTTTTATAGAGCATTTCCTTGGCTTCGTCTGTAAAATAAATGACAACATTTCGACAGGCAATAAAGTCAAAGCCGGTTTGAAATCGATCGGTTAGGAGGTTCTGATGCTGGAAGGTGACCAATCGTTTTACCGATTCTTTAATTTGATAGCCCTTTTCAGTTGAAGTGAAATATTTTTGCAGGAATTCAGGGGGAGTACTTGCAAAATCATTTTGTTTATAAAGGCCTTCCTTCGCTTGATTCAAAACATTAATGTCAATGTCTGATCCCAAGACGGTAAATTTGCTATTCGGGAAGTATTCCATCAAGGTCATGGCTAAAGAATAAGGCTCTTGTCCGCTCGAACATCCGGCGCTCCAAAGCTTTAGAGGGCTTTTACTCTGAAGGAGCTGGGGGATAATGGACTCTTTCAGAGTTTTCCACTGGTTCGCGTCGCGAAAAAACTGAGAAACATTAATAGTGAGATGTTTAAAAAAAGCGTCATATAAACTTTGATCTGAATTAAGGGCTTTGAAGAATTCAGGAAATGTCGGATAACCGTGGGAGTTCATAAAACTTAGAATTCTTCGCTGCATTTGGTTTTGTTTATAAAATTTAAGATCAAGCCCACTTTTGGGATGAAAAGCTTTAATAAATTCCTCATAGGTATTGGAAATGGATGTTATAGCCAAAAGGATGACACCTCTCTTTTTAAATAAATTAGTGTGATCTTGTAATTTCACTAAAGGCTGACATTTAGGCAAAAAGATCCACAATGAGCCCTTTAATTTCACCGACCTTGGTTAAAACTTCTAAAGGCTTAGCCTGCTGGTCGAGAAGCTGTTTTCCTAGATTTTCTAAAGCGTGATCGATTTTGGAGATGCGAGCCATAATTTTCGGACGACCATGGAAATCCCAAGAGGATTCTTCCTGCATTTTTCGGCTTTGACCAAAGGTTGAACGCAGGAAAGACTTAACCATATCACGAAAATCCTTTAAGTCTCGAATAGAAAGTGATTGAGCTAACTTTTTGCCCTGGGTCTCAAGACGATCGAGAAAGGCTTGAAGTTCAGTCTTTTGAATGTTTTGAGTTTGGGTCAAAACTCCTTTAAAATCGATTGTACGTTCTGAGGAATTTTGAGAATCAATCGTGGAAGAAGAGGCTTGAGTTGGTGTTTCGATGCGAATAGACATAGTTATTCTCCTTTAGAAAGGATATTTATAATGCAAGCCCTTTTGCCTTGGAGTGTCTTTCCTGACTTCTACTAATGCGTTGCTGTTGGTGAAGCCGAATTTGCTGGCGTTGAAGAAACGTTACTGGTGGGTTCCGTAACATCATATTTAGAACGAAGAATGACAAGATCGATGCGGCGGTTTCTAGCTCTTCCTGCTTCTGTATCGTTAGAGGCAATTGGCCGGTATTCACCGTAACCGGTTGCAGAGAGACGATTAGGGTCAATGCCGTCATGCTGCAAAATTTGCACTACATTAGTAGCACGGACTACTGATAATTCCCAGTTGCTAGGAAATTGGGCAGTATGAATTGGTAAATTGTCGGTATGGCCTTCAACCCTGATTTGGTTGGAGGATGATTCAATGACTGTGGAGACTTTCTCTAAGATATTACGGGCATAAGGAGTTATATCTGCCGAGCCGCTTTCAAAAAGCAAGGTTTCTTGAATACTAACGACAAGGCCGCGTTCTTCGACAGACGTAACTAAGGTGGATTGAATGCCATTATCTGATGCAAATTTATCGAGTTTAGCCTTTATGGTTTCGATAGACTTGTTATCCGCATCCACATTTCCTTGACCTGCCTTTTGGTTGTTATTCTGCGTGGTTGTGGAGGGTTTGGCAGTATCACTTTGAGGAGTTTTAGGAGGTATGGCAGCCGGTCCCGATGGACTGGTTGCCAATTGTATTTTAGCAGAACTGCCACCGCTTAAGGCTGAGTTCAAAGCCTGGGCCATGGCCTGAAACTTTTCTGAATCAACTTTACTCATCGAGTAAAGGACAACGAAGAAAATCATAAGTAAGGTAATAAGGTCAGAATAGGTGAGCAGCCAACGTTCTCCGTTCTCCTTTTCAACTTCTTCTCCGCGTTTTCTACTCATCGGCTCTCACTAACTGCAGGACGGCCTGCTGCCGCTGCACCTTCTTCATCATTGTCTTCAGAGGGGAGCAAAGAACCGACGTGGGTTTTCAATTTTTCTCTGAGAATAGATGGGTTATCGCCTGCCTGGATCGAGAGGATTCCGTCTCGAACCATTTCCATTGCGGCAACCTCCGCCTTGTCTTTCATTTTAAGCTTTGTGGCAATAGGAAGCCAGAGAAGGTTGGCAGAGGAAACACCATAAAGGGTAGCAATAAAAGCAGATGCAATTGATTCAGAGAGTGCTGACGGATCGGAGAGATTACCTAATACCTTAACGAGTCCCATAACAGTCCCAATAATCCCCATGGTCGGTGCAAATCCGCCGGCCGCTTCAAAGACGGAGATGCCAACTTTATGGCGTTTTTCCAAGACAGCGATATTTGATTCCAGAATTTCCTCGGTAATTTCAGGATCTGTGCCATCAATGACCAGCTGTAACCCTTGACGAGTAAAACGATCGTTAACAGTCTGGAGTTCTTGTTCAAGGCTTAATAATCCTTCGCGGCGTGCTTTTTCAGCGAAGCCAACAAGAGCTTCATAAGCTTCTGCGGTGCCAAAAGTTTGACTTGTAAAGGCAACTTTTAGCCAATGAGGGAGGTGTTTGAGATCCGAAAGGGAAAAACTGGTTAAGACTGCTCCGGTGGTTCCTCCGAAAACAATAATTGCTGCAGAAAATTGGAAAAGGGCCCCGAGAGCGCCGCCTTCCAAAAGATATCCCATGACTAGAGCGCCTATTCCGGCGATAACGCCAATTAATGTTGATAAATCCATGTTTTTTGCCACGACACTCCTTTATACCTTAGCAATAGAGACCATAATTCTAGTTTATGAGAGAAGAAAGGGAATAATCTGGATCCTCTGGCCTAGTTGCTTTTCTAAATAAAGGGCTGCGACATACCTCCCTTTGCGTTTATTACATGATTTTAGCGTAGAAGCTTAGATTATGGGAAGAGGAAAAGCATCTCCCTACAATATAATATCGACAAAATATACTCTAAACTTTAGTATCTCTACATAATGCAAACAAGTATTTATTGTCTGAGGAAAGAATGGCTAACGAATATGGAGAAAGTTTTTCTTAAGTTTTACCTTGCTTTTTTCGATAAGCAAAGTAAGACTATATATCTTGGAGTGAATGAAATGAAGGTAGATCCTACATTTATGTCGCTGGCAGGCTGTACCCAAGCCGCTAATCGCTTGAAGCCAGCCGCAAAAAATAGATCGACGAGCGAAACGGATAATGTTGCTGTTTCAGACAAAGCTCAAACATTTCAGACGTTATTGCAAAAAGCAAGAGAAGTTGTTGACATTCGGGAAGATCGTGTTCAAACCCTGTCCAAGCAGATTGAACGGGGAGAGTTTAAAGTGGATGCTCTGAAAATAGCCGCTAAATTGCTTCCGCCAAATTTCTAAGAGCGTCTAAACGAGGAGGAAGATTCCGTGTCTGAAGTGCTTGAGAACTTGGAAAGAAACTTAAGGGAACAGGTCAAATGCTATACAGAGCTTTATGACTTAGGAAAAAGTAAACAAAAAGCCCTGATTGAAAATAGTGTCCAGGAAATTGACAAAATCACGGCCCGAGAGGAGCAGCTTTTTCCAGATGTTAAACGCTTGGAAAAGGAACGTCTCTTGTTTACGGAACAGATCGGCCTGGAACTAGGTCAGGCACCTGAAAGTTTAACTCTGGTAGTGCTTGCGGAGCGCTTTCCTGTCCTGCAGGGGGTTCATTCTGATCTGGAGCGGGTAATTGGTGAGTTGCAGAGAATTCATGATATTAATACCCAACTTTTGCAGCAATCGATGGGTATTGTTAACTTTACATTGGGGTTGCTGATGTATCAGGAGAAGAACACGTATACACATCCAGGCAGAAATGGTAAAGATATGGATGAAAAGTTGCATCTCTTGGATTGGAGGATTTAAGACATGACTTCTACTTTTTTTGGTTTAGAAATTACGCGCCGAGCACTGGCGTCTCAGCAAGCCGCCTTAGATGTTACGGGGAATAATATTTCTAATGCTAATACTGAAGGATACACCAGACAGATGGCCAACTTGAAAGAAACCACCCCTTATACGATCTACGCAACGGGTCGGAATCTGAGCCTGGGATCTGGGGTGTCTATGGATACAGTTACCCGGGCACGGGATAAATTTGTAGATATGGAGCTTCGTGATGAAACCTCAAAGCAGCAATATTGGACAAGCAGGCAAACGAGTCTATCTAATATAGAAAGTTTTATGAACGAACCCTCGAATAATGGTTTGAGTGCTGCTATGGATAATTTCTGGACAGCTTGGAGCAGCCTTTCTCAGGACCCGGGAAATACAGGAGCTCGTTCGGTTGTACAAGGACGTGCCATAACTTTAACTGATAGTTTTCATGCTATTGCACAGCAGATCAAGACGATGCAAAGCAACCTTAACTCGGATGTGACGACGCAGATTCAAAAGATTAATAGCTACGCAGATCAAATTGCGAAACTTAACGATCAAATTAAATCTGCAAAGATAACTGGGGACAATCCTAATGATCTTTTGGATAGCCGAGATAATTTGATTGACAAATTATCGAAAATTGTCAATGTGAAGGTTTCAGAAACCAATGATGATTTTAGCATAAGTATCGGGGGAGATGTTCCTCCAGCGACGTTGGTGGATAATGGGACGGCTAATCATTTGGATGAGACTTCCGGGCTTGATGGCAATGATGTTAAGTGGGAATCAGGGGATTCACTTACGTTAAATCCGCAACAGGGGACACTCCAAGCGGATATACAGGTTCGTGATACGGATTTGAATAATTTATTGGATCAATATAATTCACTGGCTAAAGATATTGTCGGAGCAGTTAATAGCATTTATGGAACCGGGAAAGTTACCGGGTCTACTGCTACGGGTAATACTTTTTTTGATCCTTCGAATTTAACTGCGAGTACCATCTCCTTGACTTCGACGGGTTCGGCGCCAGTCGATGATTCAGTACCCACCAACATCAATAACATTGTTACAGGAGATGGAACTTCAGGTGATGGAAGTATTGCCGCCGCGATAGCTGCCTTGGCGACCGGATGGTCGAGCATCACAGATACATCATTAACAAGCAAAGCATCATCCTTAGGAGATGAGTACGGAGTTATCGTTTCTCAGTTCGGAGTCCAAGTTCAACAAACTAATCAAACGAAGGCAGGAGAAGATGTTCTAGTTAATAATTTAACGAACCAAAGGGATTCTGTCTCCGGAGTATCTCTTGATGAAGAAATGACAAATATGATTCAATATCAAAAGAGCTATATGGCTGCAGCGAGAGTGGTTACCACAATGGATGATATGCTTAGCACGATTGTAACCGGTTTAGGCGTTACAAGGTAGTAAGACATTGTTTATTGCTTATCAATTTGAAAATAATATTGCGTTATTTATCTCAGGTATATATCTTTGATTAAGGAGGGAATATATTGCGAATCACCAGTAATATGATGTCAAGGGATTTGCTTCTAAATCTTAATTCTGCCCAAGAAAATATGGCAAACATGCAGAACATGATGTCTTCAGGGCATCGGATTAATAAGCCTTCAGATGATCCGGCAGGTACCCATAATGTCCTGGGCCTTAAAACGAATATGGCAATGATTACCCAGCTAAAGAGTAATGCTGATGAGGCAGCATCTTTTATGGGTACAACGGATTCCACCTTATCAGATGTTCAGTCAATGCTCAATCGCGCTTATGAACTTACTCTCCAAGGGGAAAATGGTACCAATGATGATCAATCACGAACAGATATCGCTGCGGAGATTGATCAGATCAATCAGCAAATCCAGACGCTTGCCAATACTAAGGTCGGGGATAAATATATATTCAATGGAACGTCGACAACTGACGCCCCTGTTGTGTCGTCCACAGCGTCCTTTGCAACCTATTCGCCCATTCAATTGGATGTGGGCAATAATAATTCGAAAGTAACTATCTCGGTTGATGGCTCGAGCATTTTTCCTGCAAGTATGACCTTATTAAAGAATATTTCTAATGCTCTGACTTCAGGAGCTGATTTAAGTCCATATGTCGATCAAATTCAGACCAATATTGATAGTATTTCTACGAGTCGAGCGTCCTTAGGCGCGAGCGTTAACCGAGTGCAAGCAATAAGCAGTCAGATGGATACAATGAATATTAATTTAACGTCGAGTCTCTCGACAGTACAGGATACTGACGTGGCAAAAACTATTTTAGATTTTCAGTCCCAGCAAAATACTTTTCAAGCTGCTTTGTCCATTGGGACTAAAATTATTCAACCTTCTTTAGTTGATTTTATGAAGTAAATTAGTTGACATTTTGCAAGATAACTGCTAAAAGGAAAGATTCGCTTCGTATTGAAAAATTATTGTTTACTAGGAGTTATTCGCAGGAAACATAATGTGGGATGTTTTAGAAGGTTGAGGTGATCGGGTATGGTGGATCTTCAAATCCAACAACAATTTGGACGGATTGGACTCCAGGTTACTCCTTTTCAATATAACGTCTCGATTACTCCGGCGAATTTCGAAGTTCAACAACGACCGGCAGAGATTTCGTTAGAACAGCCTGCTGCAACAATAGAGATTGATAATACCCCGGCGCGCGAATCGCTGGGGTATTATGGTGTAGTAGCGGAACAACGTGCCTTTGATCAAGAAGCTAAATCAACCACTGATGCTGGTATCTCCCGAAGGGTCCGTGAAGGAGAGCAATTTGCGGATCTTACAAAAAAAGTATCTGTGGCAAGAATTGTTTCGCAAGATGCAGAACCGCGTCAGAAGGAAGTTCAGATTGGTTGTTCACAACCGATTCGGATCTCAGTGACAACCTATTCTGTTAATTATCAGGCAAATATTGGCGGAGTTTCAGTTGATGCGAGGGTTGGTTCTGTTCACGGGGACTTACAGTACGGTTCGGCTCAAAGTATCATGGAACAAAATCCATATATAAAATTTCATGCGGTGGGAGCTATCTATGATGTGCAGAAGTAACGTATCTGAATCTGTAAAGCTGAACATAAGACATTCGACATTCCATAGTTCAAGATAAATATGGAGGAAATAGATGATGGAAGATAAGGACAATATTTACTATTTTGCTCAAGGTATCCCGGGTTTTGAATTCAATAAGGAATTCCGCTTTGTTGAAGAGAAAGGGATTCCTTTTGCTCAATTAATTTCTGTTGAGGAAGAGAGAATTGGTTTTATTTTAATACGTCCTGGACTATTATTCCCTGATTACAGAGTAGATGTTGATTCGGAGAATGAAGAAATCTTGAGATTTAATGTTATGCGGAATAAGACCGACAGTATTAGCGTTCCCCCCGATGGAAACCCTAATGATCATGTAGATGTGTGGGCAATTGTAACATTAGATAGACGGGACATGGCGAAGAGTACCGTGAATTTAAAAGCTCCAATCCTCTTAAATACTAAGCATAAAGTGGGAGTTCAGGTTATCTTAGCGGATGAACGGTATCTTACGAAACAACCGATAGAAATTGTGAAGCCCAGTGCACGGGAACAGGAAGGGGCAGTTGATTAAATGTTGGTTCTTACACGAAAGTTAAATGAGACCATTAAAATAGGAGACAACATTGAAATTACTGTGGTAGGGATCTCCGGGGATAACGTTCGTATTGGAATTAAGGCTCCTCGGGAAGTGAAAATTCTGCGGAGTGAAGTCTACGAGGAAATCCAAAAGCAAAACAGGGAAGCGGTAACCGGTGAAGAATTTGGATTATCGCTTCAACTTTTAAAAGACTTTAAACTAAAGGAGAAATAGTAACTATCTTTGTTATTTTAAGGCAATGTTTCATCTTAATTTAATAAGCAATGGGGTTTGAAATTTAACAAAACTTAAGAAATGGGAAGCATTTTTTAGAGGTGAATATGAAAACATTAACTTTAGCTATGATCGTTAAAAATGAGAGTAGGTGTCTTGCGAGGTGCTTATCAAGCGCAGCGGATCTTGTTGATGAAATTATTGTTGTTGATACAGGATCGACGGACAATACGAAAGATATCGCAACTTCTTTTGGTGCAAAGATATTTGATTTTACGTGGGTTAATGATTTTTCTAAGGCCCGTAACTTTGCCCTGAATCAATCCACGAGCGATTGGAATTTAGTTTTAGATGCTGACGAATATATTCTTAATGACTGCGGAGAGGCAATTAGAAAATTTATTGAAACCCAAAAGGCTATTGGACGAGTAAAACTGATTGATAAGTTCATTCAAGATGGCGAAGAAAAGCTTGCCCAATGTTATATTTCACGTCTAATTCCTAAAGGAATTTTTTATACGGGAATTATTCATGAACAGGTCGTTTCTGACTTTAAACGGCTAAATGTTGCAATTGAGTTAGGTCATGATGGCTATATTAGCCTAAACGCAAAGGATGATAGAAATTTGAAGTTGCTGCTGCTGGCGCTGGAGCGTTCGCCGAATGATACCTATATGCTCTACCAGACTGCAACGCAGTATTATCTTTCTAAGCATTATGAAATGGCAGATAAATATTTTGAGAAGTGTTATAAACTTATAGGTAAGTCTGAATTATATAAACCTAGTATGGTTGTCAAGTATCTATACAACATCATTAATACTGAAAATTTCGAAAAAGGTCTGGAGATTATTCATAACGAGCGCGATGCATTAGATAATTATCCAGATTACCATTTTGTTTGCGGTTACTTTTATATGGAACTTATCTACAAAGATCAGAAATATGAGAACTTTTTTCCGCTAATTGAGAAGGAGTATTGTAAATGTCTTGAAATAGGTGACCATAGTTACTATGATGGTGTCATTGGAACTGGGAGCTTTTATGCTTTATATAATCTCGGAGTATTGCATGAAGTAACTTCTAATTTGTCAAAGGCTAAAGAATATTACCGAAGAGCTTCGGACTTTGGCTATGAAAAAGCTACTGAGCGGCTTAGGCTTTTGGAAAGTCAGGTGATTTCATAATGTTCAATCAAGTACCTTTGAGGATGTTTGGTAGATTATATCATTTTGGGCTTGCACCAAGGTTGTTATGAGATTAGGTCTAATTCAAGAAGAGCATATAGGCATGTTAATATGAGGCGAATTTACAAGTTACTTGGAGGTAAATAAACAATAACACTGAAATTTGACTAAAATTGGCCTTTATAAAGTGGGGATGTTATCCGATGATTATAGAGTAAGCTACTTCTTGTCGACAAAGAAGCGGATAACAAAATTCCTACACGGATGTGGGAAAATTTTATTCATGGAGGGAAAAAGGATGTATATTAACACTAATATATCCAGTTTAATTGCTCAAAACAATTTAACGAACACCAATAATGCTGTTCAAGATTCATTGGCAAAGTTATCCTCGGGTTATCGAATTAACAAAGCAGCTGATGACGCAGCAGGATTAGCTATCTCCCAAAAAATGACCGCGCAAATCAATGGTTTAAATCAAGCTAACAGGAACGCGCAAGACGGCATTTCAATGATCCAAACAGCAGAAGGTGCAATGGGCCAAACTCAATCCATTCTTCAACGGATGAGAGAGCTTGCAGTACAATCTACCAACGGTACGAACACAACTAATGACCGTCAGCAGATCCAAAGTGAAGTAAGTGCTTTGACAAAAGAAATTAGCAGGATCGCATCAACAACCCAATTTAATACCAAAAACTTGCTCACTGGAAGTTTAACTGTAAAATTCCAAATTGGAGCCGAGAGCGGTCAAACCATTTCACTGCACATCGATAAATTGACTGCTAGTGCGCTTGGAGTAAGCCTATCTGTTTCTACAGTGGGAGGAGCTTCTATCGCGATTGGCAAAATTAGTGCTGCAATCGACACGGTTTCTACAGCTCGAGCAAATCTGGGTGCTTTACAAAATAGGCTTACTCATACTATTTCTAACTTGACGACTGCATCCCAAAACTTGACAGCTGCTCAATCTCAAATTACGAATGTCGACATGGCTTCCGAGATGTCGAAATTCACGCAAAATCAAGTTTTGAGTCAGGCGGGAGTTGCTATGTTAGCTCAGGCCAATCAAACACCACAAGCAATTCTCAAATTGTTAGGCTAATATTTTTTAATTTAGTTTATTTTTACAAGAGAGCCGGTCGGCGGTCAGCCGGACGGCTCTTCTATTATTACTTGAGAATTTGCCAGAGGCGCTTAAATGGGAGGGACTAATATGGTTAATCCAATCCAACCCAATATCGGAGTAACGGTACTGCCTTTAGATGCTTTTCCCGGACAGAAGTCTGACAAAACGCAAGAGGTATTAGTACCTGTCGTTGATCGTAAGCAAGAGACCCCATCTGCTCGCGAAGAAATCCCTCGGGAGGAAATTGAAAAGGCGGCTGAAAAGCTTAATCGTATGATGGGGATTATAGATAGAAATATGAAGTTTAATATTGATAACAGCACCCATCAGGTGATGGTCAAGATCGTGGACAGCAAAACGGGTGAAGTCCTCAACGAGATTCCCCCTAAACGTATTTTTGATTTATTGAATTCATTTTATAACATGTACGGACTGCTTCTTGACAAGCATTCGTAGGAAGGAGGGGTTTTATGTCAAATGCTTTAACCGGATTATCTGGATATGACTTTTCTGGTATTGTTAGTTCAATGATGCAAGCCTATAAGCTTCCTGAAACTCAAATGCAGACACAAGAATCAACTCTGCAAACTCAACAAAATGCCTGGCACGATGTAAACACTCGGCTCTCTGCCCTGGATGCAACACTTACGACGCTAGAATCGTCAGATACTTGGACGGCTACCACAGCTTCTTCCAGCGACACAAATATTGTGACGGCAACGGGTGGCAGTGGAGCCTTGCCGGGAACTTATTCCGTCAATGTAAACAACATTGCTACTGCTGAAGTCGTAGTTAGCCAGGAAGTCAGTGATCCCCCATCTGGGACCTATACTTACACCTCAAGTTCCGATAGTTCGAGTTGGGATTTTGGGATTAATGGAAAAAAAGTTGTTATTCGAAGTTCTACTTCGGGATCAAATCCTTCATTAACGGACATTGCCAATTCGATTAACCGTGCTCAAGCTGGGGTAACTGCATCTGTAATCCAGGTGAGCAGCGACAAATATCGTCTTTCCATTACAAGCAATAAGACGGGAAAAGATAATGCTATCACATTTGATGATTCATTAACAAATTCGTTACAAAATGTATTGGGGATAAATGCTTCTTCAACGACTGTACTATCTCAGACAGACCTGGATAATGGATTGGGAGGAATAACTCAGGCAGCGTTAGATGCTCAGTTTAAAGTTAATGGAGTTAGCATTTCCAGCGCATCGAATACAGTCACGACAGCAATTCAAGGGATAACCTTAAACTTAACAGGAGCCAGTTCATCAACTACGGCAACTGTTGCAGTGACTGCGGATCCTTCAGTGGCCGAAAAAGCTGTTCAAGCTTTTGTGGATCAATATAATTCGGTACAGAGTTTTATTGCTACCGAACTGAATTATGATACCACGACGAAAACTGCAGGGGATCTGTTTGGAGATGCCCAGCTTCAGGATATTCAGTCCCGGCTTAGAGGAATGTTAGGCGGAATTATTAATAAATCCTCGTCACCCTATACACTTCTAAGTGACGTGGGGATTTCAACTTCGGCTGACAATTTTGGAGAAAGTGCTGCCTTATCCTTTGATAAGGGAACTTTTGAAAAGGCTTTTGCCGATAATCCTCAAAGTGTAGCCAATCTCTTTAGCGCTTCTTACAATGGAGTTACTCCGGAAAATGACACGGTTCACAACATTTATGAGGGACTTGGAAATACCCTTCATGCTTACCTTAATCCAATTATAATGTATGGTGGGACGTTATCTGAAATAGATGACAGTTACAATAGACAGATAAAAGATGTGCAAGATCAAATTGATGATTTTGAACAACGTGCGACTGACTATGAAACTATGCTAAATGCAAAGTTTGCTAACTTGGAAACGGTCTTGGCTGGTCTTAATTCGCAAGGAACTTGGTTATCTAGCCAGATCGCTGCTATGTCGGGTTCGTCGAGTTCTTCGAGTTCTTCGAAATCATCAAGTTCGTAGTACCAGGGCTTTGAACGATTACATTGAAATTATTTCTAAGGGAGGAATCGCTCTATCGTGCAAAATACTACAACAAACAATCCTTACGGAGCCTATAGACAGACTTCCATAGCAACAGCTTCCCCGGAAAAATTATTACTAATGTTATTTGATGGAGCGATTCGTTTCCTTAATCAGGCCCGATTTTCTCTGGAACAGCAAGACTTTGAAACGGCGAATAAATGGTTAGGGAAACTTCAGGACGCTTTTATAGAACTGAAGATATCTTTGGATATGAATCAGGGAGAAGTCGCTTCTAATCTTCACAAACTCTATGATTTTTATCAAAGGGAAGTACTTTTGGCCAATGTCGAAAAAAGCACAGAACGTCTTCAACCAGTTGAGGATTTTCTGCGGGCTTTTCGTGAGACTTGGGCTGAGGCTGCGAAGATAGTGCATAGAGAACATTTGCGGACAGGGGAATGAAACAATGCAGATGAATGATCAACTTAAAGAAGATTTGTTTTTAACTTTGGATTATATTCGTAATTTATTTATCCGCAATGAGGATGAAGCTGCGCTCAAAGAACTTGATTCTTTATTTCAGAAAATGGAGTGCATGATCCAAGAAATGACTGTCCGCGTTCAAGAGACGATTCGACAGTTATTGTTACAGGCTTCGAAGAGCTTGGAGACAAAAGATTATGTTCGGCTAATGGATATACTTATCTTTGAAGTAAAACCTTTGTTAAAAGACTGAACGGGGATGGGTTTAAGATGAATTTTTATGAAAAGAATTTAGCTTTTCTTATTACTCAAGGATTTGAAGAACAGGTTTTAAATCAGCCTCTGGAAACTTCCACGGTCAGCCTTTTTTCGGGAAAGACAGGCTACTATACGGCGACAAAAAGGATCGAGGGTCAAGAAATTCTCTTACATAGTGCTTATGACCCTTTGTCGGAGGCCGCTAAGTTGATCGTTAGTGAAGACAATGTTACCTCCTATCGTGCAATTTTTTTATTTGGCTTAGGTCTTGGTTATCATTTAATAGAACTGTTAGATCGAACTCCACCCTCAAGTCTGATTATTGTTTTAGAGACGGATTGGGATATCGTGAGGGCGGCTATGCATGTCATCGATTTTCAAGAAATACTGGCAACAGGGCGAGTTGTCCTGGCTTTTGGAAAGCCGTCGGAAATTCGGGCAATTTTTGACGGCATTATTATTATGGGAGAAGTGCTGCTCAAAATCCAGCGAATGGGGTTCATATATTTTGCACCGAAATACCGTACGGAATATGAAACTGTAAAAGAAATACGAAGTCTGGTATTCGGAGTGATTCAATATCATCGGCATGCAATAGGGGTAGACATAGGGTGGACTGTCCGGGGGCTGAACAATTTTGTTGCGCATATACCCTATCTCGTCAAAAATCCTTCACTCAGAAACATTGCCAATACATGGGGCAAACCAGTCGTGATTGTTTTGGCGGGGCCGTCTTTGACAAAGAATATTGCGGTACTTAAAGAATGGCAAGATCGGGTTACGATTTTCTGCGTAAATACCGTTTTTAATAAATTATTAGATTATGGAATTATACCGGATGCTACTTTTAGTGTCGACAGAACGCCGCTTATTCCAGAATGTCATTACAAACGAGATGAACCTATTCCGGAATCCATTGCCTTTGTTGCCAATCCTGTTGTTGATACGCGGAGCGCAAGGCTGTTTAAGCATCATTTGTTTGTCTACGGAGGAGGAGAATATTTCGAAAACGAATTAGCTCAGGCATTAGATAGTGGCACTTTGGCGATGGGATTATCTGTGACACATTTTGCTTTTAACTTTGCAAATTTAATTGGGGCTCCGGCTATCATTTTGATAGGTCAAGATCTCGCCTTTGGAGAAGAAGGGCGAACCCATAGTTCAGGAAGTGTCTATGATACTGTGAAAGCAAATTTAGAGAATGAGGATCAAGTGGTCTATTTAGAAGGTTATTATGGGGAAAAGGTGCCTTCGACTCTGGCTTGGAGAATGTTCAGAGATTGGTTTGAAATTTTTCTAGAGCGCTTTCCGACTTTAGTCATCAACGCCACGGAAGGCGGGGCTAAAATCAATGGTATGGTTCAATTAACATTGCGGGAGGCCTTAGAAAAACATGTAGGAGTCGACTCCTCACAGAAGGATTCTTTTGTCGATTGGCTTAATTCGGTATCTCAGAATATTGTGCCTGAAGATAATGTCGAAAAGGTTAAGAAGTCGTTTGTGGAACGGATTGAGAAACTGAGTATAGATCAATTAGTTTATACTAAAGCCTCTGATTTATATGATTATGTTAATGATCCTGACGTTTCTTTAGAGTTTAAGAAACGATATTTAGATCAAATGTATGAAACAGCTTATAAAATTCTGGGTAATAACTGGATCTATTCTGCTTTTAGATCCGAATTCATCAGAACGATGGGAGATTATATTAACCTAAACGATGGTTTAATGGATAATGATTCGGAGGAAATGGTTCTTAAGAAAGCGAAATTATTAAGAGATATGTTTGCGGATTTAAATGAATTTCTGGTAAAACTTAAAATTATACTAGAAGATGCGCTTCTTGAATTTGATAAAGATGATGAGTTATTGAGATCATAAGTTCGCTAATGCTTAAGGAATCGAATATAACTAAAATATAGAAGCTAGGGAGGAGTTCAGCAAGTGTTTACAGGGAAGCGAATCTTAATCACCGGTGGAACAGGAACTGTAGGACGGTCCTTATTAGAAACATTGCTTCCGGAAAATCCAGAAGTGATTCGCATCTATAGCCGGGATGAGTTTAAACAATTTGAATTGCAGCAGGAATTCAGAGGGACTCCGAATCTACGCTTCTTATTGGGGGATGTACGAGATTATTCTCGGCTTGTCCGAGCCTTTGAGGGGATTGATTATATTTTTCATACGGCAGCTTTGAAACATGTGCCTGCCTGTGAATACAATCCTTTTGAAGCGGTGCAAACTAATGTTGTCGGTACCCAAAATGTTATTCAAGCTGCCTTGGAATCGGGAGTAAAGAAGGTTACTTTCACAAGTACCGATAAAGCGATTAGCCCAACAAATGCTATGGGAGCAACAAAATTGATGGCGGAGCGTTTAATTGTTGCAGCCGAATATCAAAAGGGGTCTGGAGCAACAGCTTTTTCAGCAGTGCGTTTTGGTAATGTTATGGGTTCGAGAGGATCAGTGATTCCGCTCTTTGAACAGCAAATTCGGGAGAAAAGGAAAATCACTCTGACATCACCGGATATGACCCGGTTTATGATGACTGTTTCAGAAGCAACGCGTTTGACGATGGATGCTATGCAGCTTGCTGATGGTGGTGAAGTATTTGTCTTCAAAATGCCGATTGTTCGTTTAGGAGATTTAGCAAAAGTTATAATCGATCTTGTCTGTGAGAAGTACGGAATTAGAGTTAGTGAGGTTGAAATTCAGCAAATCGGACTTCGACCGGGAGAGAAAATGTATGAGGAACTTATGACTTTTGAGGAATCTAGAAATGCGTATGAATATTCTCATATGTATGCTATTCCTGCACCCTTTGGCGGCAAGTTATCTGCCAAGCAAAAAATTAAGAAGGCTCCTGAAGGTAATTATAGCTCAAAAAGTGGACAAACCCTTACTCTTGACGAGATACGGAGTCTGATTAAAGCGGAACTTTTAAAGGAGAGATAATTAGTGAAGGCTTTGGTGACTGGAGGAGCGGGATTTATTGGTTCTTGGGTAGTGGAACGGTTATTGCGGGAAGGGCATAAGGTTTGGGTTTTGGACAATTTGGCCAATGGCACTGAAGAGAATATACGCTCATATATGAATCATCCTCGGTTTAAGGGTTTTGTGCTGGGCGATATTCAAGATAAGCATAGTTTGGAGCAGTTATTCGCAAATGAATTTAACGTGTGCTTCCATCTGGCCGCCAGTATTAATGTTCAAGACAGTATTGATGACCCAGAAACAACGTTTAAAAATGATGTGATCGGGACGTTTAATGTGCTGGAGCAATGTCGTAAGTATGACGTTAAAATGGTGTTTATGAGTACTTGTATGGTTTATGATAAAGCAATAGGTGCAGAAGGAATAAGCGAATTGTCACCGATCAAACCGGCTTCCCCTTATGCTGGTTCAAAAATTGCCGGTGAAAATATGGTTTTATCATATTATTATGCTTACGGTCTACCGTCTGTGGTCATTCGGCCGTTCAATACCTATGGACCAAGGCAGAAGGCTACCGGGGAAGGCGGCGTTGTCAGTATTTTTACCAGCAAGGCTCTCCAGGGTGAGCCGTTAGGGATTTATGGCTCCGGTGAACAAACCAGAGATTTACTTTATGTCGAGGATTGTGCCCGTTTTGTTGTGGCAGCCGGCCTTTCCGAGAGTGTTAACGGGCAAATTGTCAATGCTGGACTGGGGCAGGATATAACTATTAATGAATTAGCCGCTAAAATCTGTGAAGATCCGAGTTTAATTAAACATATAAAACATATTCATCCCCAGAGCGAGATTCCAAAATTGTTATGCGATTCGAGAAAGGCAAAACGATTATTAGGGTGGGAGCCTCAAGTATCTTTAGAAGAAGGTTTGATGAAAATGAAAGACTGGATGGCATCTCAACTATGAACGAGCTCTTAGCATGATATGGCGGAAAACCGGTGTGCAAATTATGCAGTTGCTTTTGCCAATGGAACTGCAGTATTACATGGGGCAGTATTTGCAGTTTGATCAATAAGTAGAAAGTTTCACCTCATTAGAAGGGGTTTCGCTTCCGCCTCATGATGCCGAAGGTTTGTCTTCCTGGCATCTGTTTGTTGTTCAAGATGTTGTTCATGCCTTGGATAAGATGTTAAGTTATTCGCTCACAGGAAAATGAATGGCATAACGAATTGTAACTAAAAAGTATCCATTGAAAGAAAAGATTTTACGAATTGTATTTTAGTGGATTTGGGAAAATCGAGATTATACAAAAGGATGTTGGTGTTCCATGCGAGTATACCGTGATTACCAACTTCGCCCCTTAGAAAAATGTGATCTTGAGAGAGTATTATGTTGGCGGAATTCTGACAGAGTTCGAGGAAACATGTTTTTGGATCATATTATTACGAGGGAGGAACATTTTGCTTGGTTTAAACGTATACAAGCGGACAATGCCAATTCTAGGTACATGATATTTGAATTTGAAGGGAAACCACTTGGCTTAGTAAAGTTTACAGATATTGATAGTCAGAGTGCAAGGTGCAAGTGGGGATTTTATCTTGGTGAAGAGGGTTTACCGCCAGGTACGGGATTAACAATGGGTTTACTTGGCGTTGAATTTGCTTTTTATCATCTCAAAATCCGTAAACTTTGCAGTGAAGTGTTAGCATTCAATTTACGGAGTATTAATTTCCATATAAAGTTGGGTTTTTCTGAAGAGGGGCGTTTTATTCAACATATATGGAGAAATGACAGGTATGAAGATATTGTTTATTTTGCCCTTTTTAAAAATGATTGGGAAAGACATAATTTAAACTTATATGAAATTAAGTATTAAATTATTGAAAATATATTACTAATTACTACATTTTGTCCTAAATATCGAATTTTAGGTAGTTTATTAATAGAGATTTATTTGGGGAAGGCGGATTGTCGATGAAAATTGTCTGTATCGTTCAGGCCCGAATGGGATCGGAAAGATTACCAGGTAAAGTATTAATGGACATAGCTGGAAAACCAATGCTAGAACATGTCCTTGATCGCTTAAAGCTTGCACGAGAGATCGATGAAATAGTGGTTGCTACAAGTACCAAGCCCGACGATGATTTAATCGCCCGCTTTTGTGATATGAAAGGAACATCAGTTTTTCGGGGCAGCGAATTAGATGTCTTGTCCCGGTATTATCAAGCCGCTCAGCAGCATCAGGCTGATATTGTCATAAGAGTGACGGCAGATTGTCCTCTGGTGGATTTTGAAGGAATTGATTTGCTTATTCATGAACTTTGCCAAAAGAAAGTGGATTATATAGCTTTTGATGGAACCCGATTGCCCAGGGGACTGTCAGGAGAGGTATTTACGTTTGAAGCCCTGAAGCTCACGTATGAAACTGCTCATCAACCTTATGAGCGGGAACATGTGACGATTCACATGTATGAGCACCCTGAGAAGTTTCAAGTACAAAAAGTTGAACCGCCGTCATGGATGAATCGCCCGAATTATAGGCTTACAGTTGATACTCTAGAAGACATTGAGCTCATTAGAAGAATTTATGAAATGTTGAATCATGAAACTCTTAATCTAAGAAAGATAATTAATTTGATGGACGAAAACCGTGAGTTATTGGCTATAAATAGCCATATTAAGCAGAAGAATCCTAAAGAATAGTTCCTTCTTTAAGCAGATGTTTAAAAATGAGGAGATATATTATGCAGATTAATGTAATTGAATACCTTGAAATGGGACCGCTTATTGATTGCCAAAATAAGATTGCAGTCATTGATGGTACAAGGCAATTAACATTTAAGGAGTTAGAGACTAGTTCCAAAAAATTGGCAAGCGTGGTAATCAATAAGTTTAATCTTATAAAATCTCCAATAGCTGTCTTTTTACCTAAAGGTTATAAAACTATAATTGCAAACTTAGGCATTATATATAGTGGGAATATATATACAAACTTAGATATAAAGTCCCCAAATGAGAGGATAAAAAATATCATAAAGAACATTGAGCCTGTTTTAATAATTACTTCAAAAGAGCTAGAACCAACGTTACTGTCATTGGGGATAGAACCTAGCCGAATAATTGATATTGACACGTCTCTTCAAGATGGTTCTGATTACAGCAACCAATTAATCCTAGATCGAGTGAGTTCAATAATAGATACTGATCCGCTTTGCATTATCAATACTTCAGGATCTACCGGAACACCAAAGGGTGTTGTCATTAATCATAGAAGTGTCATTGATTTTATAGATCAGGCAGTTGACTCATTACAACTTGATGGAACTGAGATTATAGGAAGTTTATCGCCTTTCTATTTTGATATATATACACTTGAGTTGTACTTGAGTTTGGCCAAAGGGGCCACAATTGTAATAATTCCGGATCAATTAGCAGTATTTCCTGTAAAGTTGGTGGAGTTCCTCGTTAAACAATCAGTGAGTTTCATTTTTTGGGTGCCAACGATTATGGTGACTATAGCGAACTTTGATCTTTTAGCAAATTGCGATCTGAGCTGTATTAAGAAAGCTCTGTTTGCGGGGGAAGTTTTTTCAACAAAACACTTTAATTACTGGAGAAGAAACATTCCAAATGCAATGTTCGTAAATTTATATGGCCCCATTGAAATAACGGTTGATTGTCTTTACTACATAGTTGAAAGGGATTTCAACGATGAAGAACCTTTGCCTATAGGATATGTTTTTAAAAACACAGATATCTTAATCCTAAATGAAAATAATGAAAGAGCAAAAGTGAATGAACAAGGCGAAATATGTGTACGCGGTGGTTCATTGGCAATGGGCTATTGGAATGATGCCGAAAAAACCGCAAGGGCATTTGTGCAAAATCCCTTAAATAAATATTATCCTGAAATTATTTATCGAACCGGTGATTTAGGGTTAATTAATGAGCATGGTGAAATTATGTTCCGCGGTCGAAAGGACTATCAGATTAAACACTTAGGATATAGAATCGAGTTACCTGAAATAGAACATATCATTTTGGGTATAGAAACAATTAAGAACGCTTGTGTATTGTACAATAAGGAAAAGAAAGAAATTACTTTATTTTATGAATCTAACCAGGAGGTTCCTCCTGCACTTATTCGAGAAGAAGTTGCGAAATTGCTGCCCAAATATATGCTTCCTACAGTCTATTATCATCTAGAATCAATGCCTCGAAATCCTAATGGTAAAATTGATCGTCAAAGATTAACAGAAAGGTTGTTTCAAAGTTAATGAAAGTTGTCGCTGATAGTCTTGACGTTTTCAACGCTATTAATTTAGTAAAAATGAACTCGAAAAGGACAAGAACGAATTTTACGGTTAATCTAAATAAACTTGCATTATGGATTAGTAAAAAAGAATTAACTCTTATTGAATATGAAGGAGCAATGCTGCTCTTTAGGAAAAATGCTGATTTTTATTATATGTATTTTTTTGTGAACGAAGATACTGATTTTAGTTTTCTCGAAAATATTAATTTCGTACGAAGAAATGTGGTAGTAGTCGATTTGCTTGGTAAATCGCCTGATCTTGATGATTTAGGAAAGGAATTCGCAGCCGAAGGTTTTGATGAGCATCTCCATTTGCAAAGAATGTTTAAAATTAACTCTTCCCTTAATTCGAATTTATATGCGGATAGGCCCATGATGAATAACATCAAGGTTGCAACTGAAATCGATGGACAGACTATTTCTGAAATCCTAAACAATAATTTCGATAAGTACGGTGAACAAATCCCCAATTTGAATGAAATTTATCAAGAAATTGATAATGGCAATATTTTGCTATATAAATCCAATTATAAAATATTGGGGTTGCTATATTTTAATAATATTGGCCAAACTTCGATTTTGAGATACTGGATTGTCATTGACAAATACCAAAATGAAGGAATCGGAGGAAAGTTAATAAAGTTCTATTTTCAAATGTGCCAAAATATAAGACGATTTATTGTTTGGGTAGTTTCTGACAATATTAATGCTATAAATAAATATGAACATTATGGATATAAGTTGGACGGTTTGTATGACAAAGTATTAATTCAAAGAGGAGTGACTTAACTTGAGAAAGTCGATTCTAAAAATTCTCTCTAATTTAAGGCCAGAATTTGATTTTTCAGATGGTATTAATTTTATTGAGGAGGGATTTCTTGATTCTTTTGATATTATTACTTTAGTAACAGAACTTGATCAACATTTTTCAATATCAATTGAGGGCATTGATATTATTCCTGAAAATTTTTGCAATATAGACAGTATAGAATTTTTATTGCGCAAGTGTGGGGTGCGGGATGAATCTTAAATTTCATAATAAGAAGATAACTGGAATATTAACAGTGATTCCTGCAAATGAGATTAATTATGTCGATGAGATGAAAAACTTCAATTTCCCTTTAGCAAAATCACTAAAGTTAAAACAGATCATGGGGTATGAAAAACATCGAATTGTTGAAGGTGAAGTGTGTGTTTCGGATTTAGCAGTTCATGGTTTGCAATATCTTTTTGATCAGGGGCTGTTGCGAAAAGAAGACATCGATGCCCTAATTTTGGTCACCCAGTCGCCGGATTACTTTATGCCTGCTACAAGTAATGTCATCCAATCCCGTTTGAATTTGAAAAATGATATGTTTTGCCTTGATATTAATCAGGGCTGCGCTGGTTTTGTTATCGGTTTAATTCAGGCCTTTTTAATGCTTGAGCAGGATTCAATCAATAAGGTTGTCCTGATCAATGGAGATGTTTTAAGCAGAAAAGTATCTTCAAAAGACAGAAATAGTTGGCCTCTGATAGGCGACGCTGCCTCGATTACTATTGTTGAAAAGAGTGATGCAGAAACAGTCACTTACGCAAACCTTAAAATGGATGGGAAAAATCATACTGCTCTTATTATTCCCGCTGGTGGTTTCAGAACTCCATCAACGTCTGAGACTTCAGTCATGGAAGATGTTGGTGACAACAATTTCAGAAGTCAGGATAACCTGAAAATGGACGGTGCCGCCGTATTCAATTTTGTCCAAACTGAAGTACCGCCAATGATTGAAGACCTTCTAGGATTTTCAGGAATCAATAAAGAAGAATTGGATTTCTACTTATTTCACCAGCCTAATAAATTTATGCTGGAAAAGCTTGCTGATAAGCTTAGAATTCCTTATGAAAAAATGCCAAATAACATAGTATCGAACTTTGGAAATGCCAGCGGTGTGACGATACCTACAAATATAACCTTTAACTTGGGTGATAAACTATTAAACAATAGCTATCGGGTTTGCCTGGCTGGATTTGGCGTTGGTTTAACATGGAGCTCAATGGTTATGGATTTAAGCCAGCTTGATTTCTGTAAAATGATAAATTTTTAATGGAGGGGTTAATCATGCAAGAACTATACAACAAAATGGCAGAAATTTTAGAGGTCGAAACGGTTAAAAGAGAGGACGAAATTAGAAAGTTCGACAATTGGGATTCCTTAAGTCTCCTGGTGACATTATCTACAATTGATTCAGAGTTTGGTGTGCTTATTACTACAGAGGAATTTGATAAGGTCAAAACTATTGGCGATCTAGAAGATATTGTGAAGTCCAAAGCGGGTTCTAAGGAATGACGAGTGCAAACTTGTACACTTTAGTAACGGGGGCATCATCAGGTATCGGTCGAGGAATTGCTCAAATCTTATCGCAAAATCATAATCTGATTTTGCATGGCCGAAATATTGAAGAACTGGAGAGAACAAAACTTAATTGTTCAAACAGCGATAACCATTTGATCTGGGCTTATGATTTGTCTGACATAAATCATATTGAGGCAGATCTTAGCACGTTTCTTGTGCAACATACGGGACATGTGAATAATTTTGTCCATTCGGCAGGGGTTGTTCACGTAATGCCCTCCAGGCTCGTTAGTCTGCAAGCTGCACAGACTATGATGAATATTAACTTTTTTTCAGCTTTTGAGTTAACAAAAGTTTTAACAAAAAAGAAGTATAATAATGGACAGTTAAAAAATATTATTTTTGTTTCTAGTATTTATAGCAAATATGGAGCTAAGGGACAGAGTATATATTGTGCAAGTAAGGGTGCTCTCGATTCTTTTATGAAGTCATTGGCAGTTGAACTTGCCCCATATGTAAGAGTTAATTCGATTTTACCCGGAGCGATCAAAACTGGTATGTCTGAAAAAACCTTCCAAAACAAGGACTATATAAATAGACTTCAGGAAGAGTATTTACTTGGATTTGGCGATGTGACAGATATCGGAAATGCAGTCGAATTCCTTCTTTCTGATAACGCCAGATGGGTTACGGGGCAGCAGATGATAGTAGACGGTGGTAGAACTGCCCATTAAGAATATTTAGAGATGGTGGAACTATGAGAAAAATTGATCTGTTTCAGGCTAAAGATGGTCATTGGATTAGTAATGAATATCTTCTCAAGAAACTTATTGAGGTAGAAGCCCATAAAAGCGAGATACTATTTATTCATTCCGATATGTCTTTTGGAATGCCAAATCTTGCACTGAAAAAATCAGATATGTTACATCTCGTACTGGAAACAGTCATGGGGCTTGGTGTAAAAACAATTTGTTTTCCTACGTTTACGTTTAGTTTCTGTAATGGACAGAACTATGATGTAAAAAACTCCAAGTCGCAGATGGGGGCTCTCAATGAATTTGTTCGTAAACAGCCTTTTGCAGTCCGCTCGATTGATCCATTAATGTCTGTAGCCCTAATTGGTGAAGACAAGGATTTGGTCACAGGAATAGGCTATGATTCTGTTGGGTCAAAAAGTACCTTCGATAAATTGCATTCAAGAAAGAATGTAAAGTTTTTGTTTTTTGGTGTTAGTGCTGGGAAATGTTTTACTTATACACATTATATTGAAGAACGTTTATCGGTTCCTTATCGATATGATCGTGATTTTACTGGTACTATTGTTGATGGTGATCGGCAATATACTGATACATATAAACTTTTTGTACGATATAAAGACGTGGTTCCAACTCGTCGCAACGATTTTGAAAGGTTTCTAGTGGATAATAAGATGATGAAGCAAGTTAGTTGCGGTGATAGTTCGATTTCATCTGTAGATGAGTCCATTGCTTATGAGACTTTATGTGAGAAAATCCATCGAAATATTAATTATATGCTTGACAGACCTTATCCTAAGATATTAGACAAAGAGTTTTCTGTTACGAATATGGTTGCTTTATAAAATGATTTATGAGAAAGTGGAGCATATGAAAGTAGCAATTCGAGTTGATTCAGCAGTAATGTTAGGTTCCGGACATGTTATGCGTTGTTTGACTCTAGCTGAACGATTAAGAAAATCGGGAGCAGACGTCGTTTTTATTTGCCGTGACTATCCGGGGCATATGATGCAGCTCATAAAAGACAAAGGCTTTATGATTCATGTTCTGCCTATGAATTATTACTCAATGCCTGACTCGGTGGAAGACTTTATTGTTAACCTAAAAAACAACTGGAATGAGGATCTTGCATCTACGCAAGAAATACTTAGACAATATGGACGATTGGATTGGGTAGTTGTAGACCATTATGCTCTCGATGAAAAGTGGGAAAAGGGGATAAGAGAAAACGCAAAAAAAATTTGTGTAATCGATGATTTAGCTAATAGACGGCATGATTGCGATATCCTATTAGATCAAAACTTTCATACTGACATGGGTCAACGTTACAACGGATTGTTACCGGCGCACTGTAAGGAGTTATTAGGGCCAAAGTATTTGTTGCTTAGAGAAGAATTCTTTGAGGCACAATTTCAACGTCCATCCCGAGATGGATATGTTCAGAATGTGCTGGTTTTTTTTGGCGGAAGTGATCCAACAAACGAGACCCAAAAGACAGTTTGTGCGATTAAGCAACTTGATCGGCCTGACATTCATTTTGATGTAGTTGTGGGAAACGGGTATCTGTATAAAAAGGAAACCCAAGAATTATGTGAGACCTTATCAAATGTTGAATTTTATTGTCAAGTAAATTATATGGCAAAATTGATGCTTAAGTCAGATCTTGCTATAGGTGCCGGCGGGTCAGCGACTTGGGAAAGATGCTTTTTAGGCTTACCGGCGCTGATAATTGTTCTAGCAGATAATCAACGTCAAGGAATAGAGGAATTATCACCTTATGGAGCATTCATTAATTTAGGCTGGCATGACGATATTGATAGCCAAAAACTTTGTGAGCACTTGAAGAGTGCTATTTCAAGACCTGACTTGCTTAAAGAAATGAGTTTAAAGGCCAAAAAATTAGTTGGTATTGCCGATGCCGAATATAAAGATGGAATTATTGTTGAATTTTGGAGGAAGTAATATGTTCGAGATCGGTGACTATAGGATGCGCATAATAAACGAAACTGACTTGGAACGATTGTTGACTTGGAGAAACTCAGAGCATGTTCGCTCTAAAATGTTTACTGACCATATCATTACTATGGATGAACATCGTGCGTGGTTTAAGAGTATCAAAAATCGCAGCGTGGCTGCAAACTTTATTTTCGAATTTGACAACAGGCCTATTGGGTATATCTGTTATACGGATATTGATACTAGAAGTGCTACCTGTTCCTCTGGATTATATCTTGGAGAACAGGAGGGCTTGCCGGTAGATGTTGGTTTGGCAATTGAGTTTTTTATCTTAGAGTATGCTGTGGAAAAACTCCAAATGCGGAAATTATGGGGATATGTATTTGAATTTAATAAGCGGGTTATCATGTTGCATAAATTCTTCGGATATAGACAGGAAGGGTTCCTGTCTGAGCATATTTTAAAAAATGGAAAGTATGAAAATCTAGTACTTATGTCCCTTTTTGCTGATGACTGGAAGATGAAGCGTGAACATATTCGGAAATATATCTTTAAACTTTAATGTAATATGTTAAGTAATTTTGGTTAAAACTCTTTGCAATTAATGTTATAACAATATACGTAGCAGAGTTTTCTTTGAAAAACGTTATGGTGGTAGAGGTGATATTAAAAAATGACTAGCTTTCTAGATAAATTTAATAAACCATTTATCATTGCTGAGATGTCCGGTAACCATAATCAGTCTTTAGATAGGGCCTTAGCGATTGTTGAAGCAGCGGCCGAAAGCGGTGTACAAGCATTAAAGTTGCAGACGTATACTGCAGATACAATGACCTTGGACCTCAACGAGGGTGAATTTTATATCAGCGATCCTGCGAGTTTATGGCAAGGTCAGTCCTTATACAAATTATACCAAAGAGCTTATACCCCGTGGGAATGGCATGAGCCTATATTTAATCGCTGCAGGGAATTAGGGATTATTGGATTCAGCACTCCCTTTGATGAAACGGCTGTTGACTTTCTGGAAAGTCTAAATGTTCCCTTATATAAAATAGCATCCTTTGAAATGACTGATTACAATCTTATCAAAAAAGTTGCCCAGACAGGTAAGCCGATGATTGTTTCAACCGGTATGGCGACGGTCGGCGAAATAGATGAAATGGTTCGAACTGCCAGGATGAATGGATGTTCGGAAATAGTATTATTAAAATGCACCAGCACCTATCCCGCCAAGGCAGAGAACTCCAATCTGCTGACAATTGGACATATGGCTCAATTATTTAATTGTAACGTTGGTTTATCTGATCACACGTTAGGCATGGGAGCTGCCATTGCAAGCATAGCCTTGGGCTCTAAAGTTATTGAAAAGCATTTTACATTATGTCGTGCCGATGGAGGTGTAGATTCAGCGTTTTCCCTCGAACCGAAGGAGATGAAACAACTCGTATATGAGGCCAATCAAGCTTGGCAGGCGCTGGGGGATATCTACTATGGCCCGACGGGTAATGAGAAATTGGAAGGCAGACGGTCGCTTTATGTTGTGAAGGATATGGAAAAAGGAGAACTGTTTACCAAAGAGACAATACGCGCGATAAGGCCTGGATATGGATTAGAACCGAAGTTCTACGAATTAGTTCTTGGCAAGACCGCTTCACAAGCAATAAAAAGGGGAACACCGCTTTCCTGGGAATTGTTTTAAGTATGGATTGTTTTAAAGTTCATGAGGCTATATGTAATCATAAAGAAACTTGGTGACAAAGATGAATATAGATATTAATAAACAATGTCTGGATATCAGCGAAAAGATGAGTATTAACCTTACTCACTTTACATCAATACTTGAATTAAGCCAACAACTTGAGTCGAAGTCGCTGGATACCGAGGTTGAGTTATTCAATGAACTTTTAGAACGGCGACAAGGCTTGATCAACGAAATCGATCAAGTAAATCAAGAGCTTAAACTCCTCCAAAGTAGTATCAATCAAAAAATTGGTCTGGAAAATTTCAACTTAGATTCAATTCAGTCTTATATCCCAGAAAATCTCTTTGAACAACTTAACATACAATATAATAGGATTAACGATGTTATTCAGCAAATTCAAGATCTGGATAAAGAGTACACGAAAAAAACTGAAATGGAGAGAGAAGCGGCTAAACTCAAGCTTCTCCGCTTTAAAAGTACTTTACGTCAAGGCCAGTCCTATCAGAATGCCTATAAACCTGAAGCCAGATTTATTGATAAACAACGATAGAAACTGCTGTGGAAATGTTTAACGATATAAGTCATGATGGTATTTAGAGCGATTGTTAACTTAACTTCAACATATTTTATTCTATGAGGTGTGATGAATGGAAACGGCAAAATCATTTATTATGCGAAATCCCCCGTATTCAGCTGCAGACTATGTGCTTATTTCTAGGCAGCTGACTAAAGAAATGAACGATCAGGCGGGAAGCGGGCGCCAGGTCAAGATTGCCTTATTAAGTAGTTTTACGATACAGCCGTTGCCGGAAATTTTAAAGGTGAAATGTCTAATAGACGGTATTAATCCAGATATTTATACTGCTCCCTATAACCAATATACTCAGGAAATTCTGGACTTGAATAGTTTTCTGTATGCTTTTAAGCCGGATATCATTTTCCTATTTATCGATTTGCGTTCTCTCTTGGGGGACCACTTTTTTTTACCCTATCAAATCAATAGCATGGGTCGTAAAGCAATGATTTCAGAAAAACTGGATCAGCTTCTTATGCTTGTTAACAAAGTTAACCTGCACAGTTCTGCAAAGGTAGTTGTTCATAACTTTGAAATGCCAGGTTTTTCGCCCATGGGTATCTTAGAATCCAAACAGGAGTATGGGATTTGCGAAGCTGTGCAGATGTTAAACCAACGTTTAAGGGAGTCATGGAAAGATAACGGTCAGGTATTTTTGTTTGATTATCAGGCATGGAGTGCGTGTTATGGTCAGTACAATCTTTTTGATCCCAAATATTATTATCTGGGTGATGTAAAGTTCAATTTCGAATATATGCCAAAATTGTGCGACGTTTATCTGGGTTATATTAAACCATTATTGGGGATTTTGGTTAAATGTATTGTTGTGGATCTCGATAATACCTTGTGGGGAGGCGTTTTGGGAGAGGATGGCATGGAAGGTATCCGCCTTGGTCCGACCCCCGCTGGAAGGCCCTACTGGGAATTCCAGAAGTTCCTCTTGTCGTTGTATCAACGGGGCATCATTTTGGCTATAAATAGTAAAAATAACGTTGCAGAAGTAATGAATGTCCTTGCTCAACACCCTCACATGGTACTAAGAAAAGAACATTTCGCCGCAGAGCGGATAAACTGGCTGGATAAAGCAGAGAACCTTCGTTCACTAGCTGCAGAATTAAATATTGGACTAGACAGCATAGTGTTCATTGACGATGACCCGCTTAATCGTGAGATTGTCAAGGGTTCACTCCCAGATGTTATGGTTGTTGATTTTCCGGAGGATTCCGCATTATATGTATCTTCTCTTCAACAATTGACTATTTGGAACGTTTTGCAGGTTACTACAGAAGATCAGCAAAAAGGAAAGATGTATGCTGCACAACGCCGGCGGCAAGAGATGCTTCAGTCTTCAAGAAGTGTGGAAGAGTATTTGCGCGGTCTTGACATGAAGGCTGCAATTTTTCCTGCGAATGATTTTACGATTCCCAGGATCTCACAAATGACTCTAAAAACCAATCAGTTTAACCTGACTACAAGGAGGTATACTGAAGAACAAATTCACGAACTGGCTGCTAGTAATCAATATCTAATTGCCGCAGTTCAGGTAAGCGATAAGTTTGGAGACAATGGTATAACCGGTTTAGTCATGGCAGAAATGGGAGCCAAGAGGTGGCGCATAGATAACTTCTTATTAAGCTGCCGGATTATCGGTCGAAAGATTGAAGATGTTTTGTTAGCCTATGTTTTAGAACAAGCGCGTCAAGCCGGAGTAACCGTTATTGCAGGAGAGTTTATACCTACTGCAAAGAACATACCAGCTCAGGACTTCTATTCTGCGCATGCTTTTCGTTATATTGGGGACGATGGTCAGCGACAGATTTGGGAGTTAGAGGTTGATCAGCATTTTGCTTATCCGGATTTTATTCAAATTAGTATGGGGTGATCAAATGAATAACTTAAAAAATATTGTGGCAAAAGTATTAGGCATTAGTGTCTCAGAGATAACCAACGATTTAACTCGCAATCAAGCTGAGGGATGGGACTCTTTTGGACACATGATGCTTATTAGTGAAGTCGAGACTCAGCTTAATATTAAGTTTACGATGAAAGAAGTTGAGGAATTACAGACATTTCAACAGCTTCAGGACTTGGTCTTGGCGAAGCGGGGTGTCTAAAGTGGATTCAAGACTAAATTCGCGAGCAGAATCTCTTAAGCCGTTATTTACAATTGATGATGTAACAATTTCCTCTCAAGATTTTGTGAAAGCGTTGCAAAACGTAGGTATAACTAAGGGTGATACAGTATATATGACTTCTGATATTGCTGTCTTCGGTAAATTGGCTGCTTTTGACCGAAAGTTTTTATTGGATAGTATTATTGAAGCGGTCATTGAAGTTGTGGGAAGACATGGTACCATCGTTATGCCAACGTTTAGCTATAGTTTTTGCAACGGCGAAGTATTTGATGTTGCCAAGAGTAAATCGACCGTTGGTGTACTTACTGAGCATTTTCGGCAGCGAAGCGATGTGAAAAGAACAGTACATCCCATATTTTCAGCGGCCGTTTGGGGAGAGAAACAAGACTTTTTTATGAATATCGGACATGATTCTTTTGACGATGATTCTATATTTGGCAAGCTTCGCAAGGTTAAAGGGAAATTTGTTTGTTTGGGTGCATCGTTTCATTCTTGTACTTATATTCATCATATCGAACAAATGCACGGCTGTAATTATCGATATTTGAAGTCATTTTCGGGGACCATCGTCAATGAGGATCAGGTATATGAGGACAGTTTTACTTTTTTTGTACGCTATTTGGGTAAAAACGTTAACTTGGATACAAATCTCTTAGAAAAGCATCTGCTTCAAAATGGAATGTTAAGTCAAGTGACTTTAGGCAGTGGTATTATACAATGTATTAACTCAGATGTTCTCTTTGAAGAAGGGGGCAAATTGTTGGCTCTGGATCCTTATTTCTTTTTAGAGGAGGAGCCAGATTTATAAGTTTTTAGTTCGCATTGCGTAAGGGGCTTGTGTAGGCTCTTACCTTAGGAGGCTTGAATGATAATGTCTGAAACAAATCTTATTGGTGAAGCTATGTATCATTTAGCTGAAACACTATTTCCCATTTGCCGCAGCATAACGGGCGAAGGCGTAAGACAGACTCTGAAAATTATTCAGGAGCATATTCCTCTCACAATAAAAGAGGTCCCCAGTGGTACTTCAGCTTTTGACTGGACAGTGCCCAAAGAATGGAATATCGTAGATGCTTACATTGAAGATCCCGATGGGACTAAAATTATTGATTTTAAAAAGAATAATCTGCATGTCGTTGGTTATTCAGTTCCGGTTGATCAGGTAATGTCTCTGCAAGAATTACAGCAGCATTTATATTCTATGGAAAGTATGCCTGAAGCTATACCCTATGTTACTTCGTATTACAAGGAAAGATGGGGATTTTGTCTTTCTCATAAGCAGCGGATGTCTCTCAAAGAGGGGCAATATCGGGTTTATATAAATTCCAGTTTAACACAGGGTTTCTTAACCTATGGAGAGTTAATAATCCCCGGTGAAACAGAGAAAGAGGTATTGTTATCAACCTATATTTGTCACCCGTCGATGGCTAACAACGAATTATCCGGACCTGCAGTTGTAACCTATCTGGCGAAGTGGCTGTTGGAGCTTCCTCGACGAAATTATACGTATCGTATAGTTTTCGTACCGGAAACTATCGGGTCCCTTGTTTACTTAAGCCAGAATCTTGGGGTAATGAAAACGAATGTTGTTGCAGGTTATAATGTGACATGTGCAGGAGATGAGAGAGCTTATTCCTTCCTGCCATCCAGGTATGGCGATACGTTGGCTGATAGAGTGGCTTTGCATGTTTTGACACACAAACATCCTGAGTTCGTAAGGTATTCGTACCTTGAACGGGGGAGTGATGAACGTCAATATTGCAGTCCCGGCGTCGACTTGCCGGTTGCAAGTATAATGCGCACTAAGTATGGAATGTATCCGGAATACCACACTTCTTTGGATGATTTGTCCTTAATTTCGCCGGCTGGTTTACAGGGAAGTTATGAAGTTCTGAAGGACTGTATTACGCTCCTTGAAAGAAATGCCAGATATCGGATTAAATGTTTGGGTGAACCCCAATTGGGTAAGCGAGGGCTTTATCCGACCATCAGTACACGGGAATCTGGTCAAACGGTTAGAAGCATGATGAATTTCATTGCTTATGCTGACGGAACTAATGATTTATTGGATATAAGCGATATCATTCGTCTGCCAGTCGATCAAATATATCCGATTTTAGATGACCTAATCGACGCGAACCTTATTGAACAAATATGGTAAATATACACAATTCAAAAAATATTTAAAAATAAAAAGAAATAGACTGAGATCATAATAATTTCATGGATTAATAAAGTTACTATCCTGAAATATTTTTAAGACAAGATAGTCCTTATTTAAGAAGATAGTACTGACTACAAGCATACTAACAAAAGTTGACTATAAGAAAAGCAGGGTTGCTCACCAGCACCCTGCTTTTTCAATAAACATACTCTACTCACTTATCTAAATTCATCGAGGCACTAAGCACTTCCCTATTAGCAGCCACTTCTGGGCTATCTGGCTTATAAATGCCGGCCATATCATTATATTTCGCCGCTTCAGCAAGATCACCCAGTTCAAAGAAACAACGGTATAATTGCAAATTGGGTATAAATTGAACGTAATTTATGGACAAGTCTGCAGATGCCGCTGTTGCCGCCGTATAGTACCAATATACAGCCTCATTATAGTCTTTTTCCTTCATATAATAGCTGCCTAATTCACAGCAGATCTCAGCACTGGCATTTCCTTGAATGTTTTTAGTTGCTATTTTAAAGAAATTAAAGCTCTCTGATTTCAAGTTATAGTACCGAGCTAAAACGCAGTGGGACAGTCGAATATCATCCTTATTCATAGCTGTTAAAGATCTGTTAAAATACGTAAAGGCATGATAGAAATCTTCCTCTCTGCCGGCAATGAGTAATTCGCGAGCATACATCATATGTAATCTGGAATTTAATACAGTCTGTTTTGTGGTAAGCTTCTCAAGAAGGGAAAGGTCACGTGAGGCATGGCTGGTTAGAGGTTTATGCGTAATAAGAATGTCAGATTTCATTGAGTTTAGGCGACAATCCACTATTTCATGAATGGGGTCGATCCACTTAAACGTTCTAACTCGTTTAAACAGTTTCGGTCTATATTCTACATCAAAATTATAGGTGCTGCCTTTTTCTAACTGATTGCCGTATTTCATTTCGACAATTTCTACATCTGTGTCAAGGGTTGACTTTAAGCGTTTAAACTTTTCTCTGTTTTTCTCGTCTATCAGTTCATCAGCATCGGCAGCGTAAATATAATCCATGGTGGCTTTGGAGAAAGAGAAGTTTCTTGCTGCAGAGAAATCGTCGATCCAATCAAAATTATAAATCTTAGATGTATACTCGCCGGCTATTTCTTTAGTGTTATCGACTGACCCTGTATCAACAATAACAATTTCGTCTGCGATATCGTTCAGGCAATTAAGGCATCTGGCAATTAGCTGCTCTTCATTTTTTACGATCATGCAAACACTGAGTGTAATCATGTATTTATCCCTATCCCCTTATCCATTAGTATTAGTACCTTGAAATTTCTTATTAAATTTAAGCTTCGTTGCTATTGTAACATGTGCCAAAAGTAATACAACTGTATTTTTGCAATTTTGCATAAAGACTCAGATTACTTTGAACATGAAATTATAGACATTAGATATATTGCAAAAGGTTGATTACATATATTCATAATTTAAAGTCAAAGGTGAACAGTTCAATTTCATTAATCAAAGTTACTGACTTTGGCCCACTATATTATAGCTGTACTTAACCAATGGTGTTATATATAGTGGTTAATTTTTAATAAAGTATTTATGTAATTAATTGAAAAAATAATTTGCATAAAATTAATGGAATGAAATAACTATTTCAACCACATATTTCCTGTATTGGTGTTTTCTTTCTACAATATTCCTAAAGAATTTGTCGAAAAAGCTATATACGGAAAACAAAGTAGATGCTAGAATTAGTCTAACTAAAAATTTAATAATGATTTTGGAAAGGTGCGACCTGCAGCATTTAATTATACCCAAAGGTCCTATATAACAGGATGCGAAAAAAGGTTTATTATTATTTTGAGCTATCATATTTAGGAAATTCATAAGGATATGTGGAGGAGTATGATAAATGATGGCGAATAAAAGTATCTGAGTTAATAATTTATATAGAAGAGACATATATAGAAGGAACATATCTAATCCACATGATATGTGTCGATAACTGGTGAATTGCAATAGTTGCAATGTCTCGGATTGGGAAATAGAGAGAAGTTATTAACTGTGGAATAACCTAAATGATTGAGGTGACATGGATGAGCCAGGACGATGACAAAAACCAAGGGGTTGAGTTAGGGGAATTTTTGGACTTTTACTTATTAGATTCTCAAGAGCAGATTGAAAGGCTCGGAGCAGGGTTATTACAATTGGAAAAAGAGGGCGGAAATATTGGCTTAATTAACGACCTTTTTCGTTCGGCACATAGTTTGAAGGGTGCTTCAGGTACGATGGGGTTTACTCCGATTGTTGAAATAACTCATGCCGCCGAGGACTTATTGGATCGCTTAAGACAGGGGAAAATTGATGTCTCTCTGGAAATGATTGATGTTTTGCTTGCTGTGACTGACAGAGTTAAAGCAATGCTGGAACAGGTTGAGAAACGTCAAGACATTACATATGGATCTGAGGATTTAGTGAATTCTATGAAAGCCTTATTAAATGGGGAAACTGCCCCTGCGGCTTCAGAGAAAACCGAGCAAACCTCAGCCCATGAAGAGGAAGCGCCTGCCAGTTTTGTACCGCTTGACTTTTCTCTTAGTCAGCAGGAACGTGAAAAAGTTAACGATGCCCATGGTATGGGGCATGGTGTTTTTGAACTTGATGTCAAACTTGCACCTAATACACTCATGAAGGCAGTTCGTGCCGTGATGTCCATCCAACGGCTTGAGGGTATGGGAAAGGTCATAAAAATTCTTCCTAGTGTTGAAGACTTGGAAGCGGGACAGGCTGATGGCTTTTCTGTTCTCTTTTTAAGCGACGAACCTAGTGAAGAGATTCGAAAAGAAGTTTTAGAAATTACCGACATAACAAGTGTGGAGATTTTTCCCTATTTAACGGCGGAGAGTGCTGTGAAAGAACCGAATATTTCGAATAACGAAATTTTGCCCCAGGACACCGCGAATCATGAAATTGTTAAACAGAGTATGCCTGACGTACCTAAAGAAAAAAGCAAACCTGCGGCAGCACCGGCTGTTCCTGAACAACCGCCAACGAATGGGGAAAGCAGTACTCAGGTTCATACAATTCGTGTTGATACGGTTAGAATGGATAATCTCATTAACCTTGTCGGCGAAATGGTTATTACCCGGACCAGATTGGTACAAATCGGCTTGGATTTAAAATCTCAGCACAGCACGGACCCGATGGTTAATAATTTAAATGAGGCGAATGTTTACTTAGGGCGGTTAATGAACGATCTGCAAGAAAGTGTTATGCGTTTGCGTATGGTCGCCATTGGAACTGTCTTCAATCGTTTTCCGCGCTTGGTGCGGGATTTGGCCAAAAAGACGGGTAAAGAAATTGATCTGGTGTTAAAGGGCGAAGATACTGAACTTGACAAAACCGTCGTTGAAGTGATCGGCGATCCTCTCATGCATCTTATTCGCAATTCGGTGGACCATGGTATTGAATCTCCGGAAGAACGTCGGGCGGCAGGCAAACCGGTTCATGGAACGGTTACTTTGGATGCGTATCATGATGGCAACCATATTGCGATTCTCATTTCCGATGACGGAGGCGGTTTAGATCTTGACAAAATTAAGAAAATAGCTCTTACTAAGGGCCTTATTAATGAGCGGGAAGAACTCTCTGAAAATGATATCGCCAATCTCATTTTCTTGCCCGGCTTTAGTACGGCGGATAAAGTCACTGACATTTCCGGGCGGGGCGTGGGTATGGATGTTGTGAAAAAGGCCCTTAACAATCTCGGTGGAATGGTCGATATTGCAACCCGCAAAGGTAAGGGGACTACCTTTACAATTCGTCTGCCTTTGACCTTAGCGATCATTCAAGCTTTGCTCGTGGAAGTACGGGATGAAATTTATGCTGTTCCGCTGTCCTCGGTTCTGGAGACCTTACTCGTTAACCGTTCGGACATTAAGACTGTAGGCGGTTTGCAGATGGTTCAACTGCGCGGAAACACCTTGCCCCTGATTTCTCTGCAAGAAAAGTTTGGTCTTCCGGATGCGGAAACTCTCCAAAATGAGGTTTTTGTTGTTGTTGTGGGCTTTGGAGACAAAGTGCTGGGACTTATTGTTGATGAATTGCGCGGACAACAGGAAGTTGTCATTAAGTCCCTGGGCGATTTTCTCAATAACCTGCCAGGAATTGCCGGCGCGACAATTTTGGGCGATGGCAAAGTTACATTAATTCTTGATATAGGATCTCTTCTTCAAGACGTTTTAGTTACGAGAAAAATCTAAGGGGGAGAAAAGCATGGCTGAAGAACAATTAGTAACGTTTAGTTTAGGTTCTGAAGAATTTGGCGTTGATATTATGCGCGTTCAGGAGATTATTCGAATTCCGCCGATTACGCGGGTTCCTAATGCCCCGGTTTATGTGGAAGGAGTTATAAATTTACGGGGGAACGTGATTCCGGTCGTGAGCCTGTCAACTCGTTTCGGCATGACTCGTGCGGAAGAAACGGAACTTAGCCGAATTATTGTGGTTCAAGTACAAGCTAAAGTTTTCGGGATTCGCGTGGATGCCGTAACGGAAGTTTTACATTTAGATAGTGACAGTATCGAACCCCCGCCGCCGATAGCGGTTGGTGTTGACTCTCAGTTTATACGCGGAGTTGGGAAAACTGGTGAGCGCTTACTCATTCTTTTAGAACTCGATCAAATTATGGGCGGGGATTAATATGAGTGAAAGGCCAAATACATCCGTTGGGGTGCTGATCGTTGATGATTCGCCATTCATGCGTTTGACCTTGCAAAAGATTCTTAATCAAAGCCCTAATATTAAGGTTTTAGATACTGCACGGGATGGGCGTGAAGGAATTTTAAAAATTCAGTCCCTTCGTCCACAGGTAGTTACCATGGATGTCGAGATGCCTGTAATGGATGGCCTCCAGGCCTTAGACGAGGTTATGCGCTGGCAGCCGACGCCGATAATTATTTTAAGTTCAGTGACAACAGAAGGAGCACAAGCGACCTTAAAGGCTTTGGATTTAGGAGCCGTGGATGTCGTTGTGAAGCCTACAGGGACACAAGGAAATGATCTTCAGGCTCTGTCGCGTGATTTAATTGAAAAGGTATTGGCAGCCGCCGGTGTTAACCTTTCTCGTCTTGGACGGAAGGGATTAACTATTAGTTCCGGGGTTTCCGGGAACAAAGGGCTTGTTAACCTAACGCCTGGAAGAAAGGTTGAAACTTCGGCCGTTCCTCAAGCGGGTGTTCTTCCAGCAAAAGGACAAGCCCCACGTCCGGTTATTACGGGGAAAAGCTCCACTCTGCCTAAGCATCCTGTTGAGATTGTGGCGATCGGAACTTCCACAGGGGGGCCGTCAGCCCTGCAAGCGGTCCTTCCTTCATTGCCTGCTAATTTTCCAGTACCTGTACTTGTAGCTCAACATATGCCTGCAGGGTTTACTGGGCCTCTCGCCCAACGTTTAAACGGACTTTGCCCCTTAAATGTCAGGGAAGGCCTTCACGGAGAAGCTCTCAAAGCCGGGACAATTTATGTGGCACCGGCTGGGAAACAAATGCAAGTCCAGCGTAAGTCGGGGCAGCTAGTTCTTAATATCGGCGATGAAGCTCCGATCCCTACACTTTATCACCCCTCGGTGGATGTTATGCTGCTTTCTCTGGCGAAGTCTGTAGGCAAAGGAACTCTGGGAGTCATCATGACCGGTATGGGCAATGATGGGACTAAGGGAATGAAAGACGTTAAGGCTTCTGCAGGATTTTCCATAGCAGAATCTGAGGAGACTTGTGTTGTCTACGGTATGCCCAGGTCTGTAGTTGATGCCGGTTTAGCTGATCGAATCGTACCGCTTGGTGAGATTGGACGAACAATTGTGGAGTGCGTTATGAAAAGGGGGTAAGGAAATGAGCCTATTTGGTTCGATGGATATCAGCTCTTCCGGGCTAACTGCCCAACGTTTGCGCATGGACTTAATTTCCAGTAACATAGCCAATATTAATACAACTCGAACGGGACAGCTGACTCCTGCTGGAAACCCTATCCCTTATCAGAGGGAAGTGGCTGTGTTTGTCCCACGTCCCTCGACAGCATCGTTTTCTAATGTGCTTGGGGAAAAAATGAGCGGGCAAAATGTTGGCAATGGCGTAGAGGTTTCCAGTATTAACAGTGTTCCGGATACTGAAGCCCCCTTCCGTTTAGAGTACAATCCGGATTCGCCCGACGCTGCCAAAGTGGCCGAACCCGGAATTCCTGTAGGCTATGTACGAGAGCCGAATGTGAATATTGTCACAGAAATGGTAGACATGATTTCGGCCTCCAGGGCTTATGAAGCAAACGTTACTGCCCTTAATGTCAGTAAGTCAATGGCTTCAAAAGCCTTAGAAATTGGAAAGGGGTAAGATAAAATGAGCATTTCAATAGCGCCTATTTCATCGCCAGGAATCCTGAATCCGATTTCTTCGGCAAGTACTGGGAATAATACCGCTCTTCCTTCTGGCGATGGGGCTCAAAAGGCGGGAACGGATTTTGCGAAGTTTTTAAGTGATGCTTTAGGACAGGTCAATGCGCTGCAGACCAATGCAGACAAAGCCAGTATGCAGCTCGCGACAGGTCAGGTCCAAGACGTATCGACAGCTATGGTTGCCTTGGAAAAAGCTAATCTGTCTTTATCTTTGACTGTTGAAGTCCGTAATAAAGTCCTTGACGCCTACCATCAAATTATGAATATGCAAATGTAAATTTAAAGTAAAAATGTTCTTATTTATTAATACGGATGGAGTTATTGTTTTGGTTGGGTCTTACGGAAATTATTTTGGATTTTTAGCTTTAGCTGAATGAGTTCACTTTAAGGAAAGGAGTGTGAAGAATGGATTATTCTTGGGCCGGGATTAAGAACTCGGTAAAGAATTTTTGGGATAAGCTTTCTCGGCCACAGAAAGTAATCACGGTTGTTGCTCCTCTTATGGTTATGGTAGCGCTGGTGTCCTTAATTGTTTGGGCGAGCCGTCCGCAATATGTCGCTATTTTTACCAAGCTCAGCGATACGGATGCCGGAGCAATAACGACGAAACTTAAAGACTTGAAAGTTAATTATCAATTAGCAGATAACGGATCCACGATTATGGTTCCTCAACAATCAGCTGCTGATGTCCGTTTACAACTGGCTAACGCAGGACTTCCCCAAAACAGCAAATTTAGTTTTGATTATTTGGACACGATGCATCTCGGTGAAACTGATGCCGACCGCAAATTGCGCTACACCCTTGGTTTACAAAACGAATTAGAGACTACCTTGAAAATTTTGAATGGTGTGCAAGACGCTCGAGTTCAATTAGTCATGCCGGATAATTCACTATTTGCCGATACTCAAAAAGCGGCGACCGCATCGGTAACTCTTAAAATCGCTCCCGGAAATAAACTGAGCGATGATCAAGTTCGTGCGATCGCTAATCTTATTGCAGGGTCAGTTGAAGGACTGCAGCCGGCTAATGTGACGATTGTGGATACCCAAGGTAATGTTCTCTCGGATGTTCTTGGTAAAAGTAATGATCCTAATCGTCTCACAGGAACCCAGTATCAGCTTGAACAATCTGTGGAAGAAGATACTCGGAAATCTGTCCAAAGTATGCTGGACAGGGTATTGGGTCCCAATGCGGCCATCGTTCGCATCAATGCGGTATTGAATTTTGATCAAATTAAACGGACTAAACAGACTTATGGCCCCGGCGCCGTAGTCAGTCAGCAAAATTCTACCGAAAACACTACGAACGGCTCTGCGGTCGGCGGGACACCAGGTGTGACGACCAATGGGGCGCCTACCTATCAAGCGGCGACACAGGGGTCAACGTCTTCAACTAAGACAACGAACACAATTAATAATCAAGTTGATTCCAGCCAAGAAGAACAAGTGGTGAGCCCAGGGGCAATTAAGCGCCTTTCCGTGTCAGTAATGGCCGATTCGTCAGTCGTTACCCCGAACCAGCTTAATCAAATCAAGACGATCGTGGCATCTGCCGCTGGGATTGATCTAACTCGGGGAGATCAAATTCAAGTTGCCGCCATTCCCTTTAATAATTCTGAATTGGCTCAAGCAAAACAAGCCATGGCAAGCGCACAACAACGGCAGCAAATGATGACCTACGCTGAAATTGGGGCCGGTGTTTTACTTGGCTTAGCAGCACTCATCGTTTTTTGGGTCAGACGAGCAAAGAAAGCCCGTGCGGATAGAATGTTAGGTATGAATGGTGAACAGCCGGTAACTCTCGCTGATGCTGAACTGATGATGTCCCAAGAGTTACTGGAGCAAGAGGCGAAGGCCAAAATGGCCAAGAAACAGGCCAAAACTGAGGATGAGATCCTTATGCAACAAACGAAAGAGGCTGTTGAACAATATTCGCAGAATAACCCAGCTGAAGTCGCTCGTCTTGTTAAGACCTGGTTAGCAGAGGAGAGTTAGATGACAATGGCTCAAGCACAGCCTTTAACGGGTATCCAAAAAGCAGCAATTCTGATGATTTCTTTAGGTTCACAGAATTCTGCCAAAATAGTACAAAATCTTAGCGAATTAGAAATTGAAAAATTGACGTTGGAAATGTCCAATGTGGGTAAAATCACGCCGGAACAGCGGGATAATGTTATTGAGGAATTTCATCAGATGTGTTTGGCAAATGATTATATTTCTTACGGGGGAGTGGATTACGCGCGGGAAGTGTTGGAACGGGCTCTTGGAGAACCTAAAGCCAATGAGATTATCAGCCGTTTGGCAAGTAATCTGAAAATGCGTCCTTTTGACTTGGTGCGGCGGACAGACCCGAAACAACTATTCTCCTTTATTCAAGGTGAGCACCCTCAAACTATTGCCCTCATTATGACCCATCTTCCTGTTGATAAAGCGGCAACCTTGCTGGCCAGTCTTAACCAAGAGAGACAGGCCGATGTGGCGAAGAGAATTGCGATTATGGGCCGGACGAGTCCGGACGTGCTTAAAGAAATCGAAAAAGTTCTGGAACGGAAGATTTCCAGTCTGGCTCCGACAGATTATACAAGTTCCGGCGGTATCCAAAATATTGTTGATGTTCTCAACCGGACTGACCCCGGAACGGTTAAAGTGGTTATGGATGCTTTGGAACAAGACGATCCGGAGTTAGCGGAACAAATCAAACGACAAATGTTTGTCTTTGAAGATATTATTACCCTTGATGATCGCGGTATTCAGATGGTACTGCGTGAAGTAGATACAAAAGACTTGGGATTGGCGCTGAAAGGGAGTAATCCTGAAGTCGTGGAAAAGGTTATGGGCAATATGTCCTCAAGGGCCGGACAGATGCTGCGGGAAGATATGGAATTTATGGGTCCGGTTCGACTGCGGGATGTCGAAGAAGCTCAGCAGCGTATTGTTAAAGTAATCCGCAAACTGGAAGAGAGCGGCGCAATCGTTATTTCAAGAGGAGGCGCAGACGAAATTGTTTACTAAAACAGGCGTCGTAAAAAGTTGGGATGTCGAGGTATCTACGCCACATCTTGTGAAATGGACTCCGAAGGTTGTCCAAGCTGATCCTATGCCAAAAGAAGCAAGTGATGACCTGACTGATCTGAATACGGCACAGGATGAGCTTCCAGAGTCTTCCCTTCCGCCTGAAACACAGGAAGCTATAGTGGTATCATTGGACCAAGCAAAAAAGGAAGCTCAGGAGATCAAGGCTAAGGCAGACGCTGAAGCTCAAGAGATACTGAAGCAGGCTGAGGCCGAAGCTGAGGCTATTCGTTCCCAAGCCCAAAATGACGTGGAACGTTTACGTTCTGAGGTTAGAGAGTCAGTAAGGGCTGAAGTCTATCCTGCGGCTAAAGCTGAAGGGTATCAAGCAGGGATGTCTGAAGGACTGGCTGAGGGGAGCCGTTTCTCCCAGAATGCAAATATGCTTTTGCAGATGGCTCAGCATGCAGTCCAAGAGGAATATGCCAAAGTTGATGCCGAGCTGCTGCATTTGGCGATAAAAATTGCTGAACGAATTGTAAGATCGACCTTGGCAGTCGAGCCGGAACAAATGCTAAACACGATTCAAGCTCTCACCCTCTTGCCACAGGAACGTCAAGGATGGATGCTTCATGTGGCGAAAGAGGATGCCGGCTGGCTTCAGGGATATCAATTACCTTGCCCTTGGACTGCTGATGAATCGTTAACTCAAGGCGATTGTTTCCTGGAGTGTCAAGAAGGGATCTTTGATGCCCGGCTAAACGCGCAACTAGATAAATTAGAGCACACCTTACGAGAGGAGTTCAAGTATGGGAGCCTGGACCTTAATGACTCAAAAGGTGGAGCAGCTTGACCCAATCTCGGCTCAAGGAAGGGTTTCCAAAATTGTGGGCCTGATGATTGAGTCGGCCGGCCCAAGAGTAAGTGTCGGTGAATATTGCCATATCCTTACTTACAACGGACAGGAGATTCCAGCTGAAGTTGTTGGCTTTCGGGATTCAACCGCTCTTCTTATGCCCTTAGGAGAACTGGAAGGGATTGCTCCGGGTGATCGCGTGATTCCTCAAAGGCAAAGGCTGACAGTTTCTGTGGGTCCTGAACTTTTGGGACGAATTCTCGATGGATTGGGGCAGCCCATTGATGGTCGCCCGCTCAAGACTGAAACCCCGTATCCTTTGCAGAATAAGCCGCCAAACGCTCTCTTGCGTCCGCGGATTACTGATATACTTAGTGTCGGCGTCAGAGCCATTGATGGGCTGCTCACTATTGGCCGCGGTCAGCGGATGGGAATTTTTGCAGGTTCCGGCGTAGGCAAAAGTACCTTGCTGGGCATGATGGCAAGGAATACTGCAGCCGATGTTAATGTCATTGCTCTGGTAGGAGAACGTGGCCGAGAACTGCGGGATTTTATCGAAAAAGATTTAGGACCTGAAGGTCTGGCGCGATCTGTAATTATCGTGGCAACGTCGGATCAACCGGCTTTAGTCCGTTTAAAGGCTGCGTTTACTGCTACAGCAGTTGCTGAATATTTTCGTGATCGAGGCAAGGACGTACTCTTAATGATGGATTCAGTAACTCGCTTTGCTATGGCTCAGCGGGAAGTGGGGCTTACTGTCGGTGAACCCCCTGCGACTCGGGGATATCCCCCCTCAGTCTTTGCACTCCTGCCTAAATTATTAGAACGATCAGGGATGGCGGAGAAGGGGAGTATTACGGGAATTTATACAGTGCTGGTTGACGGAGACGATCATAATGAGCCTATTGCCGATTCTGTGCGCGGAATTCTTGACGGACATATCGTATTAACACGGGAAATGGCGATGCAAAATCATTATCCTGCCATTGATATTTTACAATCGGTTAGCCGGGTTATGAATGATGTGGCCAGCCCCGTCCATAAGGAGTTAGCCTCAAAATTGCGGGAACATTTGGCTGTTTACCGTGATGCTAAGGATTTAATTGATATTGGAGCGTACACTTCAGGGAGCAATGCTAAGATAGATGCTGCTGTGGCGCATATAGATCGAATTCAAGGCTTTACCCGACAAGATGTCAGCGAAACGTGCGGTTTTAATGATATGCTTCAGCACCTCGAGAAAATTTATGCCCAAGATTAAGAGCTATGAAGCCTAGGAGAAGGTGATCATTGGCAAAACATTGGTTGAAAGGGTGAAGGAAGTGGCCCGATTCCATTTTCGTTTTGAGGCAAGTCAACGCCTTGCCGATCAACTTCTAGACATGGCTAAGCGGGAGTTTGCGCGAGAGATGCGGTGCTGGCAAGCTTGTGTCGATGCTTTGGCAGCTCAGCGAGACATCTTTAATAAGGCCTTAGAAGGTCAGAAGAGTGCGGGAATGCACTCACCGGAAGACCTGGCTATTTGGCAGAACTACGTTTTTGAACAGCGGCGCCGGCTTAAAAACCGAGAAGCAGAGAAATTAGAACAGGAAGAGATCGTGGAGAAGACCAGACTTATTTTGATCGAGGCGCATCGTGAAACAGAGAAATTTCGGCGCTTGAAAGAGAAACAACTTAAGGCATTTCTACAGGAAGAGTTGCAGAAGGAACAAAAAATCCTCGATGAAACAGGCCAGATTCTTCACTGGCAGCAGAAAAAGCATTCTCTACAGTGCTAACGGAAGGATGAAGCTATGATTTATGTCACGCGCTTAAACGGCAAAGTTTTTGCCTTAAATTGCGACTTGATAGAAACGATGGAAGAAACTCCGGATACGGTTATTACGTTGACGGGTGGAAATAAATTCGTGGTATCTGAGAGTATCAAGGTTCTGATTGAACGTATCATTGAATTTCGACGTAATTGTCAACAGTTTCCAATGATTGAGGAGTGATCAAGTTAATGAATCGAAAAACTCTGATTTTCATCATTATAGCCGTTCTCTTGGGGTCAGGAATCGGTGTAGGCGGGACAATCCTAGCACAGAAAACGATCTTTAAAACTCAAAGTACTGCCAAGGTAAGTCAACCAAAACAAGACGGGCCGCTGCTATCTCTCGGTGAGCTGTTAATTAATTTGCAAGGCGGTGCCATTCTTAGAACAACTATTACGCTGGAAGTTGTGGACGCTAAAGCATTGACAGACCTAAAGGCCAAAACGGCGATTTTAAATGATAAAGTCAACTCGGTATTATTGAATAGACCTCTTGCCGATGTGCAAACTCCTGAAAATTTAACGAAGTTAAAAGCGGAGTTATTGAAGAAACTCAATGGGGTTGCTAATGATGAAATTACCGATGTTTTATTTGAGAAAATTGTTTATCAGCAGTAAATAAATACAACGATTCTTTTTTGAGAGGGGGAATTCGATGGGAGACGTCTTATCCCAAAGCGAAATTGATGCTTTGTTGAGTGCACTGTCAGATGGACAATTGAGCGCTGAAGAGATGCGGTCAACTGATAATACGAAAAAGGTTCGAGTGTACGATTTTAAGCGTCCGAATAAGTTTTCAAAGGATCAGATTCATTCCCTCCAAAACATTCATGAAAATTATTGTCGCGCACTGACGAACTACCTTTCCGGAAACTTGCATTCGCCCATTGAAAGTAAAGTTCTTTCCATTGAACAAATCACTTATGATGAATTTATACGGTCTTTACCGAGCCCGACAGTTATGGGGATTTTTACCTTAGAACCGTTGGAGGGAACTGTTTTGATGGAAGTAAGTCCTTCACTTGCTTTCACCATTGTGGATCGAATCCTGGGAGGGCAAGGCCAGGGAGTCGAAAAAAACAGAGATTTAACAGAAATTGAGAAGACTCTTGTCGAACACCGCCTTACCCATATGATCAATCTAACCGAGGAGGCTTGGGCTGAAGTTTATGAATTGAAACCGCAATTCATTGCCATGGAGCCCAATCCGCAGTTTGTGCAAATCGTTGCTCCTAACGAAATGGTTGTTTTAGTTACTATTGAAGTTACTGTGGGCGATACAGTAGGGATGATTGAAGTGTGTTTACCCTATTTGGTACTTGAACCTATCTTGGAAAAGTTAAGTACCTACTTCCTCTTCTCCACGAAGGCTAAAGTCAGCTCTCCGGAACAAATTGCTGCTATTCGCAAAAAAATTGAATGGGCCAAGGTGGATGTTGTGGCATTTTTGGGCCACTCCGAGATTCTGGTGCGGGATCTCCTGGAACTAGCGGTAGGGGACGTAATCCCACTCCGGCAGGCTGTAGCGGAGACGCTTCCAATCTATGTTGGAAAGTACATGAAATTCAAGTCTAATCCAGGACTAAACGGAGACCATCTCGCCGTTCAGATTACTGAAGTCGTAGAGGAAGGAAGGGAAGAAGATGGGGAATGAGATTCTCTCTCAAGAAGAGATTAACGCGTTATTGCAGGGGACTTTAGATCTCGATTCGGATTCTGCTCCAAAGCCGCCTGAAGATACTTTAAACGACATGGAAAAGGATACTCTGGGCGAAATTGCCAACATTTCCATGGGTACGGCAGCGACAACGTTATCGTTGCTCTTAGGAAAAAAGGTTGATATTACAACACCGAAAGTTGATATTACAACTTCGGAACAGATTATGAAAGATTATCCTGTTCCCTCTGTGATTTGCAATGTCAAGTATAAAGAGGGGATCGAGGGTTCCAACCTTTTGATTCTCTCTCAGCAAGATGGTTCAGTAATTGTAGACTTAATGATGGGCGGAGACGGAAAAAATCCAACCCCCGGTTTATCAGACCTGCAAATCAGCGGGATTTCAGAGGCTATGAATCAGATGATGGGATCTGCAGCCACCTCCATGTCGACAATGTTTAAAGCGACCGTCGACATTACTCCGCCTGACTTAGTACTGAATGATTTGTCGGCAGATAAGGATGTCATTCATGATACCTTAATTCCTGATGAACCTCTTGTGCGGATTTCCTTCCGGATGATCGTTGAAGATGTTATCGACAGTACGTTAATTCAAGTAATTCCTCTGAGTGTTGCTCAAGGGATGGTTAACAAGTTAATGGCTGCCATGAACGGTGATGCTGCGGCTGCAGCGGCCTCACAACCAGCCCCTCCCCAGCAGAGCATGCTCAACCAGGAATTCGCCCAAGCTCCCCCGTCGTCACCACAGTCACCGCCATCACCACCCTCTTATGAAGCTGCATATCCGCCGGGGGGCTACCCGCCTTATGGGGGGGGGCAAACTAATCCTCAAACTAGAAGCCAGACCCCTGTTCAACCGGTTCAGTTTGCACCTTTACAGCAGGGTTTTATGTCGAAGCAGCCTGAAAATCTTAATTTGATTCTCGATGTGCCGCTGCAAATCAGCGTGGAATTGGGTCGGACGAAAAAAACGATTAAGGAGATTCTGGAAATGGGTCCGGGGTCAGTCGTCGAACTTGATCGCTTGGCTGGGGAAGCAGTAGATATGATTGTCAATGGCAAGCTGATCGCTAAATGTGAAGTGGTTGTCGTCAATGAAACTTTTGGTATTCGTATTACCGATATTGTTCAGCCAACGGAAAGGATTTCACTGAACTCTTAGGCTGGAGTGTTATGATATGCCGTTACAGCATACCGTGGGAAATGTTTAATCTTAAAACAAGATTTAAAATTATAATTATGTAAACTGTTAAAAGTTTAATATTAAGGAGGAAAATTGTGTGAGTTCTGTAATGATCGTTGATGATGCTGCTTTTATGCGTATGATGTTGAAGGATATTTTGACCAAGAATGGGGTTACCGTAGCCGGCGAGGCAGAAAATGGGGCTATTGCCGTGGAAAAGTATATGGAACTGCAACCGGATTTAACGATTATGGACATTACAATGCCGGAAATGGATGGACTTCAGGCTGTTAAAGAAATCGTTAAGCGGGATCCGAAGGCGAAGATCATTATGTGCAGCGCTATGGGCCAACAGTCTATGGTTATCGAAGCAATTCAGTCCGGGGCTAAAGATTTTGTCGTCAAACCCTTTCAAGCTGATCGTGTTATTGAGGCTGTCACAAAGGCGTTGAAATAGTCATGTTCAATCAAGACAAATCGTTTCCTTCAAGTGGCAGCATTACGCCTGTAGCACAAGCCGGCTCCTCATGGTGGGGGCTTATAGGAACGTTTGTGGTTTTCCTTTTAATCTTGCTCGTATCACTTTGGATCATTCGCCGTCTCAACCAGGCGAAGATTCGAAGCCTCAATGCTCCTTGGGCTAGGGTTCTTGACCGCCAGGTCTTAAGTGGACAACAAAGCTTATACTTAGTCGAAATTGCAGGTCAGTTACAGGTCTTGGGGGGGTCAGATCATCATCTCCTTAAGCTGAGTGAGATTAATGATCCTGAGGTTGCTGCAGAAATTTTGGATGAGATAGCTTCACGCCCTGTTGAAAAAGTTGAGGGTTGGATTATGAATTTGGCCAAACTTTGGCGAAGAAGACATCTCCGCCGGAAGGAGATTTTTCCGGAAGAATTAGATCGTTTGCTTGAGGAGGACGAAAAATAATGCATTCTTCAAGCAGGTCTCAGAAACTGTTAAGGCGGGGAATTCCTTTAGGCTTAGCTTTGGGTATGGGAATGTTGGCGAATCCCCAGAATGTTTTTGCGGCTGGAGTTACCTTGGATCTCGGAACGTCTACCTCACAGCAAATGGGGACATCTCTGCAATTATTGATGGCCTTGACGGTCTTGACGCTGGCACCGTCAATTCTCATGCTGATGACCTCATTTACACGCATCATAATCGTGTTGTCCTTTGTCCGCAATGCTCTGGGGACCCAGCAGCTCCCTCCCAACCAGGTCTTAGTAGGATTGGCTTTATTCCTGTCCTTTTTTGTGATGGCTCCAACCTGGAATCAGATTAATACGAATGCCATTCAGCCTTATATGAAAAATCAGATCACCCAAACTGAAGCCTTAACCAAAGCTGAGGAGCCCTTAAGAGGTTTTATGTTTAAGCAGACTCGGGAAAAGGACCTGGAACTTTTCGTAGGACTGGCTAAAATGGAGCGTCCCAAAACGTATCGCGATATTCCGACGTATGTTCTCATTCCTGCTTTTGTTATCAGCGAATTAAAGACAGCCTTTCAGATGGGATTTGCGATTTTTATTCCCTTTATGGTTATCGATATGATCGTTTCAAGTACTCTCATGTCTATCGGCATGATGATGCTGCCCCCGATGATGATCTCTTTGCCCTTTAAAATACTCCTGTTTGTTCTCGTGGATGGCTGGCATTTAGTAGTGCAGTCCCTGGTAACCAGTTTCAAATAAGGAAAAGGAGAACGTGATGTGAGTCAGAATACAGTGCTATATTTAGCCAAAGAAGCTCTTGGAACAGTGATTCTCGTGGGCGGGCCTGTTCTTGGCGCCAGCCTGATTGTAGGCCTATTGGTCAGCATCTTTCAGTCTATGACTCAAATCCAGGAACAAACCCTTTCCTTCATTCCTAAAGTAATTGCTGTAGTTGCCATTCTTCTTATACTGGGTCCTTGGATGTTGTCTGTCATCACGGCCTTTACCACAAACTTGCTGAATCAGCTGGCTTCATTTGGGAATTTATAGAACCTTTAAAATAGCGTCTTGACACAGGAGGGAAGAAATTGAGTCTAGCGCAAATTCTCCAATGGAACCTCTCCTTATTTTTACTGATTCTTTCCCGTTGGGCCGGAATGATAATCTTGGCTCCTGTGTTTGGCGCCAGAGGTGTCCCGACACTTATCAGGCTCAGTTTGGCGGGTTGTTTTACAGTGATTGTCTATCCTTTGATCTTTGCCACCCATCCGACAATTCCCAGTGAACTATTACCTTACATTGCAGTCGTTATGAAGGAAATTTTTGTGGGACTGGTCATTGGCTATGTTGTTTCTTTACTAACTGCCATTTTCCAGGGTGCAGGGCAGCTTATAGATTTTCAGATGGGTTTTTCGATGGCTTCTGCCATTGACCCCGTATATGGGGCACAAAGCCCTCTGACGGGCAACTTTCAAATGATCCTGGCTACGATGCTTTTATTAGCGACGAATGCTCATCATTATTTGATTGCGGCTATGGTCAAGAGTTATGCTTACATTCCTCTTAACCCGTCAAAACTGCCTGTTGATTATCTCTATTTCGCCGGTCTTGTTGCTCATGTTTTCTCTTTATCCGCTCAAATCGCTTTGCCTGTGTTTGGGGCCCTTGTTGTTTCAGATATCGGGGTGGGCCTTTTGATGAGAACCGTGCCCCAATTTAATATTTTTTCCGTTGTTTTTCCCGTAAAGGTCATCTTTGGACTTATTATTTTATTACTGACCGTACCTTTTTTTGGTGAAGCTGTTTCTCATCTCTTCAATATCGATATGACCTGGCTCTTGAATTTATATCAGGGGTGGAAGCAGTGAGTGAGAAAAAACATCCGGCTACAGCCAAACGGCGCAGCGAAGCGCGTCATAAAGGTCAGATTTTTAAGAGTCAGGAAATCATTTCTTCCTTTATGCTTTTAACCGCTGTGGCGGTCCTCAAGTTCTGGCTTCCGGTTATGCTGCAGCGTATGGCGGGACTATTTCCCTATGTATTGAACCTTTCTTCCGAATGGACTGAGAGTTCTGTTGCCAACCTTATGGTTAACCTTTTGTGGATCGGGATTCAAATCGTGGGGCCAATTTTAGCCGCTGGCTTTTTGGTTGCTTTAGCAGCCAATTATCTTCAAGTTGGAATTCTTTTCACCTTTGAACCCTTGCAACCGCAGATTTCCCGCTTAAGTCCCATCGGTGGCGCAAAACGAATGTTTGGCGTCAAGGCTTGGGTGGAATTAGCGAAATCAATGACAAAAGTGATTCTGATCGGGTATTTCTTATATGCAAGCGTTCGTGACAGACTTCAGATCTATCCTGCCCTTCAGCAACTGGACGTGGGGCAGGGGGCGGTTTTTTTAGGCCAGGCTTTGTTGGAACTAGGCTGGAAAATCTCAATTTCCTTTTTCGGCTTGGCGATTTTGGACTATTTTTATCAGCGCTGGGATCATGAAAAACAATTACGGATGTCTCATGAAGAATTGAAACAAGAATTCAAGCAAACTGAGGGTAATCCAGAGATCAAGAGGGAAATCAAAAGAAAACAGCGTGCTTTAGCTTTGAGCCGGATGATGCAGGATATGAAAAAGGCTGATGTCGTCATCACCAACCCCACACACTATGCAGTTGCTCTTCGCTATGATTTGAAAGAGCAAAGCGCACCCTACGTTGTTGCCAAAGGGCAAGATGAAATCGCTTTGCGGATGCGGGAATTGGCTAAAGAATATGGCCTTGTAATCATGGAAAATAGGCCCCTGGCTCGTGCTCTCTACGCTCAAGTGGAGATTGGGCAGGGGATTCCGGAAGAACTTTACAAGGCTGTTGCCGAAGTTCTGGCTTTTGTTTATCGTTTGAAAAAAAGGAAACGAGCATGAGGATGACTAAAGGAGGAACCTTATTTGGCCGTATCGATGAAACGCCGGTTATTAAATAATACGGACGTTATAGCAGCAATCGGGATGGTAGGCATCGTGGTCATGATGGTTATCCCTCTGCCGGCAGCCTTATTGGATCTATTAATTACTCTCAATATTACGGGATCAGTCTTAACTTTAATGATTGCCTTTTTTGCCAAGGAACCCTTAGAGTTCTCGGCTCTCCCTTCCCTTTTATTGACCATGACCTTGTTTCGGCTGTCCTTAAATATCTCGACGACACGCCTTGTCCTTCTCGACGGTTATGCCGGACAAGTCATCCAGCAGTTTGGACAATTCGTCATTCGCGGCAACGCAGTTGTCGGTTTTGTCGTCTTCTTTATCCTGGTGATTGTGCAATTTATAGTTATCACCAAAGGGGCTGAACGTGTTTCAGAGGTGGCTGCTCGTTTTACCTTGGATGCTATGCCTGGAAAGCAGATGTCCATTGATGCAGACCTTAATGCCGGGATGATTAACGAACTGCAGGCTCGTGAACGGCGGAAAGGTATACAGCGGGAAGCTGACTTTTATGGAGCTATGGATGGCTCCACAAAGTTCATTAAAGGGGATGCTATCGCCGCAATTATTATTATGGTTGTCAATATTCTGGGAGGTTTTATTATTGGTGTGGCCATGCAAGGCCTGCCTTTGCTTGATGCCCTGAACAAATATACGATTTTAACCATCGGCGACGGCTTGGTTTCCCAGATACCGGCGCTGTTAATCTCCACAGCGACAGGCCTTGTAGTGACTCGGGCAGCTTCAGACAACAGCTTAGGCCAGGATTTGAGCAAACAGTTGTTCCAAAATCCGACGACGCTTTTTATTACGGCCGGAGTTTTAATAACTTTAGCTCTCTTGGGTTTACCGCCGATCCCTATGTTTATAGTAGCAGCATTTTTAATTTTTGCCGGCTTGGCGATCCGAAAAAAATCCAAGGTTTCTGTTGTTAAGGAAACGGTTGCTGCTCGGGAATCAGAGATTGCTGAGAGCAAAAAACCGGAAAATGTCTTGAACCTTTTGCATGTTGACCATATGGAACTGGAACTTGGCTATGCCCTGGTAGCCTTAGTCGATGTGCAGAGAGGCGGAGATTTGCTGGACAGAATCGTGCTCATTCGCCGGCAAATAGCCAGTGAGCTTGGGTTTATCGTTCCGGTGATTCGGGTTCGCGACAATATGAACTTACAGCCTAATCAATATGTCATTAAGATTAGGGGAGCGGAAATTGCAGCCGGTGAGATCCAGGCTGATCATTATATGGCCATGAGCAGCGGCATGGATGACGATGCTATTCCGGGAACGCCGACCAGAGATCCGGCCTTTGGACTTGAAGCGAAATGGATCAATGCTATGTACCGCGAACAGGCAGAGCTTAAGGGCTGGATGGTTGTCGATGCTCCGACAGTTTTAGCCACCCATCTTACGGAAATTATCAAGACGAATGCCTGGGAGATTCTCAATCGCCAGGATGTAAAAACGCTTATCGATCATGCCAAGGAACAAGCTCCTGCCGTGGTCGAAGAGCTCATGCCAGACATACTCAGTCTGGGACAAGTTCAGAAAGTCTTAGCGAACTTGCTGCGAGAAAGAGTCTCCATCCGAGATATGGTATCGATCTTAGAAACCTTAGCCGATCAAGCTCAAACCACGAAAGATATTGACCGTCTGACAGAACATGTCAGACAGGGATTAGCGCGTCAGATTACGCAGCCCCTGGTCGGCAAGGATAAAACGTTGTCTGTCTTGACGTTGGATCCGACAAGCGAGCAGCAAATTCTAGACAGTATTCAACCGTCTGATTATGGCTCTTTCTTAGCTCTGGATCCGAAGCTATTACAAGTCTTTGTTCAAAATCTTTCGCGAGAGGTGGAAAAGTTTGTGCTTAAAGGGCTGACACCTGTGTTAGTTTGTGCTCCGCTCGTCAGAATTAACATCAAACGAGTGACAGAGCGGCAGCTTCCACATCTCATCGTGCTTTCATATAACGAATTGGTCCAAGGTATACAAGTTCAAGCAATAGGAATGGTGGGGATGGATCGTGCGAGTTAGGCGGTTTGTAGGTGATAACGTTGCCGAAACCATGGGGAAAGTTAAAAGAGAACTTGGATCAGAAGCCGTTATTCTTCAGACCCGTGAATTTCGCGAAGGAGGCTTTCTCGGTCTTTTTGGCACGATGAAGGTTGAAATTACGGCGGCTATCGAGGAAAAACCGGCACTTGGCCTTAACACTCCGAGATATGAATTTAAACGCGAGGAGGAAAGAGCAAGCAAAGTTCCTCCCGTTTTAGATCCTCCAGGCCACCAGGAAATTTTGCAAAATGATTTAAAGTCCATGCATTTATTGTTGGAAAAATTAAATCAGAACATTGAGATCCTGGGAAGTGAAAAAAAGGTCTGGCCCTCAGTTCTGCAAAAATGGGCAGATCGTCTCCAGAACCGAGGAGTTAGTGAACCTCTGATTAAGTGCCTGATCGGGCATGTCCAACAAATTCTGCCGGAAGATAAGTGGGAGGACGACGACCAAGTTTATGCGCAGATTGAAGCAGAAATGATACAAATCTGCGGACCAACGGGTCCGATCCAGACAGATAGAGAGAAGCCGCAGGTTATTGCTCTCATTGGTCCGACAGGCGTTGGCAAAACAACAACGATTGGTAAACTGGCGGCGGGTTTTAGTATTGTTGATAAGCGAAACGTAGCCTTGATCACGGCAGATACGTATCGTGTTGCTGCTGTCGAGCAAATCAAAACTTTTGGCGAGATTATTGGAGTGCCCGTAGATGTCGTAATGACACCCTCCGAACTTCAGGTGGCCATGAGCCGTCATCAGGATAAAGATTTAATTTTTATAGACACTGCAGGCCGAAGCCCTCATCATGATTTGCATATGTCGGAATTGAGGGCATTTTTGAAAAAGGCCAACCCTGATTACACAATGCTTGTGATGAGTGCGACGACACAGCTTGCGGATCAGTTAAAGATCTATCAACGTTTTAAAGACTTGTCGACCCATTTTATCTTTACAAAGCTCGATGAGACTGAGAGCCCTGGGGTAATCTTGAATTTCTTGGATCAGGCAAAACTCCCGACAGCCTATTTAACAAACGGTCAAAATGTCCCGGATGATATTGTTGCTGCTAACTCAAATCGGTTGGTACGCTTTGTGTTTGGAGAGGGGAAGCGCTGTGAATGATCAAGCTAGCGCCTTGCGTAAGTTAGTCTCGAAAGAAAAACACGAACAAACGAAAATGAGAGTTCTTGCTGTGACGAGCGGCAAAGGTGGGGCAGGGAAAACTAATTTCACAGTTAACCTTGCTTTGGCCTTAGCTGAATATGGAAAACGCGTCATTATTCTTGACGGGGATTTGGGCCTTGCTAATGTTGATATTTCCTTTGGTCTTACCGCCAAGTATACTATTGAACATTTACTGGCCGGAGAAAAATCCATTGAGCAGATTCTCCTTACTGGTCCTCAGGGAATTATGATCATTCCGGGCGGTGCCGGAGTCCAAGATCTTGCCAACATGGAAAAAGACAAGATTGCTAATGTACTAACGAATCTTGGACGGCTGGAGGGCTTAGCTGATGTGCTGCTAATTGATACGGGGGCAGGGATTGGACACACGGTAACCAACTTTCTGCGGGGAGCAGATGAGATTATACTCCTGACAACGCCGGAACCTACGGCTTTGATTGATGCTTATGGTGTACTTAAAACCTTGAATAAAGAAACGATAAAGGTACCTACGCACGTCGTTGCCAACAGGGTACGAACAGAAGGTGAAGCACAGGCAACCTTTACGCGCTTGGAAACTGCAGCCAGCAGATTTCTAAAGGAATCGATTGATTCCTGGGGCTGGGTTTATGATGATCCTTTGATGGGCCGTGCCGTTATGCAGCAGGTTCCCTTGGGAATCGGCTATCCTGAAAGCTCAGCTTATCGCTGCATACAGTGGATTTCCAGCACGATTGTTGGGGCAAACAATTATCCGCCTCGTCAAGTTGAGGGAATCAAGGGCTTTTTAAGCAAATTGCTTCGTTCCCATTCGTAAGGCCAAGTCAATAAGTTAAAGGGGGGGAATGATTTTGTCATATAGTGAGAAGCTTTCACACGGTCTTGCTATAGATCTTATCGTGCTCGATGGAGAATATAGTGGAAAATATCGATCCCGCATTGAGGAAGTAGGAGAAAAAATCCTCACAGTAGGTGCACCTTACGAAAAAGGCGAAGTTGTGCCCCTGCGTGAAGGGACAAAGGTTATTATTACTTTTTGGGATAATTTGTCGGCTTATGAGTTCGAGGGGGAGATTATGCAGCGAATTGCAGTTCCCATACCGCTTTTTGTCTTGAAGTTTCCTGATGCCATTAAAAAGGTTCAGCGTCGTAATTTTGTCCGAGTCCCTGCCTCCTTTTCTATTTCCTTTAGAACTGTGACCGATGAGGGACTAAGTGATCTTTTCAGAGGTACGATGGTTGACTTAAGCGGCGGGGGTGTACGCTTTATTACCGATGAAACGGTGGAGAATAAAGCACTTCTTTATGTTCTTTTAGGTCTTCCTAACGGAGAAATTCGGACGTCAGGCCGTGTTTGCCGGACAGCGAAGATCGAAGAAACGAAGCGTTATGATGTTACTGTCGAGTTTAGTGATCTTACAGAACGAGAAAGAGACCATATCATTCGCTGTGTTTTTGAACGCCAAAGAGAAATGCGAAAGAAAGGGTTGATATAGAACTATGGAAGTGACACAGTGCCAACTGGATGCCCTGCGTGAAATCGGAAATATTGGCTCCGGCCATGCTGCTACGGCTTTATCCACCCTCTTACAACGACGGATTGATATGTCTGTACCAGAAGTTTGGGCAGTTCCTTTTGAACAGATTACGGCGATCGTGGGACAATTGGACACACCTCAGGCGGTCATTTATGTCAAAGTTGAAGGGGCGGCTCCCGGGAAAGCGGTTTTTTTCTTCCCTGTCGAAAGTGCTGGGATTGTCGTTCAGGCTCTTTTCGGGAACAGCGAAGAAAGGGATCTTTTCAGCGATGAGATGGCACAGTCGGCTTTGAAAGAGGTTGGAAACATCTTGGTGAGCTCTTTCCTGATTGCTTTAACAGAGTTTTCAGGTATCCCTCTTCAAGCATCAGTGCCGGCGCTGTCCATAGATATGATAGGGGCACTTTTAGACGCAATTTTTCTCGAGGAAGGGACGCTGGACGATACTGTGTTGTTTATTGATACGCAGCTTTCCGGATTGCCAAAAATTGAAGGACAATTCATCTTTCTGCCTGATGAAGGTTCTTTGGAAAAATTGTTAGGGGCAATGGGATTATGAGTGGGATTATCACTGTCGGCATGGCTGATTTTAAAACTGCGAAATCTCCGGATCTCTTAATGACAGCCGGATTAGGGTCTTGCATCGGAATTTGTGTCTATGACCCAGCTCTAAAATTGGGTGGAATGGCCCATATTATGCTGCCTACTTCAATAGGAAGTCAAGGCGGGAACCCGATGAAGTACGCAGACACTGCTCTGGAGCTCATGTTGAGGCAAATTTTAGATATGGGAGCAAGTCAATCTCGTCTCAAAGCTAAAATCGCCGGCGGCGCACAGATGTTTTCGTTTCCGGGAAAAACGCCTGTTCTCAAGATCGGAGACCGCAATGCTGAAGCAGTAGACCAAGAACTGAAAAAACATAGAATTCCGCTGTTGGTCTCTGATGTCGGCGGAAGTTTTGGCAGAACGATTCATTTTAATGTGGCGACAGGGGAACTACGCATTCGAACCATTAATCATGGGGAAAAGGTGGTTTAGCGACCATGAAAAGCAACCCGAATTTCACGGTCTGGTTGATGCGCATTTCTCTTGTAGTTGCTCTGATTGTTGCTTTACTTAGTTGGGTTAATGGGGTAGAGATATTTAATGTCATTGTGCGGGCGGGCGTTTCCTTTGGAATAATGTTTCTGCTCTTAATAGGAACCTTAAGAGCTTTTGAGAAAACTGCTTTGCCGCAGCCTGGAGCGGATAAGAACGAAGCGGGACGCGGCGGGTTAGTTGATTTTTCCGTCGGAGAGGATGATCTTACGTCATTTATGCAAAGTTCTGATGTTCCCGGGCAGGTAGACAAAGATTTAAGTTTAGGCTTACCGGACAGCAAGAAACAAGCCGATATTATACGTCGAATGGGTTGGGGAGGTGAGTAGACTTGATACCAAATGCTTATGAATCCGTTTCACGGGGACAATTGAAACAAGAGTATATTGAACGGTATTTACCTTTAGTCAAACGTATTGCCGGACGTTTATCTATGTCTCTCCCGCCCCATATTGAGGAAGATGATATCATAGGATATGGAGTTTTCGGGCTGCTCGATGCCATTGATCGCTTCGAAGCTGCTCGCGGGTTTAAATTCGAAACCTATGCTTCTATTCGGATTCGAGGAGCTATGATCGATGGATTACGAACGATGGATTGGGTCCCCCATTCTGCCAGACAGAAGGTAAAACGAGTTCAAGACGGTTTTGCAGAGCTGGAATGTCAGCTGGGGCGTGCAGCTACTTCTGAAGAAGTTGCTAAAATGCTGAATGTTAAAGTCGAAGAAATCGAAGGGGTTTTGGCTCAAGCTCAGGTGCTGACCTTGACGTCCTTTGATGAAACGACAGTTGATAGTGAAGGTGAAAGCAGCGGCTCGCCTCTTAATTTACTGATTGATGATGACGCTCAAGAGGCCTACCAGGCGATTGAAAAAGAAGAACAAAAAAAGATCCTTGCTCTGGCTGTAGAAAAATTGCCTGAGAAAGAAAAGTTAGTCGTTGCTCTTTATTATCAAGAAGAACTTACGCTAAAGGAAATTGCCGCTGTCTTGAAGTTGTCAGAATCCAGGATATCCCAGCTCCATTCCCAAGCGATTATGCGCTTGCGGGGAAGACTCAGCCGGCAAAAGAAAAATTTGTTCTAAACATTCTAATGTTTTAGGGGAACTTTGTCGATAAAACTAATAGAGTTATGAAGGAGGTGATGGCAGGCATGGCAAGTATTGATGTCCTTTCGGAAGTTCCCAAGGGCGGCAGCAAGACAGGAAATGCATCAACCACCAAGGGAAAAACTGCGGCAGACAGTTCCGGCAACGCAGCAAGTGCTTTCGCACAAATGCTTAACGGTCAGATTCAAAGCAAATCAGCCGCAGATACGAAAGGGCAGAGTTCTGGAGCAAGTCACGATGCACAGAAAAAGCAGACTAGTCAAAACTCCAAGCATATCTCAGAGAACACGTCCAATGAACAGGGAAGTGTGATGGGATATGCTAATTTGGCGTTGCCTTTTCTTGCTCAGATGAGGCTGCAGAACGAATTTCCGGCAGGCAAGGAGGCTAATTCCGGAAACAAAGCAAGCCTGGAGACGGTGAATTCATTGACGGTTAACTCAGCAATGTCTAAGGGTTCGCTCTTAGATAGTAAGAACCTGGAGTTAGCTCTGATGAATCTTCTTTCTCAGTCTTCAGATGAGGTTTCTTCCCAGTTAGGGACGACAATGGTGAAATCTCAGGGGATTAACCCCGCAATTTCGGAATTGGATAAATATAAACAGGTTATCGCTGATCTATTGAAAGAACTTTCCGGTAAGATTACTGATATTTCAGGAAAAAGTACTGCCTCAAATTCAGGAATTAACCTGAAAAATGGTGATGCTAAGACTAACCAAGAGTTCGCAAAAATCATCCAAGGATGGCTTATGGCTGCAGGTGATGACGGAGCAGAATCCCAAGCTGCTCAAATCGCTCAAAACGCTCAACAAGATGTCAACGGGCAACAAGTAAGTCAAGAATCGTCTGCCAGCCTGGCATTAGGGGTTGGTAAGGATAACGCCTCGACTTTGGATTTGAATACTTTATTACAAGGTATTCTCGGTTTCTTACAGGATGAAGGAGAAAAAGGCAAGCAAAAGACAGATTTATACGCCAAGCTTGATAGTTCCTCCGTTACGGGGTCTAACGAGAACAAATCGGTTCAGGACTCAAAAACTTCTTTGTTGACGGCTCTAAGCAATTTACTTAGTGAAGAAAACAAGGGTACTGAAGATACAGTTTTGTCGTCTAAGACTGAAGGTTTGGTCGCTGGGTTTAACAAGAACAGCTCTGCAGCAAGTGCAAAGTCTTTCTTACAAACCTTTTTGAATTCGCTTGCCGGTAATGGAGATGAAGGCTCCAAAGATGCATCCTTGCTGACGAAGGCTAAGGGAATTCTTAATGAAGAACTTATTAATGAAACAAGCACGAAATCCAATGAACCTTCAGAAGTAAAAGCTATGCAAAATCAAAATCAAAATCAAGATCCTCTTTTGAATATGGGGCTAACCAATAATATTACAGCGGCTAACGTCACAGACGGGAAGACAGCCGCTATTCCAGTTTATCAGCAGATCTCTGCGGCAGTTAGTGAGCAGCTTATGAACAGGCCGCAGGTTTTGAAACAGTTGGACATTCAGCTTCAGCCGGCAGATTTGGGCAAGATCCAAATTGACCTGCGCTGGGAGAATGGGCAGGTTCACCTTCAAGTTCAGGCTTCTCAGGCCGCAACAGGCCAGCTGCTGCAAAATCAATTGCCGGATTTGCGTCAAGCCTTGGCAAATCAAGGAATTAACTGTGGCATGATGCAAATGAGTTTGGGCGGAGATCGTCAACAGAATTCTCAGGGACAAGAATCCACTCAATCTCAACAACGGAGTACAACCACTGCTGAGGACGAAGAACTTGCACCAATCCTAAACATTCCTTCGTTAGATGAGGATGGTTCTAACCAGCTTAATGTTACCGCTTAAAAGGAGGTATATCCTTGAGTAATACAATCGATGGAACAAATTCTGCAGCGAGTGCAAGTAATACAAAAAATACAAGCAATACAAATAGTAATTCTATCCTGGGAAAGGATGACTTTCTCAAATTGCTTGTAACTCAGATGGAAAATCAAGACCCTATGAATCCTATGGATGATACTCAATCTATTGCTCAGATGGCTCAGTTCAGTGCCCTGGAGCAGATGACCAATATTGCAACTGGCATGGATACACTGAATACAAACTTTTCTGCTTACAACCAACAATCATTGCTTGCCCAAGGAGCGGCCCTAATCGGCAAGTCCGTGAGTGGGATGGACACAGATGGCAAAACTCCAATTTCCGGTACCGTCGAAGCGGTGAAGTGGCTTGACGGTGACCCCAAACTTCAGATTCGCAAGTCCGACGGAACGCTGGTGGATTTGGAAATGAGCATGATTACACAAGTTCAGGATCAGCAGATCGCTGGTAGTACAACGAGTTCAACTAATACCAGCGGTACAACTAATACTACCGGTGCAACTAGTCCAACCAACAGTACGCCTAACAAGTAATACTGATTTATCCAGTTTTGAAGACCACCACTTCTATAAGTGGTGGTGGGTCCTGCGTTAACTTCAGGTGGGGTAGAGTCCTCCTTCGCCGCTAAGTATTTCTATTGGGAAAGGCGGCTCGGCAATAATGTCCACTGGACATTATTGTATCTGAAGCCCCGATGTTCAGCTTCAGCTTTAGCGTAAGCGAGTTCACCATTTACTTGGCATTAAATCTACAGCATTAAAAATATCTAGGTAAACGTGCATGAAACATATAAGGGAGGAAATACAGCTATGATGCGATCGCTTTATTCGGCGATTTCTGGGTTGAAAGCTCATCAGACAAAGATGGACGTAATTGGGAATAATATTGCAAATGTAAATACACCTGGTTTTAAGAGGAGCACTGTGACTTTTGCGACGGCTTTAAGCCAGACAATACAAGGAGCTTCAACGCCAACCGCCAGCACTACTGGGGGTACAAACCCGATACAGGTTGGTTTAGGTACTTCAATTGGAGCCATTAATCAAGTTATGACTCAAGGGAGCAATCAGACCACAGGCAACCCTACAGATATGATGATCCAGGGGTCGGGTTTCTTTGCTTTAAAGACAAACGCAGGGGATACGGTATATACTCGTTCAGGTAGCTTTACTTTTGATGGCAGCGGTAACTTAGTGGATCCGGCGACTGGTGCAATGGTACTGGATACCAGCGGCACGCCAATTAATATTGATCTGAACGCAAATACCTATAGTATAGATTCGACAGGGGCTATTACAGTGATTCCAAAGGATGGAACCACCCCTTCTTCGGTGCTGTCTAACGGTATAGGGATAGTCCAATTTACAAATGATGCTGGACTGCAGAGTATCGGAAATGGCTATTATACTGCCACAAATAACACCGGAACAGCTACTACCTATGGAGTAGGCGGTTCATCCGCTTACCCATCGAAAACTTCGTTAGTGACTGGCGCTCTGGAAATGTCCAACGTTGACCTTTCCCAGGAGATGACCGATATGATCACAGCTCAGCGTGGATTCCAAGCCAATTCACGGGTTATTACCGTATCAGACACCCTTTTGCAAGAATTGATTGACCTCAAACGTAGTTAATCATTGACTTATTAAGGAATATTTCATAGACATCTTATAGTTACCATGTTTAGAAAGTACATGAGCATAGCGATAGAACACGGAGGGCTGCTTCATGCGCCTATTAGGAACTGGTGCGGCGGGGATTCGTGCGCAGCAACTGGCGATTGATACCATCGGAAATAATATTGCCAATGTCAATACATTGGGCTATAAAGAAAGTCAAACGGATTTCGCCGAGGCTTTGTCGACACAGGTGCAGACGGCTAATCCCAAATTCACCGGGAATACGGCGATTACTACCGGTGTTGGAGCCGGGGTTCTGACAAATGGAATCGGGACCAATTTCCAACAAGGTACGCTTTCTCCCACAGATCGTCCCTTGGATTTGGGTATTGATGGGGCGGGATTCTTTCAGGTTAAAACGGCGGATGGAAATACAGCGTATACTCGGGTAGGAAATTTTCAAGTTGATGGTTCGGGGCAGTTTGCGGATATGCAAGGGAATCTGCTTCAACCGAGCATCAAGATTCCTGCCGGAGCGATTAACTTAAAGGTTTCAGCTAAGGGAAACGTATCGGGCGATGTGGCGGGCAAGGAGACGACCTTCGGGCAGATTTCTCTTGTAGGCTTTCAAAACCCTGAAGGGTTATCTAAAAATGCCGATAATCTGTATACGGCAACGGTTAATTCCGGGGCACCCCAGGTTGGCCAGCCGGGGAGCACCATGGGGAACGTCACCTTAGGAACGATTCGCGGTCAGTCTCTGGAACAATCGAATGTCGATTTGGCCACCTCGATGACGGATCTTATCCAGGCCCAGCGGGCCTACCAATTGAATGCCCGTTTAATCTCCGACGGAGATCAGATGTGGGGTATCGCCAATACCATTAGGAGGTAAGAAAAATGTCTGGTTGGTTAGATGGGCCGGTCTTAAGTGTTTTGCAAAAAGGCCTTGAGGCATCCAGTTTACGGCAACAGGTATTGTCCAACAATGTGGCCAATGTTGATACTCCAAATTTCAAACGCTCTGATGTAGACTTTCAAACGGTGTTGGGGACAGCATTAGGGAAAGACGGCGGAATATTGCCGATGAAAGAGACTCTTCCCCAGCACCTTTCTGGTGTCTTAGGGCCGGATAATAATGGAGTTGTTCTAGATCAATCCACGTCATTACGAAATGACGGCAACAATGTGGATATTGATAAGGAAATGTCCAATGTTGCCGAAAACGGCCTTTATTATGAGTCTCTCGCTCATACTATCTCTTCTCAATTAGGATTGCTGCGGATGGTTATTCAGCAAAAGTAAATTTAGATCAATAAGGCGGGAAGTCGAGTGATTCGAGGATTATATACGTCGGCTTTGGGAATGCTGGCAACCCAAACCCAAAGTGAAGTTATTGGCGATAATATTGCAAATATAAGGACACCCGGGTATAAAGAGGAGCTGGCCAGCAATCGGGCTTTTGACTCCATTCTTACAGACCGTATAGACTCTGGTAACGTGGGTTCGGAGGTTGCACCAATCGGTTCCATGGTAACAGGAGTCAGTGTTGACCGCGGTTCTGTGTTGAATGCCCAGGGTGCTCCGCAAAAGACAGACCTTAAGACAGATTTAGCCTTAACCTCGCCGGGATATTTTGTGGTTCAGACGCCGCAAGGAGAACGATATACCCGTGATGGTCATTTTAAGCTCAATGCCAATGGAATGCTTGAGACTCCTGATGGGTATGCAGTGCAGGGCCAAAAGGGTTCTATCGGTCCTCTTAGCCCCGATTTTAGCGTTACGGCCGATGGGACTGTTAAGGATAAAGGGCAAGTGGTTGATCGCCTGCGGATTGTTGATATTCCGGAAACAGCCTTAACTCGTGAAGGACAGTCACTTTACAGCTCCACTCAGGCGGTTCAAGGCTCGGCAAATCCTCAAGTGCTTCAGGGTTCTATCGAAGCATCGAACGTTGATCTTTCGGGAGAAATGGTTCAAATGATGACGGTCATGAAAGCCTATGAAGCGAATCAAAAAGTGATTCAGACTCAAGATGAGATGTTGAGTAAGGCTGTTAATGACGTCGGGAAGATTTAGTTAAGAAGGTGAATTCATGCCAGTTCAGGTGGTTATTTTTAAATTAAATGAAGAAGAATATGCCATGCCCATCGATATTATTCGTGAAATTACCCGCTTGGGAGAGCTGCGGACGATTCCGCAGGCTCCTTCCTATGTTTGTGGCTTGATCAACCTGCGGGACGAGGCCATCCCCATTATTGATCTGCACGAGCGGTTTAGTTTCGGAGGAACAAAGGATAAATCGGACATAGATGCTGAGCACGAGGGACACAACACCTTTGCTCTAATTACCGAGGTTCATGGCGAGAATGTCGGTTTTGCCGTCGATCAAGTCCGGGAGGTTCGAATTTTGGAGAATATCGCACCACCGCCTCCATTATTGACTGCCCCTTTCATTGGTGGTATTGCCAATCTCACCGATAGGATTGTCATTCAACTTATTCCGGAGGAGATTCTTCGCAGCAGCGAGGTTGAAAGCTTGAGTCAATTAAAGTCATAATTTTTGGTAAGCTTTAGGGTCAGAGCAGGAAAGGAGGTATCGGAATGAATATTGCCCAAATGCTTCTTCTCTTTCAAGTTCAGCAGATGAATGCTTCCTGGCAGTCTGGGCAAGGGGATGAAGGACTATATGATACTGGAGGAAGCGGAAATTCCGGGTCTCAGCTTTTTGCTGCCTTGCTCCAGGCCGCTATGGGAAGTGGAACGGTTGGATCTGGCGGATCTCAAATGAAGGATTATCAGAATTCTTCTGACCTTCAGTCTGTCAATAAAAGCCCTGGTTCCCTGGATAACCTCATTAATTCCATGGCCCAAAAATATGGAGTTGATTCAAACCTTATAAAACAGGTTGTCAAAGCAGAATCGGGATTTAATTTCAACGCTACGTCGTCCGCAGGGGCTATGGGTTTAATGCAGCTCATGCCCGGTACTGCTGCATCGTATGGTGTCCAGAATGCCTATGATCCGATTCAAAACTTGGACGGCGGAACCCATCTTTTGAAGAACTTGCTGGATCATTATCAAGGGAACATTCCCCTCACTTTAGCGGCTTATAATGCCGGTTCCGGCGCTGTTGATAAGTATCGGGGGATTCCACCCTATAAAGAAACTCAAAACTATGTGCAAAAAATTATGACTGGGTTGAATCAGAGAGATTGGGAAGCGTAAAATTTATAGGAAGGATGGTAGCGTGAATAAAAGAACTAGGTGGATCGCTTGTTTTTTGACAATTGTTTTCTTGCTTTTGCCTGTTTCGTCAGTATTAGCGGCCACCACACCTACATCATCTGCCTTAGGTTTTAAGATATGGCCGACAGTTACTGTTAACGATGTCAACAAGATTTGGAAAGTTTCTTTTAATAATCCTCTTTTGAGCTCGAGTGTCAATAGCAATACCGTGTATGTAACGGACAGTAAACAAAAGAAATTTTCGACAACGGTGAAAGTGTCAAATGATGGTCTCTCAGTCATAGTAACGCCTTCGAGTCCTTATAAGTCGGGTGAGGATTATTTTTTGTATGTAACTAATGGTGTGTTGGCTCAAGCCGGTTCTCCGCTTGGGGAGCAGATCGTTGTTCCCTTTAGTGTAGACTCTTTGGCCGGGCTTTCACTTGAGGTTGATGTTACGGACGATCTTAAACAGATTCTGCCAAGTTATAGCTTTGGCTCTCTGTCTCTGGTCGATTCCAACGGGAATACTGTGGCACCTACCTTCAATGACTACGCGACCGGAAAATTCACCTTTTCCATAGGGCAAAGCGGCGATTATTTCATCAAATATATAAGTACTGTTAATAATATGTTGACGACAGAAACTGTTAAATTATCAAAGATTACAGTACCGACCAACGGGTCATCAACATCGGTCAGGAAAGTATCCCTGGTTATTCCGACAGAAGCAGGGATAACTCAGGGAAAATCGGGTTCAATCGGAGGCAGTATTGTGCCTGACAATCTGAGCCAACAGTCAAACAGACCCGCACCTGTAGCCGTGAACATATCGAATTCCACGACGACTTGGAGCACTACGACTGATTCTTACGGGAATTTTAATGTTTATTTGCCTACTGGAACTTACACTTTAGTCGTTGATGGGAAAAGCTCAGAATACAAGAAACACAGTTATAAGCTGACAGTGTCCGGCGGGCAAATGGCTACCCCAATAGACACATTTATCAATGTGGAGGATCCCATAAATAAACTTGGACTACAGCTTAACCCGCCGCTTGTGGACAATGGATCTGGCGGTTTAAGCGGAATTAATGCTGCGACTACTGTAATTGCCGGAAGTGTAAATCTTGATGCAGTTGTCAATATCTACGATACGCTGCCGGCAACTCCGAAATTGCTAAAATCGGTGAAACCTGATAAAAATGGGAATTTCAGTGCAAAACTGACCTCGTTAAAAGGGAAAAAAATTGAGATCCAGGTGATTGACAGCTCGGGTAATACTTATACTCTGGATATGAATTCTGTTGTATCATAACCAAAAATAACCTCTATGCGAGGTTATTTTTGGTTTAAAGCAAAGTATTAAAATTAGAAGATAATGCCTTAGATAAAATGTTAATTTGTATTGATTTTAAAGTGGGAGCTTACGGTTAGATTAACAAACTTTAAAGAGGGTATATGATGGCAGCTTATTATCGCTATCTTTGGAGTGCGACCTGGCCTAGTCTGATCGGGCTTTTTTTGATCTGGGGGCTTGTCCTTGGGCGTTTGGGTTGGAAATTCAGGTATACCTGGCGTTTTGAACATGATGCCTTGGGCTTTATAGTGTTTGGGTTGAAAGTTCTGATTTGGGCAGGATTCTTAGGTGTTTATACAGAATTGTTATTACTGTCCCAGCCGGACTGGTTTAAGCAGCCAGGGGTTATTCAAGGCTCAGTTATGGGTAAAGCATATGACTCGAGATTAGGGGCTTATGTTCTGGAAGTTGGGGATAACAAGAAACAACAGCCCTTTTATATTGATCATAAGGCTTATGAGCAGATTAAGCTTAAAGACCAGGTTAAATTAACGTATTTACCCGTGCGGAGAGATGTTGTGAGCTGTGAAGTTCTCAAAAGTTTGCATTAAAGTCAAAATTCCTTTAAAATTGGATAACAAGAGGGGGGTTGATTAAGCCTTAACCAGGAAAGACTACTTTCAGGACTGGAAACAATTTTAGGGATTAGTTACTGATTTTTTGAATTTATTAAAGTTCTATAAAGATCGTCAATATCTATGGTTTTAACTGAAAAAGTACTGGCTTAATATGATATAATGAGAATAAGATAGGGTATGAACTTGATGCGGAAAGGAGAGTGGGTATATGCGTGTACAAAAAGTTAATGAGCATACCATCCGCATCTTTATCTCCTTGACAGAACTTACTGACAGGGATATTACGATGGCTGATTTGTTTCAACGATCAGCAAAAACGGAACAATTGTTTTGGGAACTTATTGCGCAAGCGAGAGAAGAAGTTGAATTCAATTTAGACCAACCCTTTTGGATTCAGGCTACTGTGGCGACCAATGATGAGTTTGTCATTACCATTATGAAGCAAGAAGAACAACTGGAAGGGTTGATCAAAGAAAAGGCTGTACGCAAACCCGTAAAGGGACGTGTGACGGAATTAGTTTATGTTTTTGCTGATTTCGAAGATGTGGTTTCTGCCGTAGGAAGATTACCTGTATTTAACCAATTGCGTTCAAGCCTCTATCTGTTTGAAGATGAATATTACCTTATCTTAAGTCGGATGGGAGCAGGGAAGAAGAGACTCTTGGCCGAAGCTGTTCTCGATGAATACGGGGAGATTGTAGCCATTGCGAGCGCTTTCTTAGGTGAACATGGGACGGTTATTATTCCCGAAAAGGCAGTGCAGGTACTCAATAATTCCTTTAATAAGCCTGAGCCAAAGGAGAACGAGTAAATTCGTTCAGGTAAAACTGAACATTGAGGCTTCGGTGTAAACCAGGGGCTTGGGACTGTCAATAAGATAATGAATGCTATCTGAAAATTGAGCCTTCACGACACGTAAGTGACGGAAGGCTCTTAATTATAATCTTTAATATTAAGCTTACCCTCAGCTCCCAAGATTTCGAGGATAAGACATACATAAGTCAAAGGTGATTTGCCTCAGCCGAAAGAAAATATTGCCGGTATCTGGTGCAAACAGCGGGTGCAAACGTTTTTACCTTTAAACTTTTGAACCTCCATGGTTTCTCCACAGAAGATGCAGGGCTGGAATCGGTTTTTTCTACGAGCAAGTTCAGAAAATGAAATAATAACAGCTTGTTGAGCTGGCTGGTGTAAGAGCTGAGTCAATTTTGTGCTGGACAATGAAATTCCTCCTCAATTAAGCTTGTGACTATATCATATGCTAATTTGGATGTCGAAATCCTAAAAAGTGTGCAAGCCTTAAGAATGTATAATCGGTCGCTTAAAAAACGGCCTGTAAGGAGTGGTAACCGATGGAGGAAGATAAACAACGGCGTTTAAGAGCACTTCCAGCAGTTCATGAAGTGCTGGCTCGTCTGGAAGCAGAGGCGGAATTCGGTCCCTTCTTGACGAATAAGAGAAGCTTGCCCCGGATAAAACATTGCGTTCGACAGCTTTTACAAAAAGCGCGCGAAAATGTCTACAGTAATACATCGGATTGGGGTGAGGATGTTGAAGCGGAGCTATGGCCGTGGCTGATAGACGAACTGTATCAAGCCTTGGTCAATCCTGAAACAAATTTGCGCCGCGTGATTAATGCCACTGGCGTTGTCTTACATACAAATTGCGGCCGAGCACTACTTGCACCGGAAATCGCCCGCTTCGTGGCTGCTCAAGCTGAACGCTATAGTAATTTGGAATTGAATATTGAGACCGGAGAACGGGGCTCACGCTATACTCTTGTTGAGCAGCTCCTTTGTGAACTTACCGGTGCAGAAGCGGCTATGGTAGTCAATAATAATGCTGCAGCTGTACTGCTGATGATGAATACGTTTGCCTTGGGCAAAGAAGTCGTTGTTTCCCGCGGCGAATTAGTTGAAGTCGGAGGGTCTTTTCGAATACCTGAAGTTTTAAAAGCCGGAGGGGCGAAACTCGTTGAGGTTGGAAGCACGAATAAGACCTGGTACAGAGATTATGAAGATGCGATTTCCACGGAAACAGCGCTTCTCCTGAAGGTTCACACCAGCAATTATCGCCTGGAAGGCTTTACTCATGCCGTTGCTGGAGCAGAGTTAGTGGAGCTTGGAGAAAAACGGGGTATTCCTGTCATGGAGGATTTAGGGAGCGGGAGTTTTTTTGATGGGATAAGTTTGGGTTTTCCTCCTGAACCAACGGTTCAGCAAACGGTAAAGGCTGGACTGGACCTGGTCACGTTCAGCGGTGATAAATTGTTAGGTGGTCCGCAGGCTGGAATTATCGTCGGCAAACGTCGCTTTATTGATCGTCTGAAAACGAATCAATTGACGAGAGCTCTCAGAATTGATAAGTTGACATTAGCTGCCTTAGAAGGAACACTCCGTATGTACTTAAATGGAGAGGGCGGGGAAATTCCTGTCTGGAGAATGCTCTCGTATTCTTCCCCGGAGTTGAAAGCCAAGGCAGAGGAACTGAAAACTGTTTTGGAACCGAGTAAGACTATTTCCGTTGAAATTAGAGAGGATGTATCGCAAGTAGGAGGCGGGGCATGGCCCACAGTGAATCTTCCAACATGGGTTTGTTCTGTCCGTCCCAAGCAAGGAAGTGTTAACGAACTGGAAAAGTTCCTGCGTTTGGGCCCAGCAGCGATTTTAACCCGCATCCAGAAGGATTGGATACTTTTCGATGTACGAACTTTGCTCGACGGAGACATTGAGGATATAGCTCAACGCATCGATGATTGGAAATAGAAGTTCACTCTGTGTTAGGTTGACGTTGAGAGTAATAAAGCTATAATGATAATTACAACGTGATGTACAGCCACAACGTATATTAAATTTTGGTGGTGACTAGAATGGAACTTGGTCTCAATAGTCAAGATAAAATCCGCTTGACCCAGTTCTCAACAAAAGCAGGCTGAGGATGCAAGATAGGTCCTGGGGACCTGGCACAAGTTTTGTGCTGCTTACCTCCAAATCAAGAAGATGCTAATTTGATTGTAGGCCTGGATACTTCTGATGACGCTGGAGTATATCGAATTAACGATGAACAGGCTCTTGTGCAGAGCGTCGATTTTTTTACTCCCGTGGTAGATGATCCCTATGCTTTTGGCCAAATTGCTGCGGCTAATGCTTTAAGTGACATTTACGCCATGGGGGCCAAACCTTTGACGGCGATGAACTTAGTCTCGTTTCCCATTAGTAAATTAAAGATGGACGTATTAGCCCAAATTCTTCAGGGCGGCAGTGACAAAATCCGGGAGTCGGGGGCGGTTTTGGTCGGAGGGCATTCCATTGACGATTCTGAGCCGAAATATGGACTTTCCGTTACCGGAGTTGTTCATCCAGATAACGTTCTTTCCAATGCTAAAGCTGAGGATGGAGATTACTTAGTTCTTACGAAACCTCTCGGTGTAGGAATTATTACGACAGGAATAAAGCGTGGTATTGTTTCAGCCAAGGCAGAACAAGAAGTTATTCAGGTCATGGCAGCTTTGAACAAGGGAGCTGCTGAAGCTGCAGTTGAAGCAGGTGTTCACGCGGTTACGGATATAACAGGTTTCGGATTGTTGGGACATTTACATGAGATGCTTTCGGCAAGCGGCTTAAGTGCTGAAGTATATGCTAAAGATGTCCCGGTTTTAGAGAGTGTTTGGCAATGTATTGAGCAACAGGCGATTCCCGGAGGGACAAGAGCCAATCAGCGTCACCTGGAAGGTTGGATAGAGTTTACTTCAGATGTACCCGAGGAATTGCAGGTTGTGCTCTGTGATGCTATAACTTCGGGCGGACTTCTTATCGCAGTTCCCCAAGATCATCTGGAACCTTTGTTAAAACAGCTGACTATTGCTCAAACGCCGGCAGCCGCAGTGATCGGACGAATCTGCGCCGGTCAGCCCGGAAAAATTGCGATTTTTCTGCGCCCATGATAAAATACCCCGTATATTGGAAGGTAGCGGGGGTATGAATTATGAGAGATCCGATGCAAGCCTTGGCTACTTGTTTTGAACAAGTAGCTTTTTTTTTCCCCAGCGGCAACCCTCGGCTTCAAGAAAGCTTTGAGCAGCGAGCAAGGTATCTGGATTCTAGGAATTATCCAAGAGTAGAACTTGTTGATACATTAAAAGCCTATCACCGCTTCTTAGGGGCAAACAAGGAAACGCTGCAAATGATTGACGAGCTGAGGCGCAATGAAACCCTGGTCGTTATTACCGGTCAACAAGCAGGTATTTTGACCGGACCCTTGTATACCTTATATAAGGCGATGACGATTATTCGCCTTGCCGAGGAACAACGGAAAAGGCTTGGACGGCCTGTAGTACCAGTGTTTTGGATTGCCAGTGAGGATCATGACTGGATAGAAATACATAAAACCTTCTTTCTAAATTATAAAGGGAAGCCTTTTCCCTGCAGTCTCCAGGGTGACGGAGAAGGAAAATCAGTGGGAATTCTGCCTGTTCCCTCCTGGGAAGCTATTGAGCTGCAACTTTTGCAGCTGCCTGATAGCGAATTTAGAGACTTAGTTCTCCAGCATTGCCGGCGTTTCCTTAATCAAGCAGAAAATCTCGCTCAATGGTTTGCCTTAACGTTACAGTGGCTGCTCCAAAAATGGGGCCTGATCTTGTTTGATCCTTTGCTGCCGGAATTCAAACGTTTGGCGGCTCCAATGTATGAACAAATCCTCAAATTACATTGTGGTGTTCGGGAGGCTCTGTTCCGGCGAACTGAGGCTTGGACAAAACTTGGTTTTTCAGCCCAGATTCAGCCCTTGGGAGGCGAAGTGAACTTATTTCTGGCCTATCCTGAACGCCGAGCAATTTTAAATCAGGGTCACGGTTTTTATTTAAGGGGCCAAGACAAAATCTTGGATAATGACGTTTTGCCTATGTTGTTAAGGAAAGATCCTGGAATGTTTTCTCCCAACGTTGTGACTCGGCCAATTGTTCAGGAATTTTTATTCCCCACCTTAGCCTATGTTCCCGGACCTGGAGAATTGAATTATTGGGCACAGCTGGGAGAAGTGTTTTCATCCTTTGGGTTTATTATGCCTATCTTATTTCCCCGGTTGTCGGCAGTTATCGTGACACCTTCCTGGCAGAAAACGCTTAGCAAAGAAGGATTGACGTTGGCTGATGTTTATCAGGGGTTAGATGGTTACAAAGAACGTTGTATTCGCGATCGGGATTCTCTGGATATTGAACATCGTATACAGCATTTGAGGTCTGTTATCGAAAAAGGCTATAAAGAATTGGAGCCTCTTGAGGATATTCATGCTAATGTTCATGATTGGATAATTCGGAACGAAATGAAAGTCAATCTCCAAATTGAATACTTAAGGAAAAAGCTCTGGCAAGCTCAGCGTAAGAAATATGGTGCGGTTCTCGAGGGTTTGAGGGTGCTTGAGGATGGGATTACGCCTAATAAGGGGAGACAGGAGCGGATCCTAAATCCTTTGTACTTTGTTACGCTGTTTGGTGAGGGTTTTATTGATCGTATTGCTGAACTTCCTTTAACAGGGGATTTTTGCGAACAGAATATTTTGCTATAGTATTTTTGGCAAAAGAAAAAGGTCCGAAAGGTTTAAAAGCGTTAAACGCATCCTTTCGGACTATTTGTATTTTTCAAGAGCTTCTCTAAAAAGTAATCATCATTTTTAATATAAATGTTAAGGCAGGGCTTTTAGATGCTAAAATTTGGTTATAATTCAAGAAAGAGCTTTTTATGATGGAGTTGTTATAGATGATCAATAAATGGGTCGCAAGGCTGACAACTATCACGATCTGTGGGGTGCTGGCCCTTGGTTTTTGGGGGTATAAGGGATTCAGTGGCTCCGGGAAAACCATTTCCAAGGGAAATTCTTTTAATGATTCGGCCAAAAACCTTGACGAACAGGTCAATATTTTACTCATCGGTGCTGATCAGAGACTGGAGGAAAGAAAATTTAATACAGATTCTCTTATTGTCGCAAGCATTGACCCTAAAACGCAGAGGATAAGTCTATTGTCTATTCCCCGAGATACAAGGATTTTCCTCGCAGGGCATGGATATATAAAAATCAATGCTGTTGCTTCGCTGAAAAATTTAGAAGTCTTGCAAAACAGTGTGGCAGATTTAACCGGCGAGACAATCTCAGGTTACATACTGACAAATTTCCAAGGCTTCAAGAAGATAATTGATACCTTGGGCGGGGTCCCAGTTAATGTGGAAAAGGATATGTATTATGAAACCGGTGATCTGGAGGATGGCTATATTAATCTCCATAAAGGTTTGCAGCGCCTGGACGGTGAGAAAGCTTTGGAGTATGCTCGTTTTCGGCATGATGCACTTTCCGATATTTCCCGAACGGCTCGACAGCAGATTGTCTTAAAGGCTGTGGTCAAAGAAATGGTTCAATTAAGTACGTTACCAAAGCTGCCTTATCTTGTTCCGGAATTAATGCAGGCCGTGTCGACGAATTTATCCGTCAAGGATATTTTGGCAGTGGCTAAGACGGCCGTAAGTTTTAATAGTTCAAATGTTATTTCCCAGACCTTACCGGGGTCATTTTTAGAGGTTGATGGGGTTAGTTATTGGCAGGTTGATCCTCTGGATGTTAAGAAAGTTGTTGCAAATTTGCAGCAAGGGTTGACGACGGACAGAGTCATCGACGAAGAGCCTGTTGACTTATTAAAACCAGTTATTCCGACACCTAGTAAGCCATTGCCTAAAGTCCCAGGGAACAGTCAGGACCCGAATGGGACTCAATCCTCAGATTATGAGATTTTTAATGTTGAAGCTTGCCAAACTACTCCTTGATTTCAGAAGATTATCCTAAATTATAAAATATTATTGGCTTTTAGGACTAAAGACCTATGTGGTTTTCAATAAATTTCTGATATGGTAAATTCAAAGGTAATTTTTTCAATAAGCGGGGAGATTAAGATGCCGGAAGAAGTCGTTCATGGTGATTCTCTCGAAGAAATTAGAGTAGAGTGGGCGACTAAGCTTAAGTTGCCACAAGAAGAGATCGGAATTGAAGTACTGGAGAAACCTAGATTTTTTTCAAAAAAATGGAAAGTTCGTTTGTCTTGGAATGATGTCATTGAGCAAACTCCCGAGGATTTACTTCTAACCCCTACCCAAGTTAAGCGGGAGGATAACAAATATACGTTTGTCTTCGGCGAAGGTGTAAAACGCTTTATCCCTTTTCCTCGGGCGGGAGAAGTTCAACGGAATGGCAGTCCACAGAGCAAGCCCTTTTTTGTTAATTTTGGAGATCAAGTGGAATTTTGCCCTGTGCAGCAAACGGGTCAATTGAGCTGGGAATTGCAAATACGTAATCAGGGATTAGCCGTCGCAGCTAAAGTTAGGCATGAACTTCCGGGACACTATCTTATTCCGGAGGAATTTCCAGCCTCTGAAACTATAGATCTGGCCCAATTTGCCTACTGGGAAGCCCTGCCTATGAGCAGCGAGGCTTGGGATGAGGCGAAGCTGAATCGAGATCTGGAACAGTTACAGATTGTTCACGGACGTCGGCCTCAGTGTTGGTCGGAAATATTGTCCGTGAAAGGTTTTGGTGAAGTTATTGTTGCTGAAGCTACTCCAGTGGTTCCGCCTCAACATGCTCGATTAGAGGACTTTGTAGGGGAGCCTCAGAAAAGTATTGCTTCGGACGAGAATAAGGTTGATTTTTACGCCTCCAAAGTGAAGTTAGTTGAAGAGGGAACCGTTTTAGCCCGTAAAATACCGGGAAAGCCGGGAACTCCAGGAAAAGATGTGTTTGGCAAAGAGATTGGAACAGCCGTGGTCAAGGATTTTCAATTCCGCTTAAAAAAGAATGTCCATCTTTCTGAGGATGGACTTGAAGTTATTGCCTCATGTTCCGGGCAGCCGGTACGAGTTGATGAAAAGACGTACATGGTAGAAAACGTCTATGTGCAAAATCAGGATGTTGATTTAGCAAGCGGAAGTATTGATTTTCCCGGGGATGTTTATGTCAATGGAAATGTTCACGATGGGCTTCATATTTTGGCCGGGGGAAAAATAGAAATTAAAGGTTCAGTTTCCCGAGCCGAGATCAGGGCCGAAAAAGGCGCTAAGATTTATGGGAACATTATGGGCGGCAAGACCCTAATCGGGGAAAAATATGTTGCTCGCTCGCAACTGCTTCGATCGTTGTCTGATCTGCAGGATCAGCTGAACAGCTGTTTAGCTAACACAGCCGTTTTGCTAAAAGCTTCAGGGAACAACAACCTGAAACCGGGACAATGTTTGAAACTTATCCTGGAGAGGCAATATTCCAATCTTCCCAAACTATGTGCTCGAATCGAGAAATATATCCAGGAACATAAAGACGATGAAATGGTATCCGAGGGTTTAGTTATTTCGATCCAAACAGCAAAACGCTTTTTGGTTGGTTTAGGGCCCCTTGAAGTTCAATCAGTGCAGGCCTTACAACGAGTTGATGAAGCTTTGACGCAATATGTTGAAAATATGTCCGTCGAAATCCCGGAAAAACTTAGCCTGGAAGTAGGCTATCTACAAGGGGCAAACGTTGAATGCGGCGGATCGTTTAAGTGTTCAAAGGGAATCTACAACTCAGAAATTCATATTGAAGAAGATGTCGCCATTGAAGGTGTATGCCGGGGTGGGAAAATCTTTGCCGGAGGCGATGTTAAGATTAATGAATTGGGGGGTTCAGGAGTTAGTGCCACCTATGTTCAGATAGGATCTGACAGTAGACTTTCTGTGACGTATTGTCATCAAAATGTTATCATAACAGCGGGAAGAGAAGTTATTCAGATAGAAGAAGACTGCAAACAATTGGAGATTTATCGGGAGGATGGACGCGTACACGTTGATAAACTCAAGGCGAATCCTTTTTAGAGCAAAACGCAAAACGGGGAGAACGCAAAAAATGTGCAAGAGGGACGGTCCTTTTAACACGCTGTGTTAAAAGGACCGTCCCTCTTGATCTAGTCTCTTTGACAATGATTGGAATTGCCGATACACTAAGATAAATGATGAAATAGAGTTTTGAGAGGAAAATCGAGATGAATAGTAGATGAAAATTATGATTGAGTTAGAAGAAGCTAAGGAACTGGTTCTTAAGGAGATAAGGCCTGTCGGGGAGGAAAACGTTTCCCTTGCCAATGCGTTTCAGAGAGTATTGGCTCAGGATGTGACTGCGAAGATTGATATGCCTCCTTTTGACCGTTCTCCGCTGGATGGTTATGCTTATCGTTCAACAGGGCTGGAAGATAATCCCCTGCATCTTGCGATCGTGAGTGAAATTCCTGCCGGAACTTTTTCCGAGCGGGAAATTATGGCCGGCGAAGCGGCAAAGATTTATACGGGCGCTCCGATCCCGCCCGGAGCAAATTGTGTAGTGCGTCAAGAAGACACGGAACGTGATGGGGATCAGGTAACCATTCTGCGTCCGATCATGCCCAACCAAAATATAGTCTATCAAGGAGAAGAAATCAAAAATGGGGATTTGCTTCTCAAACGTGGTTGCTTTTTGACGCCGCCTGCCGTGGGCCTTTTGGCTGCAATGGGTTGGGATCAGGTTAAGGTATACCGTAGGCCGCGTGTTGGTTTGCTTGCTACAGGATCAGAGCTGATGGCTATCGGACAGCCGCTACTTCCTGCTAAAATCTATAACAGTAACAGCTATACGCTTCGCGGCATGATTCAAAATATCGGCTGTGAGATTATAGCGGTTCCGATTGTTTCCGACAAAATTGAAGACACATTGGCAGCCTTAGAAAAAGTAGCTGATGCCGACATCGTTATTTCAACGGGAGGCGCATCAGTAGGGGATTATGACATTATGCGCCATGCCCTTGAGCAATTTGGCTGTGAAATGCTTTTCTGGAAGCTCCGCCTAAAGCCGGGGACCCCTTTAGCGGCGGGCCGAAAGGGGCAGCAGCTATTTTTTTCACTTTCCGGGAATCCTGCTGCCGCTGTAGTGACCTTTGAACTTTTGGTTCGTCCTGCTTTGCGCAAACTTGCGGGTTATTCAGTAATCGAAGGGGAAAGAAGCTTCGTTAAAATGGCTAATGGCTTTGCCAAGGGGGGAAAGCAACGGCGTTTTTTGCGGGCTCGAGCGCTATTCAAGGATGGGGAACTTTGGGCGGATTTAGCGCCTGCCCAAGGTTCAGGAGTTCTGCGTTCCATGGTTGGCAGTCAACTGTTGGTCGATGTGCCGGCAGATCATGGCCCGGTGAGTCCGGGAGAGTTATTATGGGCAAATTGGATAGAACCTTGGGAGAATTAATATGATCGGAACAAAAGGGAAAACTCGGATTCCTGTTATATCAATTGTCGGCAGTGGCTCAAATTCCGGCAAGACAACGCTGCTGGAAAAAATTATTCGTGAGGCAAAGCAGCGCGGTTGGAGAGTTGGAACCCTGAAACATGATGTCCATGGCTTTGATCTTGATCAACCGGGTAAGGACTCCTGGCGGCATGCCCAAGCCGGAGCGGATGTTGTGGCTATTAGTTCACCCCAAAAGATTGCTGTCATAGAAAAGGTGACAGAAGATCAACCCTTAGATGAGGTAATTGCCAGAATCCAGGGTGTTGATGTTATTTTTACAGAAGGCTATAAATCGGGAAACAAGCCGAAAATTGAAGTTTTTCGCTCAGGTGTGCACCAAAAACTATTTTGCCGGCCGGAAGAGCTTATAGCCATTGTCAGTGATCTAACCTTTGATCTCGGCATTCCTACCTTTGGTTTAGATGATGCCTCAGGGATTTGCGATTTAATCGAATCGTTATTTGGAATTCGGGCGAGAGAAAAGTCATCTGAGGGGGAGGATTAGTCTTTCGCTAAGGAAAGCCCAGGGAATACTCAGAGTTTTTCATTGTAATGCATATCGTATTTGTTCCTTTTAATGTTGAGCTTTGTAGTAATAGTATCGATATTTATCCGATCGTAAGACACCTACTTCTACAGTCGTAGGACTTTTACTTCTTTAGGTGGGGGTGGTCACCCATACTTTCGGTTGGGGGCAGATTCCACAACATTTGTTAGGGGCTGGGCGCTTTCGACGAAAGTGTCCATGGGGCACTTTCGTCACTGAATCCCCGATGTTCAGCTTTAGCTGAACGAGTTCACTGGGCACATTATAGGTTATCGTATGACTTTACGGAAGAATCCTTGCCAGGAATTGTGCGGTTTTGGGCAAGAGCGGTAAGGCTAGGAGAGAGGAAAGAACATTGAAGAGAGTATGAGCGTTGGCAACTTGGCGAGAGAGACTTCCGCCCATAAGGTCAAGGCCATTGGCTATGGTACTGACAAAAGGCAAGAAGAGCAGAACGCCAAAAATGTTGAGCAGCACGTGAAAGAGAGCAACTCTTTGAGCAGATCTTGAACTGGCTAAGGCTGCTAAAACAGCAGTGAAACAAGTTCCTATATTGGCCCCGAAAATGAAGGCGAGGGCAGTTGGGAGGGTTATTCGGCCATCTTCCGTCAAGACCATGACGATGCCTGTTGTGGCGCTGGAGGAATGAAGCAGGGCCGAAAGGATTGTACCGGCGAGAACGCCTTTGAGATGGTTATCTCCCAATTGCTGAAGAAATTGCTGAATAGAGGGTTTGTCGGCGAGAGGGGCCATGCCCGCCTGAAGCATGTTCAAGGCAAAAAAGAGAAGACTCAGTCCGAAAAAAGATAAAAAAAGGTAGCGAATTTGACCAGAGATAAATAGATAACCAAGAGCACCAAGAATCAAAAGGTAAGGAATAAACGATTCTACAGAGAAAGCGAGCAGTTGTGTGGTTAGCGTTGTCCCGATATTGCTGCCTAAAATTAAGGCCAGAGCATTTTCGAAGGGAAGCAGTTCCGCATCGACGAAAGAGACGGCCATGACCGTTAAGGCAGTGCTGGATTGAAGCAAGGCAGTGGAGATCGCGCCGGTGCAAAATCCACGGCTGGGGGTTATCGTCATCCAAAGGAGAAATTTGCGCAGGTGATGTCCCGCAAAGGATTGCAGACCCTGTCTCAAGACCTTCATTCCCCAGAGCAGGAGACCCAGTCCTATGATCAAAGTAAGTATGAACAAGGAATCACCTTCTTTCGGAACGATATGAATATCTTCCGTTTGCCATGGTTTACCGCTAATTAAAGTATATGAAAAGGAACTGCGGCAAGAACGTTCTTCAATAATTTGGTGTCTGGCCTTTGATTTTGGACGCCGTTTAATATACATAATGTTGATTCAGCTTTACTTTGGAATGAGTGACTTTTGCCTTGAAGTGACACTCCCTTGACGCGTGCATACCTTACCATAAGAGGTGATGATATGCGAGTTCGTCAAGGGAGTATTCGGGATTGGCCATTTATCTATTCTTTGGGGAAAATCAATATACCGGATAGTGCTTCACCATGGCGCAAGCAGCCGCTGGAGGAAACTCTCAAATATCGGGAAGCTGTTCTTAAAGGTTTTTGGACCTGGATTCAACAGACAGGGTCAATTGTCTTTATAGCGGAAGCTACGGCAGAGGAGTTTAGTGACAATACTCCAATGACGGAGCCGGACGGGAATCAGTCGCTGGGGTATTTGGTGCTCCATCCTTCTTCCCGCGAAGAGTTGACAGGTGTTTATCAGGGATGGATCATGGATTTTGGTGTACTTCCGGAATGGCGTGGCCAAAAGATCGGCGAAAAGTTGCTTAAGGCGGCAGAAGACTATTGTCGGCAGCATGATATCGCTTATCTGGGGCTGGCCTGCAGCAGTCATAATATTCCGGCCCTGCACTTGTATGAAAAGTCCGGTTTCGTCGAGGAACGTAAAATCATGGTCAAATGTTTATAAAAAAAAGCTTGCGACGATCTTCGTCGCAAGTGAAGTAAAAGAGAGGAGTGGGGATTAAAAAAGAAAAACGTGAGACTAATTAAAGTGTATCCCGAGGAGTCCTTATTTATACAGACCCCGGGATATTTTTCTTATGATCTTTAGTGATAGAGAAGGCGCCTTGCAGGTAGGGTACAAGACGAGTTTTAGCTGTCTCTATGGTATAATAACCCTATCAATAAGGGAAATAATAGGTCAACACTATAAGTCTAGGGAAACAGGAGGGCAATTGTGGAACAAAAGGAGCTTAAAACATTCGTTCAGACAGTTTTGACTGAAGCCTCAACCTTTGAGGGGTATGTGATAGTACGTGCTCAGTCTCGTCGGGAATGGAGCATGCGTCTTAGCAACGGTCGTTTTGAGCGTGTTTCAACGGGTGAAGACCATGGTTTTGGAGTTCAGGCTTTTACCGAGAGCGGGGCGACAGGGTTTGCCAGTTCTGATGTTTTAGAGAAAGAGATCGGGCGTAAACTGGTGGCCAAGGCTATTCAGCTTGCCTGCAGAAATGAAGCACTTGGGACGAAGCTCAACCGTCAAATTTGGGATATGTCAAAGGTCAGAGCAGAAGAGGTGAATCCGGCACAAAAGACTTTCGCAGAAGTCCCTTTGGCTGATTTAGAGGGGATGGTTATGACCTTGCACTCAAGGATGAAAACAGCCTTTTCCCAAGCGGTCTGGCAGACCAGTTACCGTCAAGCTGAAGAGATCTGGTGCATTGGGAGAACGGATGGCACCCTGGTATCGTTTGCAGTTCCCCGAGCGGTACTGATGCATCAAGGGACTGTTCGGGCCAAAGAAAAGGCACAAAGCACACTTATTCATCGCAGCGGGATAGATGCTTCAATTCTCGATGCAGAATTAGAGGATCACAGCCTGGAAGAGAAAGCGGTAAATAGGGCTAAGTTTGCTCAAGCCGTATGTACCGCTCCTCAGCTGCCAAGTGGTCATTATCCCCTCATCATTGACTATGGATTGGCTAAAGGTTTGGCCCACGAAGCTTTTGGTCATGCGGTGGAATCCGATCATATGAACGAGTCTGTACTTGGAGAAAAAGGAAAACTGCGGATTGGTTTGCGAGTCGCAAGACCCGGCGTACATATCATTGATGGACCTCTTATGGGAGATTGGGCCTATCAGCCCTATTCAGCCAACGGGCTTCTGCGGGAAACGGTGACGATTGTTAAAGATGGAGTCTTGGAAGCCGGACTTGGAGATGTTTTTTCGGCATCTGAAGCCGGGATGCCGGTTACCGGAGCCGGGAGGGCAGAAAGTTATACCCATGTTCCTTTGCCGCGCATGAGCAATATTCGACTGTTGGTTGATCGCTCGCTTCCTTTGCCTCCATCTCTGTCCTTAATGGATGAGGTGAAGTCAATTCGCGAAATCCTCGTAAACAATGGAGAGATTCTGGAGGGACAGAAAAATCTTCTCCTCTTAGGATATCGGGGCGGGCAAGTTAATCCTAAAACAGGAGATTTTGTCTTTCAATGCGATGGAATCATTGATGTTGCTGATCCAGATTTGCCGATTTACCAACCTTCGATTTTCAGCGGCAAGATCCTTTCGGCTTTGGAAGCAATTCGGGGCGGTTTGGGTGAAGGCTGTTTTGATGCGATTGGAACATGCGGTAAGGGCGGTCAAGCGGTTCCTTCAAGCGGTGGAAGTCACCGCTACTTGCTTATGGACCCTGATCAACAAGTCAGTTTGGGAGGAACACAGGGATGAAACTCGTTGCGCAATTAGAGGAGCTTTTTTATCGTTATCAACAGGCACCGAAGGACGAGACTTTGCGCTTATCTGCTTGGCGCCTGTTAGTCAATGAATCACAAGTTGTCTCTCTGGGGATAAAAGATAATTCTCCCGGAGGAGTATATACTCCTCCAAGCTATCGGCAGAAGGAAAGCGGAGAGGTTTTCTTAGTCTGGGCAGATGGAACTTGCAGCGAGGCTATAGTTCAACTGCAGCCTCAGAGTATGGCAGAGTTTTGGGAGCAGAAAATGCAGCAGTGGAAGCAAGCTGCCTACACTGACCCTGAGGCTTCTTATATTCCTGCTCCCGAAGCGTTGCCTCTCGTGGCTGTTGAAGACAGAACTGTCCGAGAAATTATCGAGGGCGACGATAACGTTTTATTTGACCTAGCCAAGCAGTGGCTCGAGGAAAAACCGGATCAGACCAAAGTTCAAGGCAGCATCCAAGCCGCATGGGGATATCGCAATGTGCGAACGTCTACAGGGCTGGCGGTGACGTATCAACAATCTCAATTTGTGTCTTGGTTTACCTTTGACAGTTTAGTGGGAGGCGGTTTTGCCAAACGGAGGCTTATTCGTCCGGAAGAACAAAAAAAGCTATGGACTCAGACGGTGAAACGCTATGAAGCCCTGGCCGGAGAGGCGCCTGCTGTTAATCCTGAGACTCAGGTGATTTTTTCTCCTGCCATGACTGAAGAACTTTTGGGACAGTTTATCGTCCCTAATTTCTCCGGGGAGCGAGTCATTGAAGGGCAGGGAGCCTTTTCCAAGGAAAATTTCCAAACGCACAAAGAAGTTTTTCATCCTCAGTTCTCTCTGACGATTGATCCTCTTCGGCCGCTTGAATTAGGCTCCTACATGGTTACTTCTGAGGGAGTGCCGGCTCTTCAAACGTCTTTGGTTCATGAAGGAAAGCTGCAAACGCCATTTCTGCGGGTAAAAGATGCCCTTCGTTGGGGTTCGAAACCGACAGGACTGCCCCAGGGGGCTGCAGGGCTATATTTACAGCATACTGTTGAGGAAACCTGGGATAAGATTCTGGGTACTATTGAGGACGGAGTTTTGATTTTATCGGTTCTTGGCTTACATACTCAAGATGCTGTGGCGGGATCGTATTCTCTCAGCGCTCCCCATAGTCTGCGAATTATTAAGGGAGAGATCGTTGGACGCGTTGATGTGAAATTAACAGGAAATTTCTTTAAGGATTTGGCCGCAGCCACAACTAAGCTAGGGCGGTCTGATTTGAGCCTGCATCCATATCTTTTGGTAAGGACCGGGGTGCAGAAATTATAGCGAGAGGGGTTAAAATGAGATGTTGGATTTGCATGTCCATCTTCTGGGGCACGAAGACCGTGAGGCCAATCGGCAAAACATTCGGGCCTTTTTAGAAGAGGCGTCCCGCAAAGGGCTAAAGGAAATCGGATTTGCCGATCATGATTATTATTGGGAGCAAATGAATTTTCCCCTGATCCAAGAGGCAGCCGAGGAGTATCCAAATCTAAAGGTTAGAATTGGTTTGGAAGCGGACTATCGGCTGATGGAAGAAGAGAGAATTCAAAACCTCTTGAATCAGTATCCCTTCGATTTTGTGATTGGGTCTGTGCATGAAATTGCGGGTTGGGCTTTCGATTTTCCGGAAGAAGAGCCGAGGCATCATCAGCAAGAAGCAGATAAACTTTATCGTGAGTATTTTAACCTCGTGACCAAGGCAGCTCAAAGCGGGTTATTCACAACAATCGGCCATTTTGATTTGATCAAAATTTTTGGAGTCCGGCCTACTACGGATATTTTAACCCTTGCCGATGAGGCTTTAACGGCAGTTGCCGAAAAGGGGATGGTTTTGGAGATTAATACCAATGGCAGATATAAACCTGTCCGAGAATTTTATCCGGAGAAGCGGCTTCTGGAAGAAATCAAACGGCGGGGAATCAGTGTTACCTTAGGTTCGGATGCACATAGCGCGGAGGTTGTCGGGCGAGACATTGATGAAGCGATTATGTTGCTAAGGCAGATTGGAGTGCAAGAGGTTGTGGGGTTCAGAGGCTTTGAAAAACTTAGATACACCTTAGCATAGGGGGGAGGAGCCTTGTCTTATCCACTCAACGAAAAATGGTTAATGGAAGAAGGCGCTGCTCAGGCCTTGGTAGCTATCTTAAACAGTCAGCAAGGAAAAGACTATAAGATTACTAAGCATGCCGACAGACCGGATATCGTCATCGAAAATCAACAGAATGGACGTCGTTTGGGAGTAGAAGTAACACACCTTTTTTACGATTCTGAAGAGGCGAGAGCCGTCTTTGGCAGATCCCATGCGCAATGTCACCCTCCCGAATATATTGAAGAATATATTCGGCGTCTGAATGTTCTTCTTCAGCAAAAGAGCGAGAAAGCAAAAGGGTATAGCCATCAAGATCCTCTTGCACTGTTGATTCGAGTAGTTTCTCCGGTTTTTCACATGGTCGATTTTGAAGTATATGCTTCTAAAATCCAAGTTCCTCCTTCAGATTTTGCGATAATTTGGTTGTTGTTTTATGATTTTCAAGCTCGTGCTTGGACACTGCTTGAAAGGTTGCGCTAATTGCCCTTTTGGGGTGGCATAGACTCTCCCTAACGGTGTAACACTATCCAAGTGTTAGTGTTTTTGTAAAGGAGAGGTGTTTTGTCCATGCCTTGGATGGAAATAGAAATTGATTCTTCGTTGGATTGGAATGAAGAGGGCCTGGAAGATTGGGCCTTAGCTCTGGGGGCGTTTCTGACGGAAAAGGGAACAGGGTTGAAGCCGGAGATTAGCAGGTCGTTGGGATATAATGTGGTTCATATGGGAGAGGAAGGGGTCGGAGCCCTGACCTTGCGGAGGGCAGAACGCTTGGTGCTTTTAGATGGGTTAGAGCTGAAAGATTCGGTTGATTACGATTTTGCGCGTTTTGTCGTTCGCTTTGCTGGTCAGATGGGCGCCGTTGGAGTTTGTGCCTCTATCCAAAGCCTGGATGAACGAGTGTTTTGGGAGAAAATCGGAGGAGTTCTGCGGCCGGATCCCCTTCCGCTGGAAGAGGAGATTCAACGAGAAAACGTGGGCATTCAACAACTTACTAAGTTTTCCTTGCTTGTTACCTATGAAGAAGAGCCTGTTCTCTGCCTTGAACCCATTACAGTTAATTGTCATGCGCCGGGAATTATTAGTCTTGCGCAGCGTCGCTTGGAGAAAATGTATGGCGGAAATCCCTTAGGGTTTGCAAGCTGGAAAGCGGTTCATTGTCCTTGGGTAATTAGCCGGGAACAATGGCAGGAATTTTTGGCGTACAGTCGTTTGCAGGCTTTTGAGCTTCTGGCAAAACTCGTCTTTCATAGCTCGCCATTTTAAATAACTTACTATTTGTTTCATACCGCAAATTTTTATATAATATTGACAATCATTAGATGAAGAGGGAAAGAGGGGGTAAGAAATGGCGGCACATGATTTGGCTCACGAATTGGCCCGTACACTTAAAGAATCCGCTGAATTCAAGCAGTTTTACAAATCAAAAGCAAAGGTCATGAGTGATGCTAATAATCATAAGATGGTTCGTGAATTTCAATTAAAACAATGGGAGATACGTGAGGCGCAAATGTTGGAACAAGAAGTCAGCGAGGAAAAACAGCAAGAGCTTGAACGTTTATATAGTCTAGTGAGCATTAATCCAGCAGCGAGGGAGTATTTGGAGGCTGAATTTGAAGTGTCACGAATGGTTAATGATATCCAGAAGATCATTGGAGAGGCCATTCAGGATGCTATGCCTATCGGCTTTGAGGATATGAATCCCTGAATGGCCTCTTGGCTGGCTTGACAGAGGCTATGCCGGATTTGAAGTGGGTGCTTGAGAATGAAAATCGGAATGGTTTGTTACCCGAGTTATGGAGGAAGCGGTGTTGTCGCTGCTGAGCTCGGCTATGCATTGGGTGAGCGAGGTCATGAAGTCCACTTTATCTCTTCGTCTCGCCCTTTTCGCTTACATCGCTATCATGAGCAGCTATTTTTTCATGAGGTAACCGAGGTGAGTTATCCTTTGTTTAAAACCGCACCTTATACCCTGCTGCTGGCTAATAAAATTGTTGATGTCGCCAATTTTGCGGGGCTGGATATTATCCACGCTCATTATGCAATTCCTCACAGCATCAGTGCCTATTTAGCTGTGCAGATGATGGCGAAACCGCTGCCTTTAGTAACTACCCTGCATGGAACGGATGTTACTTTGGTCGGAGCCTATGAAGAGTTTTTTCAATTGACACGCTTAGCCTTAAAGGTGAGTGACCGTCTGACATCTGTTTCTCAAGCCCTTGCTCTGGAAACAGAAAGGACGTTTGGGAAAACAGATCAAGGAATTCAAGTGATTCCCAATTTCATTGATCATAAAGTTTATTGTCCTTTAAGCAGTTCAACGCGACGATGCAGACGGTATTTTGCTCCTCAAGGTGAGAAGATTTTAGCCCATATTTCTAACTTCCGAGAGGTAAAACGCGTGGTTGATGTAGTCGATATTTTCGCTCGGGTTGAGAAGAGACTAGATTGTCGTTTATTACTGATAGGAGATGGGCCTGAGATGAGCCGGGTTGAACGGGAGGTAGTGAGACTGGGTTTAGAAGGCAAGGCCCAATTTTTAGGCAAGCAAGAAAGCGTTCATGAGATTCTCCAGATGGTTGATGTCTTTCTGCTTCCTTCAGAACAAGAAAGCTTCGGGTTAACAGCACTGGAAGCAATGGCTTGTGGAGTTCCTGTCGTTGCCAGCAGAGTCGGTGGATTACCGGAAGTTGTCCAGCATGGGAAAACGGGCTTCCTGAAGGAGGTCGGAGACCTTGAAGGAATGAGTGAAGCAGTTGTGGAGCTGCTCTCTGATGAAGCACGTTACAAAACATTTTCTGAACAGGCAGTCCGCTGGGCCAGAGAGACATTTCCGGTGGAGCGGGCAGTTTCGGAGTATGAGAAGGTGTATGAGAGTGTGGTGCAAAGTCCCAGGTTCAGTGGCTTGAAGAAAATTGTTCCAGGACATTGAGCGGGAACTGAAATAATAATTTGAATTGTGAACAATTCTAGGAAATGTGAAAGGGGGAGGACTATGAACCGGATGACCCTTGATCAGTTTGAAGATGCTTTGGAGGAAATTGGCTATATTACAGAGAGGGATGATCGGATTGCTCTCACGGCCTTTTTAGCGACGGAGTTAGGCAAGCCTCTTTTGATTTCCGGACCAGCGGGAGTTGGCAAGACGGAGATTGCTAAAGTTCTCAGCCAGGTTTTTGGGGCGCCCTTGATTCGTTTGCAGTGTTATGAGGGGTTAGATGAAACGAAGGCACTTTATGAATGGAATTATCAAAGGCAGCTTTTGAAAATTCAAATGAGTCAGGAAAAGTTAAAGGAAGAAGACCTTTTTTCTTCGGATTATCTGCTTCCGCGGCCATTACTGCAAGCCCTTGTCAATCCCGAAAAGAGTGTCTTGTTAGTGGATGAAATTGATAAGACCGATACCGAATTCGAGGCGTTTCTCTTTGAATTATTAGGAGAATTTCAGGTGACCATCCCTGAAATGGGGACAATCAGGGCCCAAGAACCTCCGATAGTCGTTTTGACTTCCAATGGGGAAAGGGATCTTTCCGATGGGCTAAAGCGGCGATGTATTTTTCTTAATGTTGAGCCTCCATCTGTGAACAAAGAAGTCCGAATTTTGCGTAAAAAGGTTGCTGATTTGCCGGAACGTTTAGCTTTAGAGGTGGCTCGTGCAGTTCATATTTTGCGGGGCAGGCTCTCGTTAAATAAGGTGCCTTCAGTTTCGGAAACGATGGATTGGGCCAAGGCCCTGCTGGTTATGGGGAAAAGCGGCTTGGATCCTGCTTGGGTAGAGGCGACATTGACTTTGTTATTAAAAAGTCAAGATGATGTAGACTTGTTTTATCGGGAAATGGGGGCGGAGCAACTTCTCTTTGAAGCGAGCAAACTGGGACAAGAGGAAAGGCGTGCTCATGGAAAATAAACCTGAGAGAGTGAGTGAATTAGACCGCCATTTAGTTGAATTTGCCCAATTATTACGTTCTGTTGGCTTAAAGATCAGTCCTTCGGAGATCTATGATGCTGCACAAGGATTAACGATACTGGGGATGGCAGATAAGAGCAAGGTTGAAGCAGTGTTGCAGGCAACCCTTGTTAAAGATGTCCGTTATATCCCCTCGTTCCAAGAAGCCTTTCGGGCCTATTTTGCCAGTATGAAGCAAAAAGAAGTGTGGCAGAAGGAAACGGCGGAAAAAGCCAGCCAATGGCAGGAACAGTTGGAGCAGGCAAGACAGGATTTGCGTTTTCAGGGAAATGAGTTGGAGATCACGGAAGAACAGAGGGCTGTTTATGCAAGTCTGCCTGAGAACGATAAACAGCGCTTAAAAGATTTCCTGGATAAGTCAGCGCAAGGGACAAAAAGCGGGATCCCCGTTGATCATACATATCAGCCTATGGTTGAACGGGTTCTGCGCGGTTCTTTGGAATATTGGCGCAAACGGTTGAATGAGGACGATCCGATTCTTTCGCCGAGCTCAACGGATGGTGTATTGTCAGAAGTTGAACGGGCCTTACGGGAACGTGAAGCAGACGTTTTAAGCCGGGACTTAAAAAAAATATCCGCAGAAGAATGGCCGGAAGTGACACGCCTAATCCGTCGTCTAAGTCAGCGTCTTGCCACCCAGGTTACACGACGTTATCGTGCTGATCACAGGCGCGGTGGGGTGGAAATGCGGGCAACGCTGCGTAAGAATCTGCGTTATGGCGGAGTGCTCATGGAACGGAGTTACCGCTCTCGGCGCAGGGCACGACTTAAAATTGTTTTGCTTTGTGATATTTCGGGTTCGATGCTCAAATATACCGAGTTTATTTGGCAATTTGTTTATGGACTTTCTGCAGCTGTCAAAGGGATTAAAACCTTTGCTTTTGGCGAAGCTCTCATTCCTTTGTCGGGACAATTAAAAAGAGAGCAAACGTTTGAGGAAATGGTTAAGGAAGCCCTGAAAATTTCGGGAAAAGAATGGGGCGGAGGAACAAATTTTGCCAATGCTCTGGTGACTTTGCAGCAAGCCTTTCCAGCAGCTCTTGCGAAACAAACACTCTTAATCGTAGTCAGTGACGGTCAAACCTTAGAAGGAGAAAAGGCAGCGGTTTTATTGGAACAGATTCGGCGCCATGTTCATGAAGTTCTATGGCTGAATACTCTTCCTAAACGCCGTTGGCAGGAGACTCCTTTTGTTCAAGCATTTCTTCCCAGCTGTCAAATGTATGAATGCTACACTTTGGGCCATTTGACTCAAATTTTGAAGCAACAATTCTAAGCTGGCAGTGTTTATTCTGAGAGCAAACAGAGCATACTATATATGAGCTATTTGTTCTCAATTACACAAAGTGAGGGAAGAAAAATGTTGGAAAAATGTAGAGCCTGCGGTTTTGAACATGAAGATTTAGAACACGTACTCTTTCGAAGAAATCATGTGAGTAATCGTGTCTTGCCTTATTGCTCATATTGTATGCGCCGATTATACCAGGTGCCGTATAGGCCGGAACGCGATCTATAATCTGGTACTAAATTATACATCATGCCCTGAAACATCGTTTTTATGCTTGCCTTTTTTCTTAAGCTTTGGTATATTGACTTTGAAGTTGGAGAAAAAGGGGATGTTTAATCATGGCATATGTTATTAGTACCGATTGTATCAGTTGTGGTGCTTGTGAAGGGGAATGCCCAGTTTCCGCTATTAGCGAAGGCGAAGATCGATACGTCATTAATGCAGATCTCTGCATTGATTGCGGTTCCTGTGCTAGTGTTTGTCCTGTTGAAGCACCAAATCCAGCTTAATTGACGGCATGATTGAAGGATCACAAAAAGGAGAGTTATGACTCTCCTTTTTCATTGACAAACAACTTACATTAGTTTAAAATTTAATTAAAAATTATTTTAATTATAAGGAAAGGGGGTTTTCTCTTTGGATGCGATAGAAATTCTTAAGCAATTAAAGGATAAAGGTGTCCGCTTTACGCCTCAGAGACAGGCAATTTTGGAATTTCTCCTTGGTACTACGACTCATCCCACTGCCGATGAGATTTATCATCATGTCAAAGCGAAGTTTCCAGGCGTGAGTTTAGGGACCATTTATAATACATTGAACATGCTTAAAGTTCATGGACATCTTTTAGAATTGTCTTACGGGGATATGTCAAGCCGTTTTGACGGCAATCCTCATAATCATTATCACATTGTCTGTTCAAAATGTGGTAAGGTCGTAGATTTTCATCGCCCCCTCATTGATCTTTCTCAGGAAGCGCAGGAAAAATCCGGTTTTGTAATTCTTGGCCATCGTCTGGAATTCTATGGTATCTGTCCGGAATGCCGCCAGGATGAGGTGCTAAACTGATCAGGATTGTTATGAATGACCAATGAACCCTCTTGTGCAGCAGTGACAAAGTCACTCTCTGCCAAGTGGGTTTATTTTTTTAAAGGCAAGGGTTTTTAAGGTTTTGCACGAATATAATGCGTATAAATCTTCTGGATATTGAAGGAGCTATTATGTTCAATCGACGCATCATTGTTTTTTTAGCAGCATTTGTTTTATTAATCGGATCATTATGGTGGAACTGGCACAATCCTGCAGGACTGGCTCTCCAAGTGGGCCAAAATGTAATAAGTTCAAGCCGTTATACGCAGGCTTTGGATGGGACGTGGGATCGCTTTTCTTCGTTACGACAGGCCTGGACAACGGAATCAGAACGTTCTCAAGGGAAAACTAACCAATCTATTTTAACTGCCGGACGTCCTATGACATTACCTTCAAGTGAAATGTTTTCCATAGGGGCGAAGCGGTTTCGTGTGCCGGCAGAATGGAGCTCCAGAACCATGCTCCTTACCTTAAACGGGGTGCAGGGGCATGTGTCAGTTTACTTAAATGGGACAACAAGCCCTGATAAAATCGGAGACTTTGAGGGAAGCGGCGGGGCAGACGTTGTAGAGATACCTCCCAAGGCATTTCGCTATGGAGAAGATAATATTTTAATCGTTGCACTTTCCTCAAGTATTCAGCAGCGAACCATGTTTTTAGGGTCATCCTGGCCGGAATTAGGACGAATTACCGGGGATGTTAATTTAGAGGCCGTTGTTGAAACGACGTTGACAGAGCCGCAGCTTAAGGTTACCTGGAATAATACGACTGCCCAGGTTGCAGTTACTACAGAGCTTTGGCACCATGACTTTACCCCTGAAGGTCCTTGGACGGTTTATGGGGTTATTTCTGACGGATCAGCCGGTGTTGCCGAACAGACTATCACGGTTCAGCCCCAGAATAATGCTGATCATCAAGCGGTTAATCTCCTGTTTACAGTTCCGAATGCCCGGCGCTGGACCCCCCAATCTCCTTTTCTCTATCAGCTGCATCTGACAGTAACGAACAACCGCGGAGATATTGATGATTTAGCAATTCCTCTTGGACTAAGGACGATTGCTTTTTCGTCCGGGAAATGGCTTTTGAATGATCAAGCGCTTGCCATTAAAGGCGAAGCCTTAACCCCTGATGAGGAATACAAGATCCGTCATACCGGACAATTGGCGTCTTGGCTTAAGGGTGAACAGAATAAAGGGATCAATCTTATCTACTTCATAGGTCAGTACCCTGATGAGCTCTGGCTGAAAACGGCTGATCAGGCGGGGATGGGCATATGGGCAGAATTACCCGTTGCCGGGGTTCCTTCCAGCCGGCTTGCTAAGACTGAAGGTGCGGTTAAGATTTCTGCGGAAAAAATGATTCACCCCTCGCTCTGGGCCTGGACAGTGGGTAAGGGGTTGGATTTTGATTCAGCAGCTCAGACCTATTTGCAGCAAGCAGCAGCTAAGGTTCAGCCTGATTTGGCTTTTGCCATTAGAACCATGCCGGGTTCGGTAACCGGGCTGCCTGATGCTCAATCTTTGCTGGTGCAAGGTAATACGATTCAAGGATCTTGGGGAGAGGTCAAGGCAGAATCATTATCTCTGCCCAGTCCTGTCTGGGCAAAAGAACCGATAGTTTCGGGATTCTGGGCGTTCTTGATGATTTTTATAACTTGGATGAATATCCGTTCTGTTACTTGGCGTTATAAAGAATTAGGAGCGGCTAAACCGAGAAGGCGTTTGCGCAATGCGTGGCTCTGGAACGGATTGCTTGTTCTGGTACGGGAAGGCTTAATTGGCGGGCTGATCACCTCAGCTTTATATCGTATTCCGACGAATTTCAGTCCTTGGTTTGTCCATTTATGGCCGGGCATCGAGTCATTGCAGGAGCAATCTCCTTGGCTGATCTGGGGATTGGTAAGCATGTTAGGCATTCTTATGAGGCTATTGCAGGTTGGTGTTGCCGCTCCTCATTTGCCTAATGCTCCTCATGTCTTAGGCGTTCTTTATTGGCTTGAACGACGTTATTACTTTGCAGTTTTAGTTGCCCTTGGCTGGGCCGCGTTGTCCTGGGGAATTCCAGTATACGTTCCTTTGCTCGGCTACTTGCTGTTTAGTTGTTTGCTGTTTCCTCTTCGTGTCCATGATATCCATCGCATAGGGGGGCGTTACTTGCCATTTTTGCTGGTACCGGGGATTTTTGTTGGCTTTATCCTGGTCTGGGGAGCTTTTCACTATGCAGATGGAATTTATTTGTGGCATCTGCTGAAAAATTGGGATTTTAGATCCTTGTCCTTTAAGTTTTCTCTTTAAGTATTAGCCGGAAAGGGGTTAGGCCAATGTATAACGTTCAGTTTAAACCGAATTTCTTGACTTCGGGGGTTGGCAGTGTCCCTCACACTAGGGGCGAAGAGGCTTTGGAGTTAATCTGGTCGAGTATCCCGCGAGCGCCTCATTGGCCCCAGCTTCCTGGACTGGGGGCTGAAAGTTCCTTTGTAGCCCAATACCTTAAGGCATTGTTGGAAACAGGCGTTATCGAGGATGTTAATGCCCCAAAGTTCCAGATTGAAGCGAAAGACTGGACTGAGCGGATGACTGCTTTCTTCGAACTATATTTGAAGGCCTTGGACGGTGATGAAGAGGCTTTGCAAAAATTCGGTTTTAGTGACGCAGGCGGGAAAGGCTTTGAATTGTTCTGCCGCGACTTGGAATTAAACGGAACTCGCAATGCGGTCCTCTTAAAGGGACAGCTTAGCGGTTCATTGACTTTGGGAATGCAGATAACGGATAATCAGAGAAAAGCCAGTTATTATAACGAAACTTTAAAGGATATGCTGGTCAAGAACTTGGCGATGCATGCGGAGTGGCAGACGAAACGACTCCAATCCTTTGGCTTACCGGTGCTGATGACTATTGATGATCCTGGTCTCTATGCTTTTGGTGCCTCGACACACGTGACTCTCGACAGAACCCAGCTTATTGAGGAGTTAAATATCATTGCCGGAGGAATTGTCAGGCAGGGGGGAATTCCAGGGGTTCATGTTTGTGCGGGAATGGATTGGACACTAATTTTTGACTCCGCGATCAAAGTTCTTAATTTTGATGCTTATAGCTATATGCCTAGTATGATGGTCTTAGGGGAGCCTCTCAATGAATTTTTGCAGCGTGGGGGAATTCTGTCCTGGGGGATTGTGCCTACAAATAATAATGCCTGGGAGGAAAATGGTGACACTATTAGAAGACGCCTGGAAGACAATATTCGGGAACTTGTTAAACGGGGTGTGGATGAGTCTCTGCTGCGGCAGCAAAGTATGCTTACCCCCAGCTGCGGAACAGGAACATTAAGTAAAGAGTTAGCTGAACATATTTATAAATTGTTAGTGGATATCGGAAGTTATTAAAGGCTCAGGATAGCAGTAAAGAGGAACCACTCCCATTTGTAGAATGCGATTGGATAAACAGTGTAGGAAGGAGAGCAGGGAAATGCTGACAAAAGAGATGACAGTTGGTCAAGTATTGAAATTATATCCTCAAACGGTTCAGATTTTTTTAGAGTTGGGTATGCATTGCCTCGGCTGCCCTTCATCGGCTACGGAAAGCCTGGAAGGAGCCGCCTTGACTCATGGGCGGGATCCTAATAAATTAGTTGCTCAGCTTAATGAGGCAATTACGGGAAAAGGTTAAAGTGCTTTTAGGTGAAGAAAAACGAGAAAACAGAGGGAGAACATACGCTGTTTTTTAGCGCTATAGGAACATGGGGGAGCTGACTTTCGTCGGCTCTTTTTTTGCTTTCTCCCCCACGTAATGGTGCAGTCGCTGGCTTCATTTGTGTTAAGACTAGCTAAAACAAGATTTCTTTAAAGAAATAGCTAAAAACTTGGACTAACTTTAAATCGTCAATTGGAAAGCAATGAATTCTAGGTGAATATTATAAATTACTGTTAGCTTTTTTCGCTATATGTTGTGGAAACGGTACATACAGTCCGTAAAATGGGACATTCATCAATGAGAAAAATAGATATGCAAGTGAACTCCACCCCCACTTATCGAAGTGGTGGTCTTAAAAACTGAAAAATATTAAGAAATTTATGGTACATACACAATATAACTGTTAAACCATATATTGTTATTAACCAAAAGGAAAAACAGCCGCTTAAGGTTAAATGATCTGAACACTGAAGGAGGAAATTAATATGGAATTACGTTCCGTTGCTTATAATCCTGCACTTGGTATGGGTGGAATGTCAGGAATGTCAGGTATGGCTCCGGATGCTCAAGGAATGGCAGGGATGCAGGGTGCTCAAGCAATGCCTGGAATGATGGGCGCTCAGGCAATGCCTGGAATGATGGGTGCTCAAGCTATGCCCGGAATGATGGGGATGCCGGAAGCAGGAATGCATCAAGGAATGTATGCAGATCCTTGTTGTCCGATGCCTTGCCCCCCGATGTCGTGTCCTCCGGAACCAATGGTGCACAGCACTATGCCGGAACCAACTCCAGCTCATGAAGTTTATGTTGTTAAAAAAGGTGACACTGTATACAAAATTGCTAAACGTTATGGAACAACGATGCAGGCGATTATACTGGCCAATGATTTGCGTAACCCAGACCTGATTTATCCCGGTCAAATCTTATTTATCCCTGGAGCTTCTGCTTACTAGAGTTCTTTTGCCACCTGAAAGAAAATATCGTTATAAATCCCAAAGAGACGCAGCAATAGCTTTCGATAAACTATAAACAAATAAATTAGCCCTATAGAGTGCGTTTTGATTTCTATATGCTCCCCCTGTGTGACAGTCAACATGGTAAACTGTTTATTACAGGGAGGAGCATTTTTATTTTTTACATTTTAGGGGCCTTTTTTGTTATTCTAAAAATTAGAATGTTTGGTTAAATTGATAGTGTAAAATCATTTTGCAATAGTCTTAATCGTATACATAAGATACATACAGCGAATAGTATAGAAGTACTAGCAGGGAAAATGTTGGAGAAAGTCGAAATATTATAGAAAGATGGTGGAAGGAGTGGAAGCTGTGTCTTATCAGGTTGGGATTCTTGGCGGTGGGCCGGGTGGATATGTCAGTGCTTTAAGGGCTGCTCAACTAGGCTTATCTGTTGTGCTGATTGAAGGGGAGCGCTTGGGAGGAACCTGTTTAAACAAAGGATGTATTCCGACCAAAGCTCTTGTTAAAAGTGCAGATCTCTGGCGTGAAATCCAGCATGCTGAAGAATTTGGGCTGTCCATAGGAGAAAAAGGAGTAGATTATGCTAAAGTAATGGCTCGTAAGGATCAGGTGGTTAATACCCTTGTCGGAGGAATAGAGAAATTACTCAAGTCGGCCAATGTTCGGGTTATCAAAGGCTGGGGCGAGTTTAAAGAACCGGGAAAGCTCGAAGTAACGACGGACGCAGGCTTTGAAACAATCGATGCAGACAATATTATACTGGCTACGGGGTCAGTACCGGTTCGTATTCCAATACCAGGTGCAGCTCTTCCCGGTGTGGGAACAAGTGATGAACTTTTAAATGAAACGGAGTTGCCGAAGCGTCTGGTTGTTATAGGCGGGGGAGTCATTGGTTTAGAATTTGCTTCAGTTTTTCAGGCCTTCGGTGTAAAAGTAACGGTTGTGGAGATGCTCCCAACTCTCTTGCCGACAATTGATGAGGAAATTCCTAAGCGCTTGAATCCGTTGCTTAAACGCAGCGGAATGGAGATCTTTACCAAGACGGCTGTCAAAGAGATCTGTCAAGAGGGTGACAACCTCATTGTGCGGGTCGAAGATGCTAAAGGAATTAAGGCGATTCCGGCCGACCGCGTCCTCTTGGCGACGGGACGCAAGCCTAATTTGCAAGGCATTGACACGGCTAACCTTGGTTTGGAATTAGAAAGAGGCGCCTTGAAAGTCAATGCGCAAATGCAGACAAATCTTTCCCATGTTTACGCGATCGGAGATGCGATCGGGGGAATTATGTTAGCCCATGTTGCTTCGGCTGAAGGAATTGTTGCCGCAGAACACATAGCAGGGCGTTCTGTTTCTATGAGTTACAAGGCTATCCCCAGTGCCATCTTTACTCATCCGGAAATTGCTTCAGTCGGATACTCTGAACAGGAGCTTAAGACTTCCGGTATTGACTATCGGGTCAGTAAATTCCCCTTTTCGGCTAATGGCAAGGCCCTAGCCTTAGGCGAAAGCGTTGGGATGGTTAAGATTTTAGCGGATGAGAAAGGGGTTGTTTTAGGAGCAAGTATTATGGGACCACAGGCCAGCAGCTTAATTGCGGAATTAGGGGTCGCAGTGGAAAAAGGACTTCAGGCCGAAGACATTGCCCGAACAATTCACGCCCACCCGACACTTCCCGAAACTATCATGGAGGCTGCTCATGGGATCATGGGAAAACCATTGCATATGGTTTAGATAGCTGTTTTGTATCTGGGGATAAACTTAAGGGATTATAGTTTTATCTCGTTGTCTCTAAAATCAATAATTTAAGAGAATTATTTACTAACACAATGGTTGCTGCTATTTATGGCTGCAGCCATTTTTTCACAATATTTTCGTGTCTGTTTATCAGTCGTAAGACTCCTGTTTTTACATGTGGGAGTGGTAGCTGAACGAGTTTACGCATACCTCAGCGGTGTGGGTTGGCCAAGTGTCCCCGAAGCTAAGGACTTTATTCCTATTTTTCAATTTTCTTTGGAAAACTTTTATTTTAGAGCAGGAAAATCTTGTTGAATGGAGAATAGTGGGATGAAGTGGGGTAAAGTGGGGCGAACAACATGTTTATGGGGGAGTACATTCATACAATTGACGGGAAAGGCCGGCTGATTATACCGGCAAAGTTCCGCGAAGCCTTAGGAGAACGGTTTATTGTCACTAAAGGCTTGGATCATTGTTTGTTTGTCTATCCCATCGCCGAGTGGAATGTGTTGGAAGAGAAACTTCGCGCTTTACCGTTTACTCAACCTAATGTTCGCGCCTTTGTCCGTTTCTTTTTTTCGGGAGCAACGGAATGTGAATTGGACAAGCAGGGCAGAATTCTATTGCCGGCTAATTTACGCGAATATGCGCAATTGGAAAAGGATTTAATTCTTGTCGGGGTGTCCAGCAGGGTAGAAATTTGGAGCCAGGCACTCTGGACAGACTATAGTCGGCAGGCAGAAGCTGATTATGCTAGTGCTGCTGAATCCTTGGTAGAGCTTGGTATATAGAAAGGAACGGGTTAATTTGGATTTTCAGCATGTAACGGTTTTGTTGCAAGAGACCGTCGACAGAGTGGTTACAGATCCGTCAGGAATTTATGTTGACTGCACCCTTGGCGGAGCTGGGCATAGTCGGAGAGTTCTAGAGAAACTTGACTCCAAGGGGAAATTAATTTGTTTTGACCAGGATGAGCAGGCGATTTATCACGCTCAAAAACTTTTTAGCGGAGATAAACGTGTTTTGCTAGTGAAAGAGAATTTCGAAAATTTGGAGAAGACCCTGGTGGAATTGGATCTCCGACCTGTCAAAGGTATAATTTTTGATCTGGGAGTCTCCTCTCCTCAGCTGGATGAAGCTGAGAGGGGGTTCAGTTATATGCAGGACGCACCTCTCGATATGCGTATGGATTCGGAAAATCCACTCACAGCGAAAAAGATCGTGAACACTTGGCGCGAAGAAGATTTGGCTAAGATCATATGGGATTATGGGGAGGAAAAATGGGCTAAGCGAATTGCCCAATTTATTGTCCAGAAACGCCAAGAGAGCCCGCTGGAGACGACGGGAGATTTAGTAAACGTCATTAAAGCCGCTGTTCCTGCGGCTGCTCGACGAGAGGGTCCCCATCCAGCAAAACGAACATTTCAGGCTATTCGCATCACTGTAAATGATGAGCTGGGAGTTCTCGATCGTGTTTTGGATCAGGCCCTAAGGTGTTTGGACCAAGGAGGCCGTTTGGGCGTAATTACGTTTCACTCCCTTGAGGACCGAATGGTTAAAGAACGAATGAAATCTTGGCTGGGGCGCTGCACATGTCCTCCGGAATTACCGCTTTGCCGGTGCGGGGCTAAGGCAGTGGCCAGAGTATTAACGCGCAAACCCATTTTTCCTACTGAAGAAGAGATTGAAACAAATCCGCGGGCCAGAAGTGCAAAATTGCGGATTGCTGAAAAAATATAAGGGTCTAAAGCAAAAGGAGGAGGAATACCCTTGGTAGTGGCGCAGGAAAAGATGATGTATCAAGAGCCGATAGACTTAAGATCTGACGGACAAAGCCAACGAATCATAAAAAAGAGAAAAAGGTCGTCTCATCATGGAAGAAGTATTTTGATGTTGGCCTTCGTAGTTGGATTGACTGGAGCTGTCGGAGTGGAAACGATTCAACTGACGGTTGTTAAAGGCGCACAAATCAGAGCCTTACAAACGGATATTTCTTCGCTTAAGGAGCAGAAAGATCTTCTTCAGTTAGAGGCTGATAAATTGCGGTCAGTGAGTCGGATCGAGAGCGTTGCGCTGTCTATGGGCATGGAAAAGCCAGCGGGAACAGTGTATATGGCGGGTACTATTTCTGCGGTCAAAAATCAAACGGGGACTACGCCGCCCAAAGTTACCAACCCACAAACTGCCGAGGCTAAACCTACACCACTGCATCAATTTTCAAAGCTATTTACGAGTTTCTTTGCTTCCACACAACGTTAAGAAGAAGGGCGCTTTGGGTACGCAGGAATCCCTGGAAAGGTAGGGGTGAGGACACGTGAGTCCTTTAGTTGTCATGCGTAAACGAATCGCTTTTCTTTTTTTCTGTGTCTGTGCCTTTTTAGTTGTCCTTATCATTCGTTTGGGTTTTGTACAGCTAAGTCAAGGGGCTGATTTGCGTAAGAAAGCGGATGATTCACATTATCGGGGGGTTCCGGTAGCTCCTAAACGAGGAAATATTGAGGACCGAAATGGAAATGTTTTAGCTATGAGCATCAGCACTGAGACAGTTTATGCAATTCCTGCTGAGGTAAGACAGTCAGGCAAAGCAAAGCAAACAGCCCTAACCTTGTCTAAACTCTTGGGAAAATCTGAAGCAGATATAGGGGCGCGAATAACTAAGCGTTCAGCTTTAGAATATATCCAAAAGCAGGTTAAACCTGAAGTTGCGGCCCAAATCAGAGCGCTAGCGCTCCCCGGAATAGGGACTACAGAGGACAGTCAACGGTATTATCCCCAAGGAACCTTAGCTTGTCATATTATCGGATTTGCCGGGATTGACAATCAGGGGCTTGAAGGAATAGAGTTAACCAGGGATTCGGAGCTGAAAGGAGTTCCAGGGAGTATACTCCAGGAATTCGGAGCCAATGGCATCCCCCTGCCCCAAGCCGAGCATCAGTATTTGGCGCCCAAGCAGGGGAATACAGTGCGTTTAACCATTGATGCCAACATCCAGGCCTTTGCCGAACGAGAACTGAAAAAATTAATGGCCGGGCAAGGTACTAATATGAACGGCCAATCACCGAAAAGTGCCTCGATTTTAGTTATGGATCCTAATACCGGAGAAATGCTTGCTTTAGCTTCCACTCCTGGGTTTGACCCCAATCATTATCAGGCTGCCGATCCCAGCGCGAGGAGAAATATTGCCGTTCAAAATGGTTATGAACCGGGATCAACCTTTAAGATTATTACCTTGGCTGCAGCCTTGCAGGAAAAGAAAATTAAACCAACGGAACATTTTTTTGACAAGGGTGCATATACCGTTTTGGGTAAGAACGTGCGCTGCTGGAAAGCCGGAGGGCATGGGGATCAAACGTTTGTGCAGGTCGCTGAGAATTCCTGCAATCCCGGTTTTATTGAAATGGGACAGCGTTTGGGCATGGACACGTTTTATAAATACTTGCGCGAATTTGGATTTGGACAAAAGACAGGAATTGAGATGTCCGGAGAGGCTCGGGGCATTTTAGCAAATAAGAAAAAAGCGACAGCTTTAGATTTGGCAACCATGTCTATCGGGCAGACAAACAATGTCACGCCTATCCAGCTTTTGACGGGAGTTTCCGCTGTGGCCAACGGCGGTACGCTCTTGAAACCACAGCTGGTAAAAGAGATTGTTGGTCCAAGTGGACGAGTCGTTACTCCTTTCAAGAAGGAGGAGGTCCGCCGTGTTATCAGTGAAGACACCTCAAAATTAGAAAGGGAAATTCTAGAGTCTGTTGTTACGAATGGGACGGGGCGCCGGTCGTTTCTTCCCGGATACAGAGTGGCGGGAAAGACAGGAACGGCTCAAAAAGTCGTCAATGGATCCTATATCCAAGGAGAATACATTGCGTCGTTTGTGGCTTTTGCTCCGGCAGATAAGCCACGCTTGGCTATCCTGGCAGTAATTGACGGAGTGCCCTTTTTTGGAGGGGCTGTTGCTGCGCCGGTCGTTCAAAGTGTTATGCTTGATTCTTTGAAATATTTAGGAGTGAAGCCGGATCCCCAAGCGCCTTTGACACCAGGAAAACCGATGCCCGGTTTGGAGTTTCCGCCGCTGAAGAAAGCCGCGACGGTTCCTTCTGTTTTGGGAATGACCGTAGCTGAGGCTGAAAAAGCGTTAAATGGAGCTGGCTTTAAAGTCCAAACAGATGGCCAGGGTGAGATGGTTCTTGATCAGATTCCTCATGGAGATACCCAAGTCGAGGAAGGATCGAATGTACTTCTCTATCTTGGTAAGGATGCAGCTGCGCCGACACTTGCTCATTGGTGGGAAGATGACGACGAAGACATTGAAGCGATTAATAGTTTGGCAGGGCGTGTTCCTATTTCGGCGAGCCCTTTGGGACAATAATGAAGAAGTTAGGTCTGTTGTTGGAATGAATTGTCTATACTAATTAATAAAGCGTATGAAGGGATGATGAGGTATGCCTGCGATGGCAAAATCACTGTCTGAAATAATGAATGACGTTAAAGTTCAGGATTCATCGGGGGATACTGAAGTTTTAATTAAAGGGATAGCCATGGATTCTCGCCGCGTAAAAGAAGGAGATCTTTATGCTTGTGTTCCTGGTTTTAAAGTGGATGGACATGATTTTGCGACGGCTGCTGTTAAATCGGGAGCGGCAGCTTTGCTTGTTGAACGCTTTTTGCCCCTTGAAGTTCCGCAGGTGAAAGTCGCTAGTGTTCGTCAAGCGATGGGACCAATTGCAGCTGTCATTTATGGCTGTCCAAGTGAGCGATTAGAATTGATTGGCGTGACGGGAACTAACGGGAAGACAACGATTACGTATCTCATCGAAAAAATTGCCTCACATCAGAAGCAAAAAGCTGGTATTATAGGAACCTTGGGTGCTCGGATCGATGGGCGTGAAATTCCGGGGGATAGAACCACACCGGAAGCCATCGAGGTTCAGAACCTTTTAGGTGAAATGGTCTCTGAAGGGGTAAGTGTTGCCGTCATGGAAGTTTCTTCACATGCCTTGGATTTAGGCCGGGTAGCCGGCTGCGAATTTGATGTGGGTATTTTTACTAATCTAACACAAGATCACTTGGACTATCATAAAACTATGGAAGAATACCTAAATGCTAAATCTAAATTGTTCGCCAATCTGAAGGGCGAAAAACAACCGAAATTCAGTATCCTTAATGGAGATGATCCGGCATTTTTGAAATTAAGTAAGGTATCAAGCGCTCCGGTGGTGAGTTATGGGATCCATAATCAGGAAGCAGATTATCGGGCTGAGAATGTGCAGGTTACCGCTGATGGCGTGCGCTTTAAGGTTCGTTTTGAGGGGAAGATTCAGGATATCACCTACGCTACACCGGGTTTTTTCAGTGTCTATAACGCCCTGGCGGCTTTTGTCTGGGGGGTGGAGCGAGGTTATGATCCTAAGGACGTGGCTGAGGCTCTGGCAGAAATCCCTGGTGTTCCGGGCCGTTTTGAGAGTGTTCGCTGTGGGCAGCCCTTTCAAGTCATTGTTGATTATGCCCATACACCTGACGGCTTGGAAAATGTTGTTCGTACAGCACGAGATTTCACTCCGGGAAAGCTGATTACTGTTTTCGGATGCGGGGGAGACCGAGACCGTGGAAAACGGCCTCTAATGGGAAGAGTTGCCTCCCAAGGGAGCGATTTTCTGATTGTGACGTCGGATAACCCGCGAACTGAAGATCCGCAGCTGATTATTCAAGAGATACTTCAAGGCCTCTCAACTACAGATTACCTGGCCTTGCCTGATCGCAGAGAAGCCATTGAGAAAGCTTGCCACATGGCTAAACCGGGAGATACAGTTTTAATTGCCGGCAAGGGGCATGAAACCTACCAAATTTTTGGGACAGAGGTTCATCCCTTTGACGACCGTGAAGTTGCCCGAGAATCCTTAAGGAGGCTGGGATATGCTTAAATGGACGGCTGAAAAAACAGCTCAGATCACCAAAGGGACTTTATACGGAGACCCGAAGATTGAAGTGAGAGGGTGTATTCTTGATAGTCGTCAGGCACGGGGCGGAGAGATGTTCTTTGCCCTTTCCGGCGAACGAGTGGACGGACATGATTATATTGACGCCGCTTGGGAAAAAGGAGCAGCTTTGGTCATTGCGGAAGAAGGGTATTATCAGAGGCGAGGACAAACGCCGAGGGTCTCTGAGGGAAAAGCGCTCCTATTGGTGAATTCCGGGCAGGAAGCTCTTCAAGAGCTGGCCCGTTTTTGGCGCATCGAACTTGGAGCAAAGGTCGTTGCGGTCACGGGAAGTAATGGAAAAACTACAACTAAAGATATGATTGCAGCAGTTCTGGCTCAGCGTTTTCAAGTCTATCGCAGTAAGGAGAATCATAACAATGAATTAGGGCTTCCTTTGACGATTCTAAATGCCCCCCCGGAGACAGAGATCTTAATTTTGGAAATGGGGATGCGTGGCCTGGGTGAAATTAAGGCTTTGTGTGATATTGGGAAGCCCGACATCGGAGTGATTACGAATATCGGCACAACTCACTTGGAATTGCTTTTGACTCAGGAACGAATTGCCCAAGCGAAGTGGGAACTTATTGATGCTCTTCCCCTTGAAAGTGTTGCCATTTTGAATGCTGAAGATGAACAATCTGTCCGGAAGGCAAGTTTCGACTCGCATGTGAAATTGTTCTATGGCCTTAGTGAGGAATTAGTCTCTCCTGATATTCGAGGTTCGCAGCTTGGTCCCGAGGGAGCTCTGGGGACGAAGTTTCAAGTGAACTTCCGCGAGCAGAAAGAAGATGCATTTCTGCCCTTGCCGGGCAGGCATAATGTTTTAGATGCTTTGGCGGCCCTTGCTGTGGGGACAGCCTTTGATATTTCCTTAGCGGAAGGGTGCCAAGGTCTGCGTGAACTGGAACTTTCCAAAATGCGCTTAGAGCTGCGGCCAGGAATTTCCGAAACGACGCTGATTAGTGATGTCTATAATGCAAATCCTGTCTCCATGCAAGCTTCTTTAAAAATTCTTAGAGAAAGAGCGATGGGAAATAAAACTATGGCCATTTTGGGGGAAATGTACGAGTTGGGTTCCTCCGCAGTATCGGGGCACCGTGAGGTTGGTCAAACCGTTGCCGAACTCGGAATCAGTGCTTTGCTTACGGTGGGGAAATTGGCTCAGGAAATAGCTTATGGAGCGCGAATGGCCGGATACCCTGCAAATCAGATTTATATGTTTGATACTCGTGAAGAGGCTGTCAGAAAAGCCCGCGATCTCCTGGCAGATTGCGGCCCAGGAACCTGGGTGCTTATAAAGGGTTCGCGGGGAATGAGAATGGAAGAGATCACCGCACAACTCGAAAGATCAGAGAAAAGGATGGAATAGCGCATGTCTGAGCGTTTGGTCATGGCTGGAGGGTTAGCCCTAATAATCACATTAGTTTTGGGTCCTTTTGTGATCCCTATTTTAAGGATACTAAAGTTCGGTCAAACGGTACGGGATGATGGTCCCAAACGACATTTGCAAAAGACCGGGACACCGACTATGGGAGGAATAATATTTCTTGTCGGGATTATTGCCGGTTCGTTATTTTGTGCAGAACAACCTACCTCCCTGGAAATGGTGACTCTTGTCGGAACGACGCTGGGTTTTGGACTCATTGGATTTATTGATGATTTTATAAAGGTCGTTATGCATCGCTCTTTGGGACTTCGCGCTTATCAAAAACTTATTGGCCAGTTTGCTTTGGCCTTTGTCCTAATGTGGATATCAGTTCATTGGTTAGGCAGAGGGACTGATGTCTCCATTCCGTTTACCTCAGTGCATCTTGAATTGGGTTGGTTTTACTATATTGTCATTTCTCTTGTCATTGTGCTTATGACTAACGCTGTAAATCTTACCGATGGTTTGGACGGTTTAGCTGCCGGAAGTACAATGATTGCCGGGATGAGCTATATCGTTATCGCCCTGATGGCAGCTATTCAGGGAGTGGCAGTTTTAGCTCATGAGACGGATATGGCCGTTTTCGCCGCTGCTTTGACCGGTGGGTGTTTAGGATTTTTGCGCTTTAATGCTCACCCTGCCCGCGTGTTTATGGGCGATACCGGATCCCTTGCTTTGGGCGGGGCTTTAGCCTGCTTGGCGGTTCTTACTAAAAGCGAATTTGTTTTTATTATTGTTGGGGGGTTATATGCCGTGGAAGCGCTTTCTGTCATGATTCAGGTTGCTTCCTTTAAGACTACCGGAAAAAGGGTTTTTCGCATGAGCCCTCTCCACCATCACTTTGAACTTGGAGGCTGGAGCGAGTGGAAGGTGGTTCTTGTTTTCTGGGCGGCGGCTTTAGTATGTGCAATTCTGGGAATTGTTGCCTACATGCCAACCCTAAGCTAAATTTTGCAGCGTGTTGGGGGGACGGTCCTTTTAACACGCTTTACCCCAAAATGTTCCAAAAAATGTGTTAAAAGGACCGTCCCCGTAACACGATGGAGGATGCTAAAATGAACTTGATGAATAAACGTGTTTTGGTGATCGGGGCTGGTCTAAGCGGTCAGGCTGCTGTGCGTAAGCTCCAGAAATTAGGGGCAGAAGTTTTCTTGACTGATAGCAAGTCCTTAGAACAACTTGAAGGTGTCGAACGTTTGAATCTCGATGATCAACATTTGCTGGCGGGCTTTGTGCCGGAGTATCGAGACATCAGCCCGGATCTTTTGGTATTATCGCCGGGAGTATCGCCCAAACTTTCCCTGGTTCAAGACGCCCTGAGCCAGAAGGCAGACGTTTGGAGCGAGGTTGAACTGGCGATGTTTGATTGTCCTGCTCTTTGTGTTGGGGTTACAGGAACTAATGGCAAAACGACAACGACGTCCTTGATTGGAGAATTAGCCAAACGGACAGGCAGGCCATCTATAGTAGCGGGCAATATTGGAGTCGCTCTGAGTGGACAAGTTGAAGGAATGGATGAGACGGGGATTGTTGTTGCAGAGTTATCGAGTTTTCAATTAGAGTTTATACATAAACTTAGAGTTCATATTGCAACCTTATTAAACCTTACTCCTGATCATCTGGATCGACATGGTTCGATAGAAAACTATTTGGCAGCAAAAGCTCGAATTTTCGAGAATCAAAGGGAAACTGATTTAGCCATTTTAAATTGGGATGATCCTTATGTTCGTGAGTTAGGAGCTGCATTGACAGGCCAAGTTCTTTACTTCAGCCCCACATCATTTTTGGAAAATGGGATCAGCTTACATCAAGACAACATTGTTTATGCGCAAAACGGCAGAATCATTCCTATCATTTCACGCCGGAAGCTTCAATTGCGCGGTGCGCATAATTTGGAAAATGTCATGGCTGCCGCAGCAGCAGCTAAGGCCTTGGGGCTTTCTTGGACCGAGATTGCCGAAGGCCTTGCGGAATTTCCGGGGGTAGAACACAGAGAAGAAATTGTCGGCACCTTTGACGATATTCTTTTCGTGAACGATTCCAAAGGAACAAACACGGATGCGGCGACTAAGGCTTTGCTGGCTTTTGAAGAACCCTTAGTCCTAATTGCCGGAGGCAAAAATAAAGGGCTCGACTTTCATGATTTTATGAAAATCGTTAAAGAAAGGGTTAAGAGTCTGGTTTTGTTGGGAATGGCGGCGGATGAGATGGAACAGGCGGCAAGAGATGAAGGCGTTGAGAGAATTATTCCGGCTTCGAGTTTTGCTGACGGTGTTGAGAAAGCAATTGCCGAGGCAAGACCTGGTGACGTTGTTCTCCTGTCTCCTGCTTGTACAAGTTGGGATATGTTTAAAAGTTATGAGGAAAGAGGGGAATTGTTTAAGGAGTTAGTGCGTAGGCATTATAGGGAACCCATTGAACAATAAAGGGGGAACTCTATGTGCGAAGGTATCACCGACCGGATTTGGTTTTGTTGGGCGCGATTTTAGCCTTGCTGGGAATAGGTTTTATTATGGTCTATAGCTCGAGCGCAGTGCGAGGATACATTCAGTTTGATGATCCTTATCATTTTCTCAAGGCTGAATCGATTTGGGTGTCCTTGGGATTGTTAGCTATGTTGGCGAGTTATAGGGTTGATATACAAATGCTGCGCCGATTTGCGAAACCAGCCCTATACGTTGCTATTATCCTGTTGGTGGCGGTTAAAGTGCCTGGACTTGGTCGGCGAGTAAATGGTGCCGATCGTTGGATCGGCCTTGGTCCTTTATCTATACAGCCTTCCGAAGTAATCAAGCTTTCCATGGTTTTAGTGATGGCGCATCTTCTGGCCTTAAACCCTCATAAGATTCAATCCTTTCGCAAAGGGGTTTTGCCCGTTCTCGCTCTGATGGGGTTAATTGCAGGGCTGATTATGCTCCAGCCCGACCTGGGAACAACCTTAGTAATTGCAGCGACAACCTTTTTTATGTTGATTGCTGCTGGTGCCAAAACTTCACATATTTTAGGATTAGGCGGAAGCGGATTAGGTTTGGTCGTTGCGGCAATTGCTGCTGCGCCCTACAGAATGCGGAGGATTTTTGCCTTCCTTGATCCCTGGGCAGATCCTCTCGGTAACGGATATCAAACGATCCAGGCCCTGTTAGCCTTAGGGCCGGGAGGGCTATTTGGTTTGGGATTAGGGCAAAGCCGGCAAAAATTTCTCTATTTGCCTGAGAATCATACCGATTTTATTTTTGCCATGATTGGAGAAGAACTTGGTTTCGTTGGAGCTACGTTAGTTGTCATGTTGTTTTTTCTGTTCGCTTGGAGAGGATTTCGTGTGGCCATGAGATCAGAAGATGTTTTTTCCGGTCTGTTGGCAGTTGGCCTAACGGCTATGATATCCATTCAAGCTATGATCAATATGGGGGTTGTAAGTGGTGTATTGCCTGTAACAGGGATAACACTGCCCTTTATCAGTTATGGAGGAACCTCCTTGGTTTTTACAATGCTGGGTGTCGGAGTCTTGCTTCGAATTTCCCGGGAAATTAGGTAAGGAAGGGGTATAGATCGGTGCGTGTAATGCTGACAGGCGGAGGAACAGGCGGGCATATTTATCCTGCTTTGGCTATTGCAAAGGGATTATTGGCAAGGGATTCCGGAACTAAGATCCTTTATGTGGGAACTCGAAACGGAATGGAAGCTCGTTTGGTACCGGAGGCCGGCATAGAGTTCGCCGGGATTTCCGGTAAAGGTCTCCCGCGGAAGCTGAGCTTGGATACGATCAAAGTCATGGGAGAAAGTATAAAAGCTCTCTGGCAGACCAAGGATTTATTGCGTAAATTCCATCCGGACTTAGTCGTTGGAACAGGTGGATATGTATCCGGGCCTGTTGTACTTACGGCAGCCCTGTTTCATATTCCAACAATGCTCCACGAGCAAAACGCTTTACCGGGTATAACCAATCGCCTCCTGGCCAAGGTTGTAAAGCGAGTGATGGTTACGTTTCCCGAAAGTATGGCTCGTTTTGGAACCCAAACTAAATTAGAATTAGTCGGTTTGCCGGTGCGTCCGGACATTGGCCGGGTGACCCGCAGCATTGGTGCTAAGCATTTAGGATTGCAGCCGGATCAGTTAACTGTCCTCGTTACAGGCGGAAGCCGTGGTGCCAGAACTCTGAACCAGGCTATGACCGTGGTTCTGGAACATCTGCTTCAACGTCCGGAGATACAGGTGATTTGGGCTACCGGGAATGTTACGTATCAGGAAACCATTGAGGGCTTGGAAGCTCAAGGGATTCCCTGGAAGAGTCCCCAATGGCGTATCCTTGAGTATTTAAAAGATATGCCTGAAGCCTTGGCCTGTTCTGATCTCTTTATAGGCCGTGCCGGAGCTGCATCTTTAGCAGAGATACAAGTTGCCGGCGTTCCAGGCATTTTGGTGCCCTATCCCTTTGCTGCTGAGAATCACCAGGAATATAATGCCCAGGCCATGGTGGATTCCGGCGCTGCTCGCATGATCTTAGATCGTGAATTAACTGGGGAAAAGTTATGGCAGGATGTTGAGGAATTAATTTCTTCGCCACCTCGGTTGAAAGAAATGGGCAGCGCATCCCGTGCCATGGCTAAACCACAAGCCTTAAATAAAATTGTGGATCTTTGTTTGGAGACAGCATGGCACTAGTTTTAAGTCTTGAACGTGAATAACCAACTTCTCCTTTGCTCACACCTTCTGGCCTCAATGCATAGGATATGGCAGTAATAAAGAAGAGGAGTGAGGCGTGTGTGGCCGAGAAGAAGATTGCTCTTAGTTGCTCCTTCCGGAGCTCCGGGAATTGATGGGGCTCGAGCTCTCTTTAAGGAATTCAATCTCGATTTTGTCGAGCTTGATCCTGCAGCACCGGAAATTAGCTCTGTCTCGTCTCAAGATTGGCTGGAAAAACCATTTGCCTGTAACGCCAATGAAATCGGCCCTTTTACCGAAGTTGTTGTTTGGCCTGGTCTTGACGAAGTTGATTGGCGGCCTCAGCAGATTTTGAAGTACAGTCTGTCGGTCCAATCTATTAATGTATATTTACATAATTTTTTTGAAAACGAAATTGTTATACCGTTTTCTGAGCAGGAAGTTTTGTCTGAAGGTTACCCCTTGGCGGGGCATATCTTTAAAGAAGCAGGTTTCGAACCTTCCATCCTTTGGCAAACTAAGGATGGAACTTGGAAATGTGAGGAAAGGCCCGGTTTCATCTGGGTTCTGCCAGAGTCTTGGTTATTGATGCTGGCGGGAAAAGAGACCATGGGAAGATGCGTGGCCGACTCTAGTTCAGAAGTCCTATGGAAACGAAACGAAATGGGGATTGACTTTTATAGAGGAGAGGGCGAGACTTATGTAGGGCATTTGCCCAGGCGGCCCAATCCTGCGGAGGAACCCTCTGCAGCGGCGTCAATAGCAATGTGCCTGAACCTGGGAGTTTCCTGGCTCGACATAACATTTGCCCTTAAGTCCGCTTGGACAGATAACATAATGACGGATAATTTGAGGTGGAACGGTAATGGTTTTGGATGGAATGCCCGGACGTGTGGAGAAGAATTACTCACTGAAGGAGTTAACGACATGGAAAATCGGCGGACCTGCTGAGTTCGCCTATTGGCCGCAAACGACAGACGATCTTAAAGAGGTTATAGAACGAGCCATGGCGGCCAAAGTTCCCCTATGGCTGATTGGCCGGGGTTCTAATCTTTTAATATCTGATCAAGGTCTTCCGGGGATTACGCTGGTAACCACGTCACTGCGGTCTATCGACTGGGATGATTATTCAGTTAGAGTTCAAGCAGGATACCCCTTGGCACGCTTAGCTCAGGAAACCGGAGAGCGTGGATGGAGCGGCTTAGAATTTGCACGTGGAATTCCTGGCTCTGTTGGGGGGGCAGTGATCATGAATGCCGGTGCACACGGCGGAGAAATTGCTTCTCAAATCGAAAGTGTATCGATTCTCACAACAGAGGGATCTTGGCGAAGGCTTAAGAGAGAGGAAATAGAGTTTGGGTATCGCTATTGCTCCTTGAGCGGAGAGGCTTGGATTATGGAAGCTACCCTTAAATTTTCGCCGGGAAACAAGGAGGCAATTTTACGCAGTATGCAGGAAAATTTAAGGCAGAGGGCTATTAATCAGCCCCTTGAAGTTCCTAATGCCGGGAGTATTTTTCGCAATCCACCTGGCGATTCCGCAGGGCGTTTGATTGAAACTGCCGGTTGGAAAGGAAAGTGCGTTGGAGGTGCTTTGGTTTCAACGAAACATGCTAATTTTATTGTTAATACGGGTGGAGCAAAAGCCTCCGATGTCCTTGTTCTGATCGCGGAGATTCAGGAGGATATTCAACATAAATATGGGATTGCTTTGCAGACGGAAATAAAATATTTGGGGAAGTGAACTCGTTCAGCTAAAGCTGAACATCGGGGCTTCAGATGGGGACTCTACCCCACCTGAAGTTAACGAAGGATCCACCCCCACTTATAGAAGTGGGGGTCTTAAAAACTGGATAAAAGGTTTGCCAGTAAAGTAGTGACACCAAGGAGGAGAAAAACTATGGCTATGGATCGCTATGTCATTACGGGAAAACAAAAGTTAGAGGGAACAATTCGTGTTAGTGGGGCCAAAAACTCTTCCCTTCCTTTACTTGCGGCAACTCTGCTTGCCGAAGGAACTTCCACGTTGTTAGAAATCCCAGCTTTGGCGGATATCAGACATATGATTGAGGTTCTGGAACACTTGGGCTGCAAAGTACAACGTCAAAATGAAGGGTTAAACATAGATGCTGCAGCCCTGGAATTTTGTGATGTTGATGAAGAGTTGATGCGGAAAATGCGTGCTTCTAATTTAATCTTAGGGCCGTTATTGGCACGCTATGGACGGGTAAAAATTTCACGGCCCGGCGGGTGTGCCATAGGATCTCGTCCGATGGATCAACATATTAAAGGTCTGCAGCAGCTTGGAGTGAAGATCAAAGAAAGACATGGCTATATAGAAGCTTGGGCGGATCGCTTAGAGGGGGCAGAAGTTTATCTTGATGTACCGAGTGTAGGGGCTACCGAAAACATCATGATGGCAGCAGTTTTAGCCAAGGGAACTACGGTGATCCGCAATGCTGCTCGTGAACCGGAAATAGTTGATTTGCAAAACTTCCTTAATAAAATGGGTGCTAAAGTGCGTGGGGCGGGAATGGATGTCCTGAGAATTGACGGGGCAGACATCCTAAGACCGGCTGAGCATACAGTGATCCCGGATCGAATTGAGGCTGGAACGCATATGATAGCAGCCGTTATGACTGAGGGAGATTTAACGATTGAGAATGTTGTCCCGGAACATCTAGAGCCTGTTATTGCTAAATTACGTCAGGCAGGGGCCAAGATTACTCTTCTCGATGATGCAGTTAGGGTCGAGCGGAAAGGAAAAATTCATAGTATTGATCTTAAAACAATGCCTTACCCCGGATTTCCGACCGATATGCAGCCACAGTTTATGGCTATGTTGGTCTGCGCAGAGGGGACCAGTGTTATCACTGAAACGATCTTTGAAAACCGTTTTCAGCATGTGGATGAGTTGTGTCGAATGGGAGCTCAAATTAAGGTTGAAGGCAGAACTGTCATTATTCGCGGAGTCAAAAATCTAGAAGGAGCTTTCGTAGAGGCCACAGATCTTAGGGCCGGGGCAGCTCTTTTTCTAGCCGCTTTAGCTGCTGAAGAAGCGACGGTCTTGGAAAGAGTCGATTATATCGATCGGGGTTATGAGAATTTAGAAGAAAAATACCGTCATATAGGTGCTAAAATGCTGAGGGTCGCGCCTAAAGGTTAAAAATTTCTTCCAGACCGAAGAATGTGGAGAATTTATTTCGAAAAAATTTTTTAAAGAGCATGACAGAATAGGTTTGTATTCGTTATACTTGGAACAAGGAGGAATCGCTATGACTTCCAAGAAAACAAATACAACCTTCCTCTATCTGACGGCATTGACAATATTACTCGCACTGGGTTTGGCCTTATTCTTTCGCTCCAGTGCGTTTGTCGTACGAACTATTAAGGTTCAAGGCCTAAGTATTATTCCGGAAAATGAGATTTTAAAATTAGCCAACGGAGTTCAAGGCCAGAATCTGATCCTCTTCGATCAAGAAGATCTCAAAAATAAGATTTTTTTGCATCCTCTCGTCCAAGATGTAACTTTTAAGAGGGTGCTGCCCCACACTTTAGTGATTCAGATTACTGAACGGACGCCTGCAGCATTGGTCGCTGTTCCAAAAGGAGTATTGGAGGTAGATGCCCAGGGAACTTTTTTACGGCGGTTAGAGAGTTGGCCTAAAACAGATCATCCGGTCATAACGGGAGTTAAAGTCTCGGACACAATCGGACCAGGTCAGAATTTAAGCAATCCTTCTCTAACTGCGGCTCTTAGTTTGTTAGGACAAGCTCCTAAGGAACTATTGGGGCAGATAGGAGAACTTAATGTTAACTCGGTCCAGCAAATGACATTGTTCTTAACAAGCGGTGTAGAGGTTCGGCTTGGACAAGCAAATGAATGGAAGGATAAATTAAATGCTCTTTGGCAATTAATTAATGATAAAGAGTATAAATCATTCCAGCAAGGGGTACGCTATATTGATTTTACAGCAGCCAAACCGGTTATTGGCCGCTGAGTCGGGGGAGGAGCTTATAAATGTGGTTACCGCTATTAGGCTTAGTGCTAGGGTTAGCAATTGGGTATGTCAGTCCTTTTTCTGTCCCGATAGAATACGCCAAATACTTTTCTGTAGGAATTTTAGCTGCTTTGGATTCCGTTTTAGGAGGTATTCGTTCAGCTCAGGAGGACCATTTCGACAGTACTGTATTTCTAAGCGGCTTTTTCAGCAATATGCTTTTAGCAGCGGCTTTAGCCTATGTGGGAGATCGAATTGGAGTTGATCTTTATTTAGCGGCAATTGTAGCCTTTGGCGTGCGCTTGTTCAATAACCTTGGAAGTATTCGGCGCCACCTGTTAAAAAAGTAGCAATACACGGCATAAACTATGTATTTTGCTGAAAGTTTTTATTTTAAAAAAAAGGGATAAGGCCTGTACATATAGAATTTGTAAGGTCATATGTATTAAAATGTTAAGCAAGTGGATTTTAAGTTTTCGCACCGGCAGTTGGTTAAACATTATAATGTATTGCCAAAGGTGCTTTTAGAGAGAATTGTTATAACAAGGCTCATTTTTCTTTGTGTTCGGTCAGAATAAGCGAGGGGGTTAAACCTAGATGCTAGAATTTGAAACTGATTTAAACCAAATAGCCGAAATAAGGGTAATTGGTGTGGGTGGCGGAGGAAATAACGCGGTTAATCGTATGATTACCGCTGGTTTACAAGGGGTAAATTTTATAACTGTTAATACAGATTCACAGGCCCTGCAGCTTTCACATGCGAGTCAAAAAGTGCAAATCGGGATAAAGTTAACTAAAGGTCTTGGAGCAGGCGCAAACCCTGATATCGGGGCTAAAGCGGCGGAAGAAAGCCGCGAAGAATTGGCTAAGGCACTTAAGGGTGCGGATATGGTTTTTGTAACAGCTGGTATGGGCGGCGGCACAGGTACAGGAGGAGCACCAATTGTTGCTGAAGTGGCAAAGGAGATGGGAGCCCTCACAGTAGGTGTTGTGACCAGGCCCTTTACGTTTGAAGGACGTAAAAGGGCTATGCAAGCCGAAAAAGGGATTGCTGAACTTAAGAGTAAAGTAGATACATTAATTACAATACCTAACGACCGTTTGCTCCAGGTTGTGGACAAGCACACGACAATCCACGAAGCATTTCGGATTGCCGATGATGTTCTGCGCCAAGGGGTGCAAGGAATTTCCGATTTAATAGCAGTACCGGGATTGATCAATTTAGACTTTGCAGATGTGAAGACTATTATGTCTAATACCGGTTCGGCTTTAATGGGAATCGGACAAGCCACAGGCGAAAATCGAGCCGTTGATGCGGCCCGCAAAGCTATCTCCAGCCCCTTGCTGGAAACGTCAATTGAAGGTGCCAAGGGAGTGCTGCTGAACATTACGGGTGGAATCAATTTAACGCTCTTTGAAGTCAATGAGGCGGCAGGAATTATTTCTGAAGCGGCAGATCCCGAGGCTAATATAATCTTCGGTGCTGTAATTGATGAGAATCTTAAAGAGGAATTAAGGGTTACTGTTATTGCCACTGGTTTTGATCAGCAATACGCGGGTCTTTCGGGAGCGCAAAGTAAGTCTCAGGAAACTACCATCATTAAACCGGTAACTAAGGAAGTAGATATTGATATCCCCGAGTTTCTGCGGCGCCGTAAGTGAATATAAAACATCTTAATGAATTACTCTTAGCTGTATTAAAGCACTCCCTTTGGGGAGTGCTTTAATATTTGACAAATCTTATCCTCAATTAGCGAATTGATTTAGCAGACGTTTGCGAAGGGAGTATTCTATTAATTGCTATTATAAGTTTCAGATAGTAATTATTTTTAAAAACTTGGTTTTCTATGAAGGAAATCGAAGAATAATGTAGAATGTTGCAAAATAATTAGGGAATTTAAGATTAGAAGGATGATGATGTCTGTATGGGATTATTCAAAGGTAAGAGTTCCGAAATTCTTACGCCTAATTCCGATTGTGAAAAGATGTATAAGGCTTTAAGTCAATCTGATTTTACCAGATCCTTGGAAGTCGATATTGAGACTTCAAGTCCCCTTTATCCTGTGGTGGAAATTCTTAACCGCGTCATTGACGAGAGACAGGAGGCATCTTCGGCTTCATTGAAGGATATCGATAACTCTGTCAAGCGACTGATTAGTATGACCTCAATCCGTCAAATGCTGCATAAAGTGGAGGAACAAGCGGATCATTTAACAAGCCTTGCTGCCCAGTCTGAGGAATTGGGCGCTTCTTCGGATCAGGTAGCCCAGTCTGCTACCAATTCCTCAGGGTTTGTTGAGCAAGCGACAACAGCAGCTGTTTCCGGAGGTGAAAAAATACAAGAAGCCATTCACTTCGTTGAACGTTCATTTGATGAATTTTCCATAGTCAGCCAACAGGTTCAAGAAGTATTGAATTCCATGAAGGACATTGAGAAAATTGTGACGGTTATTGCCGGAGTGGCTGATCAAACAAATTTATTGGCTCTAAATGCAGCTATCGAAGCGGCCCGTGCCGGTGAGCAGGGCCGCGGATTTGCTGTGGTTGCGGATGAGGTGCGTAAACTTGCCGAACATACAACGACATCAGTGACTGATATCCATCAGAAAATTGCTGTTCTTAGTCAGAGTTCTTTCGAAACAAATCAGAAAATCGTGACACTGTCGCAAACGATGTACAATGGTAAAACGATAATGCAGGAAGCAGCATCATCCTTAGAGGGAATCATCGAAAATTTTACGTCTATCACAGAAGATATCCAAAACATTGCTGCCAGCAGTGAAGAGCAGAGTGCAGCTGTTCAAGAAGCGGCCGGAAGCATTTCTACGTTAACTCTGGCTGCTGAAGAAATTAAAAACATCGCCGAAGTAACCGGTCAAGGAATTTATGATCTTAGTCGGGATCTAGAAACGATTCGTTCAGAAGAAGTTACAAGAGTTCCTAATATGTCCGATTATCAAGCTTTGGAATTGTGTAAAACAGACCATCTCTTATGGACATGGCGAATTTACAACTTACTTTTGGGGTATGAGCATCTGACTGCCAAACAAATCGGTGACCATCATGACTGTCGTTTAGGTCAATGGGTTGAAAGCAACCACTCCCTACACTTCCGTTCCTCCAATGTTTTGACCAAGCTGGAAGCGCCGCATAAACTAGTTCATGAACTGGCTCGTGAAGCGGCCGCAGCGATCGAACAAGGCGACAAAACGAGAGGGGGACAACTGCTTCGTGAGATGGCTCAAGCCTCACAAGAGGTGGTTGCCGTTTTACAAGAACTACAGCAAGAGTGTTAACTCAATCCTCTACAAAATCGTCATTTATGCCTGTCGGGAATGAACCAAGCATTCCCGACAGGTTTTTTCGTGTGTCGGATCACCATGCTGCATAGTACCACCAAAACTCTGTTTCTGGGGCGGAACTGTAACTTTTGGCTATATTATATTTTCGCTTGTACTTACCTGACCTTTCTAACTCGTCGATCCATGGAGGCTTGGCAACAGCCAAGTTTGATCTAAAACTACACGACTCGTATTCATTCTCCTAAAAAATCCCAAACAGAACCACTGAAAGCGACAGCTTTTTCCTCCGCCGCTAAGCTATAATTTTTAGTAGAGATCTGGAAAGGATGCGTCAATGAATGGAGCGATGACTTATCTTGATTTAGATATGCTCATAAATGGAAGCGTAGATGCACTTCTTCTTGTTCTAGTGGGCCGAATGATTCATTTGCCAATTCGATCGAAACGAATACTGGCTGGGGTCTTGCTTGGGGAAATTCCGGTAATTTTAATGTGCTATTCCTGTCCGCCCTGGACGACTCTGAGCAAGTGGCTCATCCCTTTCCTCATGGTTTTAGCAGCCTATCCGATCCGGAGGTTGAAAGTTTTTCTTAAAGTCTTCCTGGGGTTTTGGCTTTTTTCCGCCGGACTCGGGGGGTTTGTTTATGCTTTATGGGGGTGGATACAGTTTGATAAGGGCCTAGATAACAACACACTTACCCTTGTCAAAGGAACTTTTTGGATTTTGCCCTTGTCGGGATTTTTATGGTGGATACTACAAGACCGCTGGCAGCGATGGCAGACAGGACGCTGTCGCTTAGAAAAAAACCTTTTTGAGCTGGAAATTGATTTCGAAGGTGATGGTCGAAAACTTATCAATTTTAAAGCCTTGTTGGATACAGGCAATCAGCTGAAGGACCCGTTGAATGGCAATCCAGTCTTACTCGTGCAAGAAGAGGCTGCAGCGGCCTCGATACCCGATGAAATACAGTCCTTTCTGGAAATACCCTGGGAGGAAAGTGAGGATCCATGGCCATTCTTATGGAAAGAAAATCCGAATCTAATGAAGCGTCTTGTCTTTATTCCCTTTCAAACCATTGATCGCCGGAGTTGGCTTCTGGGGATCAGGCCTGCTCGGGTCACTTGTTTTGACAAGGATGGACCTCACCAAATCCAGGCAACTGTGGCTCTTGTTAAACAAATATTAAGTTCGGAGGGTGAATATCAAGCGTTACTGCACCCGGAACTATTGCAGAAAGGTGGAGATGAATAATTGATGTGGTGGAGTAATGTTCTCGATAAAATTAATCGTTTTTGGGTCGTGTTTCGCCGGAAATTCTTTTCGGCGCGAGGTATTTATTATGTCGGAAGCAGTGAAGCTCTGCCCCCTCCTCTAAATTCGGACGAAGAAGGAATGCTCTTAGAACGTCTGGAAATGGGTGATCCTTCGATCAGGGATATCTTAATTGAACGCAACCTTAGGCTCGTAGTGTACATTGCCAGAAAGTTTGAAAATACCGGGATAGGCATTGAAGACCTGGTTTCTATCGGAACCATTGGCTTAATCAAAGCGGTTAACACGTTTGATCCTCAAAAGAAGATAAAATTAGCAACGTATGCCTCCCGTTGTATCGAAAATGAGATTTTGATGTATCTTAGACGTAATAACAAGACTCGTTCTGAAGTATCTTTTGATGAACCTTTAAACATTGATTGGGATGGGAATGAGTTATTGCTTTCTGATGTACTGGGAACAGAAAATGATGTCATCTCTAAACCTATTGAAGAACAAGTTGACCGACAGTTATTGCATTTAGCTATGGAAAGACTGACAAACCGAGAAAAAATTATTATGGAATTAAGGTTTGGTTTAGATAATGGGGTAGAAAAAACTCAAAAGGAGGTAGCTGATCGACTTGGTATTTCACAATCCTACATTTCAAGACTCGAAAAACGAATAATTCGTAGATTACGAAAAGAATTTTGTCGGTTAGAATAAGTAAAACGGTCAACGGGCATACTTTCCAACAGAATTGTCTGGGGAGGTGCTCTTAAGTTGGCATTAAACAAAGTTGAAATCTGTGGCGTGAACACCTCGAAATTACCTGTTCTATCTAGTGCGAAAATGAAAGAGCTGTTTGTGATTTATCAAGCCGGAGATCGCAGTGCACGAGAAAAATTAATTCATGGGAATCTTCGCCTTGTACTCAGCGTGATTCAAAGATTTACAAATCGAGGCGAATATGTTGACGATTTATTTCAGGTCGGATGTATTGGATTGATGAAAGCGATTGACAACTTTGATCTTAGCCAAAACGTAAAGTTTTCAACTTACGCTGTGCCCATGATCATTGGAGAAATTCGCCGGTACTTAAGGGACAATAACCCCATAAGGGTAAGCCGATCACTTAGAGACATTGCTTATAAGGCCTTGCAAGTAAGAGATCAATTAGTTTGTGAGTGTTCGCGTGAACCAACAGTTGCTGAGATCGCCAGTAAGCTGTCACTGCCGCGTGAAGATGTTATTTTTGCTTTGGATGCTATTCAAGAACCTATCTCTTTGTTTGAGCCGATTTATCATGACGGGGGGGATCCTATTTTTGTTATGGACCAAATCGGTGATGATAAACAGACAGACAATGGATGGGTAGAGGGGCTTGCAGTCCGCGAGGCCCTTAGGCGTTTAAGCGAACGGGAAAAGCTGATTTTATCGTTAAGGTTTTTTAATGGCAAGACACAGATGGAAGTAGCTGATGAGATAGGAATATCCCAGGCCCAAGTATCCCGTTTAGAAAAGGCGGCTATGCAGCATATGCGCAAGTACGTATAAAAAATGTTAAAAGTCAAGGCTATTTAAAGACCATCACTCATATAATGATATATGACAGTTGAGCCTCGATCAGGGGGGAATAATCTATGCGAATCTCAGATTTACGCTTATTGGATATTGTCAATATCAAGGATGGTCGAAGGTTAGGCCCAATTAAGGATCTCGATTTGGACCTGGAAAAGGGTATTGTTAAAGGGATGGTGGTACCAGGGCCCGCCAGAGGCAGTTGGGGGCTTTTTGGCGGCGGAAAACCTGAGGATTTTATAATTCCTTGGGAACGGGTTAAGAAAATTGGTGTGGATGTAATTTTAGTTGATGCCCAAGATCTGCCTGAATACCATCCGGAGAATGATGAGCGCCGCTAAAAGTACTTACGCTGAGGCAATAGGCATAAGTCATGGTTCTTAAATCTAAGAACATGTGCTTATGTCTTTATTTGTATTATTATCCGGATATACGCCAATGTTTTTTAGTAATAGTCGAAATAGGACTAATAGCAGGTTTGTCCTTATGGTTATTAAATGATATATTAAAAAAGAAATTAAAGGAGTCAGAGGATGAACTGGAACTGGCAAAAAAAAGGAGAATGCACCGTTCTAACAATTTCAAAGTGGCTTGAAGAAGGAATTGATATAGGCTTCTCGACACGTAAGGGAGGTGTCAGCCACTCCCCCTACGACAGTTTAAATTTGGGACTCCATGTTGGTGATGAGGCTGGGGCTGTTTTGGAAAATCGTTCACGTTGGCTTGGTCTGTGGGATGTCTCCTGGCAGGGAGCTGTCGTGGGAGAGCAAATTCATGGAGCTAAGGTTGTATGGGTTGATGAGAAAGATGGCGGTCGAGGTCTCCGTGATCAAGAAACTGTTATTCCAGGCGTCGATGGGCTTATTACAAAGAGTTCCGTTGGTCTCATGACATTCTATGCAGATTGTGTTCCTCTTTATTTCTATTATCCTGATCTTAAGGCGGTTGGCATCGCTCATGCGGGCTGGAAGGGAACCTTACAGAAAATTGGCCGTAGAGCATTAGAGCGTTTTGAAGAAGCCGGAGGCAGCACGGAAAAGGCTTGGGCTGCCATCGGACCCAGTATCGGCCCCTGCTGCTACGTTGTTGATGAACGTGTCGCCAGTCAATTTCGTGCCAACTACGCAGAAACTCCCTTTCTGCGTCCAATTTCAGAAGGACAGTACCAGCTTGATCTGTGGGAAGCGAATAGAACTACATTGTTAGAAAAAGGTGTTCATCCGGATAATATTTCAGTGGCGGCCCTTTGCACAAAAGATAACCCGGAATGGTTTTTTTCTCATCGTCGTGATGGTGCTCGAACGGGACGGATGGCAGGTTGGATTAGAATTGGGGGGGATTTTGGTGGCAACAATACTGGTTGTGGATGATGAGGAACCCATTCAAGAACTGCTTAGATTTAATCTGGAGAAAGAAGGATATCGGGTTCGGGTGGCGAAAGATGGTCCGGAGGCCTTAGGGGCTATCGAAAAGGAACAGCCGGATTTGCTTGTTCTTGATGTCATGCTTCCGGGAATGGACGGTTTAGAGGTATGCCGCAGACTTCGTTTAAATACAAAGTTTCAGCAGATACCGATTATTATGTTAACGGCCAAAGGTGAAGAGATCGATAAGGTTCTGGGTTTGGAGCTTGGCGCAGATGATTATATGACAAAGCCTTTTAGTCCTCGGGAATTGCTGGCGAGAATTAAAGCTCGTTTACGCCGCTTGAATATCCCGGAAGATTCGGAAGCTATGATCGTACGGGGAGAGCTGCGTATTGACATTAATGGTTTCCGCGTTCTCATCCGAGGTGAAGAAGTTGAGCTAACGCCAAAAGAATTTGAGCTTTTACGCGTTTTTGCTGCCCACCCTGGCAAAGTGTATTCAAGAGACGAACTTTTGGAACGCATTTGGGGCTATGAGTATCATGGGGATACTCGTACTGTAGATGTCCATGTGCGGCATTTGCGTCTAAAAATTGAGCGTGATCCCTCGAATCCAGAGTACATAGAAACTCTGCGCGGAATCGGCTACCGTTTTAAAGGGTAATAATTATGAGTATAAAATGGCGCTTAACAGGACTGTACATTGTTATGACAGGATTGTCCATGCTTTTGTTTTGGGTTGGTGAGAGCGTAAAATTAAAAACAATTGGACAGGAGATAGACTTTGAAGTAGTAATCCTGGCAATCTGCTTTCCGGCGGGGGCGGTTTATGTTTATGCCAGTTATTTAGCTAAGCGATTAGAAAAACTTCATCTAGCCACTCAACGCATTGCGAGAGGCAACTTTGAACGAATTGATTTTGCGGATTCTACCGATGAAATCGGAGAATTTACGGCTGAACTGAACAGCCTTTCGAGGCATGTTGAGATGATTGTCCAAAACGGAACGCAAGAAGCTCACAAGATGGAGGCAATATTGGCTGGAATGCAAGAAGGGGTTGTCTCAGTTGATCATGTAGGCAGAGTTGTTTTAGTTAACGCAGCAGCGAATAGAATTTTTGAACGTCAGGATACGGAACGCAAGTTAAAATATTTGCTGGAGCTGACCTATGATTCAGAACTGGAACATCTAATTCATAACGTCCTTTCTGGCGAACCGAGTGCGACGAGGGAAACCCGCTTTGGCCAAAAGACTATCCAAAGTCAAGTTAACCCGATCTTAAATGAACATGGTCAGCCGCGAGGAGCCGTGATTGTCATGCATGATGTTACTGAACTTCGTCGTCTGGAGCAAATGCGTACAGAATTCGTTGCTAATGTATCTCATGAGTTAAGAACTCCCTTAACATCCATTAAAGGGTTTGTAGAAACACTCCTGGATGGTGCGGCGGATGTCCCTTCATTACGTGAACGTTTCTTAAAGATTATTCAGGCCGAGACCTTGCGTCTGCAGCGCTTAATTGAAGATCTTTTAACGCTGGCTCATTTTGAAGGGCGGGAGAACCGGGGAGGACTCGCTCCTGGTAAAATAAGTTATCTCCAGCAAGCCTATAAAAAGATTCAGCCGGTTATTCTTAGCTTCGCTCAAGTCAAAAATATCGAGGTTGAAGTTAATCTGCCGGATGATTTGCCGCCTCTTTCTATAGGTGAAGATTTGTTAAGTCAGCTGCTCTTAAATCTTTTAGAGAATGCTGTGAAATATACAACTGAGGGAAGAGTATGGCTGAATGCGCAAGTTTTTCAAGAGTATCTTCGCTTGGAGTTTGGCGATACCGGCTGTGGTATCCCTGAAGAAATGCTGCCCAGGATTTTTGAGCGTTTTTATCGTGTGGACAAAGCTCGCTCCCGAGAACAAGGGGGAACAGGCTTGGGCCTAAGTATTGTAAAACATATGGTCGAAGGAGTAGGGGGAACTATTGATGTTACTTCCCAACTTGGTGTCGGGACTGTTTTTACCTGTGATTTACCTCGAGCCAAGTAATGTTTCCTGATGATCTTATGTATCGAACATCAAAAAAGAGACTGGTTCTGGGAGGGGTCCATGGAGAAAAAGAAGAGAAAAAAAAGAAATCCATATGGGCTTTGGGTGATTCTATTCTTAATCTTGTTTGGAGGAGGTTTTTGCTACTATCGAGAGAATTTTTCCGCTGGGACAATAACTTTTAGCGCAGCCCAGTCTGGAACCATTACTCATGTCCGAAAAGTTTCTGCTGTTTTTGCGAATCAGGAGCAGCCCGTCAAAGCTCCCAGTTCAGGAACGATACAGTTTGTCGGCAAAGATGGTCAGCGCTTTAGACGAGGGGAAACTTTGGCGGCCGTACAAAATGGAGCTTCTTCCGGAGGTAATCAGAGTTCGCCGGGCGGCACTGTGATTACTGCTGATATGGGTGGCCTATTCTTTCATCAAAGCGATGGTTTAGAAACAATCATTACCAGTGAGAACATAATGTCGATGGATTTGGAAAAGTTAGTTGCTCAAACTTCTAAAGTTAAAGTCCCTGGTCAGACAGTTCAGGCGGGAGAGATTGTAGGTAAAATCGTGAATAATCTTTTGCCGACGATGGCTTTCCTCCAATTGCCAAGTATTGATAATCTCACTGTTGGAAAAACAATTCGTTTAACAGCAGGAAATCAAACGATGGATGCTCAAATTATGCGTAAATCTGAAAAACCTATGGGTATAATCGTTCAGTTTCCTCATTACGTTGATGGGTCAGCAACTGAACGACATCAAGAAATAACTTGGAACTATGCCCCCCAGACCAGTGGCGTTCTTGTACCTATAAGCGCTCTTTGGACACAGGGAGAGGAACAGGGTGTCTTTATTTCGGCTGAAGGGGTAATTCATTTTAAGAAAGTTAAAGTCCTTGATAAAAATGATCAACAAGCTTGCGTAGATAATTTGCCGGTGGGGATACCTGTTGTAACGAATCCGCGAAATGGGCTTGAGGGGCTAATTGCAAGGTAAAAAATATCTAGCTTCAGACTTTCGTAGCAGGAAACGGAGGAAAAGCGTAGAATTCTTTGCGAAGGGGATATTCAGGAAATGGAAGATTTGGGTATTCAACAACGTTTAATAGAAGTTCGTCAGCGAATTCTTCGAGCTATTGAGCGGAGCAACAGAAATTGTGCCGCAGTAAAATTGTTGACGGTTTCCAAGACCCAGCCTATTCAAAAAATTCAGGAGGCTTACCAGGTTGGGCAGCGAGCTTTCGCAGAAAACCGAATCCAAGAATGGCAGGAGAAGGTTTCACATATGCCGGATGATTGTGAATGGCATATTATGGGCAGACTGCAGACTAATAAGGTTAAATATTTGAATGACAAGGTTGCTCTTATTCATTCTTTGGATCGCCTTTCACTTTTAGAAGCCTTAAATGAACACGGAAGACGACAAGGTTTGATCTGGGCAGCATTGGTCCAAGTCAATATTGCTCGAGATCCTGCCAAAGCTGGCTTAGCTCCTGAGGAGGTTCCGGATTTTTTAAACTTAATTAAGGATTACCCTTTTGTTAACGTTCGAGGTTTGATGACAATTGGAGCTCTGGAGGCCAGCTTGCAAGATACTCGGGAATTCTTCCGCCAACTGAGAAATCTCCGTGATTCTTTGCAATCTCGCAGCTGGCCAGGTGTTGATTTGCGGGACCTTTCAATGGGGATGAGCCGAGACTTTGAATTAGCCATTGAAGAAGGAGCCACTCTTGTTCGAGTGGGACGTCAAATTTTTGGTGAACGCGGCTAGTCAGTAGGTAAGAAGTATTAGCTCTATGTAAAGAGATATATGAAAGGGAGGGCCAGCTATGGCAAAATTGATTGATAAGATGATTGGCATTATGGGATTTGCGGATGATGAACAGGAAGAGGATGTTTTTGAAGAACAGGAAAAAGAGAAAATTGACCAAGAAGAAATGCGCACCAGCAGAAAAAATGCTCCCGTTGTTAGTATTCATACGCAAAAACAAATGCGAGTGGTCGTTTTAGAGCCCAATACTTTTGAAGATGCCCAAAATATCGCTGATCAGCTGAAATCTCGACGGCCGGTTATTGTCAATCTGGAGAATGCTGAGAAGGTATTAGCAAAACGGATTGTTGACTTTATCAGCGGGACAACCTATGCCCTAAACGGCAATATGCAGAAAGTTGGCAACGGGATTTTTCTATTTGTTCCCAATAACGTTGATATTTCCGGGGAAATGCGAGATGAGCTGAAAGTTAAAGGTCTGTTTTGGTCAAAATAGGAGGGATTATTAATTGATTTCTCTAATTGCGCAGATTATCGATAAAGTGATTACAATCCTGATTTTTGCCATAATTATTCGAACGTTCCTCTCATATATCCCGAGATTAAAACCAAACCCTCTAATCACAATCATATATGATGTAACCGATCCTTTACTGAAACCGTTTCAGCGTTTTCAGATTAGTTCAGGGGGTATGGGACTGGATTTTTCTCCTTTGATTGCTATTATCGTCTTAAATCTGATTCAATCATTGATTGTGAGGCTTTTCTATTAGATGAAACCTTCTATAGATCGCAGTGTGCTTGGGTTTTGGAACGAAAAGGACCTACGTTTGACGGCTGCTCATCTTTTAGATCAACTAGATACAGTACTTCGGCATAACACTAAACAGGTTACTCCTTTTTTAAGTTTTGCCCTGCGGGATTGGTTTGAAGGGATTCTTAGGAAAGAAGGGTTAGCTTATTTGCTGGCAGGCGGGTTTCCGGACGCGGAACGCGTTCGTATTGTTATTGGCCCCTGGGGAGAGGCGTTAGATTCTGAGGATGCCAATCTGGCAATTCTTGAGGCTTGGCCTGCGAATCCTCAAGCTCGGCTCGAACACAGCCAGATTCTCGGATCTCTGTTGGGTTTAGGTATAGAGCGGGAGGTTTTAGGAGACATCTGTGCCGGTCAAGGCGCGTATTATTTAGTGACTTCGGCCGATATTGCTCCCTTTATCATCGATTATTGGAAACTAGCCGGACGGGAAAAAATTAAAGCGGCATTATGCAGTCAAAAGCCGAATATTCTGTCCGACAAGGGAGAGGAAAAACGGATTACAGTAAGTTCATCACGCTTAGATGCTCTTCTTGCCCATTCCTTTGGTGTATCAAGAACTTTAGCACAGGAATGGATTAGCCAGGGCAAGGTACGGTGCGAAGGCCTGGTAGTTAACAAAGCGGAACTTAAACTGCAGCCTGGAGAAACCATTTCTTGCCGGGGACGCGGACGTATTAAGCTATTGGAGTGTACTCAGACTCGCAAGGAACGTACGGCTTGGCAGCTTATTCTTTATAAGTCACAACGCCAGTAGGAGGGAACAATGATGCAAATGACTCCTCTTGATATACGTAATAAGCAATTCAATAAAGGGATTCGAGGGTATCAATGCGGAGAAGTGGAAAAATTCCTGGATACTGTGAGTCAGGAATTTGAATCCGCCTACACTGAAAACTTCGAATTACGCGAAAAAGTAAAAGCTTTAGAGTCCGAAATTGGTCATTTCCGTCAAATTGAGACTACATTGCAGCAAACCCTGGTCTTAGCCCAGCAAACTGCGGAAGAAGTAAAGCAAGCTGCACGTCATGAGGCTGAACTTTTGCTGAAGGAGGCTGAACAGAATAAGTTAGCCAAAGTGTCTGAAGCTCAAGAAAAGTGGGAAGAAATACAGGGTGAAATACTAGAATTATCTAGGAAACGCGATTTGATTCGAAGTCAACTCAAGTCCTTTTTGCTCTCCCATCTTGATTTAGAAACGATGCAAGAGCGAAATGAAGGTATAGCCTAAAGGGTTAAAGGCTGCTGGAGTTGTTGCTAAGCTGTCTGCATTCGTGGTAAAATGTTCTAAAAGAGAACTTGGAAAGAGAAGGATTGTCACCGATGAATAGATTGATTAGTGAGATATCTTCTGACTTTCTCATTCAAGGATTTGGGTTGCATGAGGATGAAAGGAAGATTTTTGTTGGTAAAGTAGGAGGCCAAGAGATCCAACTTTTACCTGACTTCCATAATTTAGATTTAGAAACCAAAGATTTGAAAATTCTTTGTGTAGGAATTGCTGAAGCCAGTAATCATTTTCGTCCTGGGGATGTACTGATGACCGGAAGCGACGATTTGCTTGATCGTGCCTTTCAAATTATGGATGATCTTGAGCAGCGTTGTGTTGTGGTAAGTCTGACTCCCAGTCAAGACTCCACTCATTTATACCTTTCTAAGGAAGCGATGGAACCGCTGGTTCAGGAATGGAAACAACGTAAAGTCTCTTTTTTGTGTCTTTGGATGGTTGATCCTATCGATTCTGAGGGACAAGCAAAATTAGTGACGATTATACGTAAAGTAATCTTGAAGGACTCATAACTAATTATTTTGGCTAAGTAAACGAGAATTATTATTATTGAAAACGTTAGTGACAAGGGTGGTATGTAATTGATCTCGTCCCTTTATGGAGGGACGGGATTTTAGTTATTTATGGGGCCGGAATTATAGAAGTCTGAAGGTTTGGGAATCTTTGCGAATATTGGTAATTGTCGAATTGGGTAATTAAATATTGAAAAAAATCAGTCAAACTTTTAAAAAGGGTATAGACGAAATGAAAAAAAAAGCATAGTATATTGTATAACGATAACAGCTACCGAATGATACTAGCAGGAGAGATTTGGGAGAAGTCCCAGACGCCGAAGGAGAAAATCCCTTGAAGTCGCTTTTCAAGGGGGGAAACTCTCAGGCAAAGGTACGGCTAGTAGACGGTACTCTGGAGAGTTTCTCTTCACAGGGAACACCAAAGGGGAAGCCGGAAGACGGCGAATCTCTCAGGTTAAAGGACAGAGAAGATGCGAAAGGCATCTTTTTTTGTCCTTTTTTGTATCTACGGCGGCTAGTTAATTTTTTACGATGGAAGAGGTTAAGTTTCAGTTTTCAGTTAAAACTATACAGAATTGAGGAGGTGCCAAAATGGCAGAACTGAAGCGAACTCCACTTTACGAAGAACATAAAGCGGCCAAAGCAAAACTTATTGATTTTGGCGGCTGGGAAATGCCGGTTCAGTATTCCGGAGTGATCGAGGAACATCAGGCAGTACGCAAAAATGCAGGGCTTTTTGATGTTTCCCATATGGGCGAAATCGATGTTCAAGGAAAAGATGCGCTGTCTTTTGTACAAAGGATAATTACAAATGATGCCAGTAAGCTGGAAGATGGAAAAATCCTTTATTCTCCCATGTGCTATCCGGATGGCGGAATCGTAGATGATTTATTGGTCTATCAACATACTCCCGAGCATTTTTTGCTTGTTGTCAATGCATCCAATACAGCAAAAGATTTTGCTTGGATTCTTGAGCAAGTCGACAATTTTCAGGTCACCGTGGAGAATATCTCGGACCAATATGCTCAGTTGGCTTTGCAAGGGCCGCAAGCGGAAAAAATCCTCCAAGGATTGACAAATGTTAATTTGTCGGCCTTAAAATATTATACCTTTTGCTATGGAGAAGTCGACGATATCAGATGCCTGATTTCTCGCACGGGATATACGGGAGAAGATGGTTTTGAGATATATGCCTCTCCTCAGTCTGCCAGACAATTGTGGCGCAGGATTCTGGAAGTCGGTTCGGCAAAAGGGATACAGCCCATTGGCTTAGGTGCTCGGGATACTTTAAGGTTTGAAGCCCGCTTACCCTTATACGGCAATGAATTAGGGGAGAACATTACTCCTTTAGAAGCTGGACTGGGTATCTTTGTCAAATTAGATAAGTCGGATTTTATTGGCCGGGATGTGCTCCTGAAGCAAAAGGAGCAAGGCGTGCCGCGTAAGCTTGTTGGTCTGGAAATGATCGGACGGGGGATTGCCCGTTCTCATTATCTCTTGCAAAAGAATGGGGAAGAGATCGGATTTGTTACTTCAGGATCCTACTCCCCGACTCTTGATAAAAATATTGCTTTAGGTCTTATTCGAGCAGATTTAGCGGTATTAGGTGAAACGGTAGACGTGGTGATTCGCGGAAAGGCTGTTCAAGCAAAGATTATTCCCAGTTTGTTTTATAAACGGAGCTAGCGGATAAAATAACAAAAATATTGAGGAGGATGATATCATGAATCCAGTAGATTTAAAGTATAACAAAGAACACGAATATGCGAAGGCAGAAGGGAATAGCGTAACGTTTGGGATTACTGATCATGCCCAGGAAAGTCTGGGAGATGTTGTTTTCGTTGAACTGCCTGAAGTAGGAGATAGGGTAACCGCAGGAGAATCCTATGGAACTGTTGAATCAGTTAAGGCAGTTTCAGATATCACGGCTTCTGTAAGCGGTAAGGTTGTTGAAGTAAATACTTTAGTGATCGACTCACCGGAATTGTTAAATAGTGATCCCTATGGAGATGGCTGGCTGATCAAAGTTGAGGCAGAGGATTTGTCCCCTTTGGATACTTTAATGACTGCTGCTGAGTATGAGGAGTTTGTGGCTGAGGAGGAACACTAGTATGAACTTCGTGCCAAATACGGACAGCCAAAAAGAACGGCTCTTAGCCCGTATTGGGGTTGAGTCCGTCGAAGACCTTTTTGCAGATGTACCCAAAGAAGTTCGCTTAAAACGTTCTCTCAATATTCGCGGAGGAATGTCAGAACAAGAATTAGTCAAACATGTCAAAGGCTTGGCTGTTAAAAATAAGACCGTTGAAGAGTACAGTTCTTACTTGGGAGCTGGTGCTTATGAACATTATATCCCGAGTTTTGTAGATCAGTTATTGCTTCGTTCTGAATTCTATACTGCTTATACGCCCTATCAGCCGGAAATTTCGCAAGGGACACTTCAAGCTATCTATGAATATCAGACGTTGGTCTGTGAGTTAACGGGAATGGATGTGGCAAATGCCTCCATGTATGATGGCGCTTCGGCCTTAGCTGAGGCTGCACTCATGACCTGTGATGCCACAAAGAGAAACAAAGTTTTAGTTATGGAGACAGTCCATCCGGAATATCGTGACGTTCTCAAAACATATTTGCCGCCGCGAGGGGTAGAACTGATCGAAATTCCGTCCAAGGATGGAGTAGCAGACTTTGAAGCCTTAGAAGCTAAGCTTCAGGAAGGTATAGCAGGCGTTCTGGTGCAGACGCCAAACTTTTTCGGCAATATAGAAGAGGCAGAACAAATTACCGTCGCTGCTCACGGAAAAGGGGCACTTGCCGTGATGGCTGTTAATCCCGTGTCTTTAGGTCTGCTGAAGACTCCGGGAGAATGCGGGGCAGATATTGTTGTCGGGGAAGGTCAGGCCTTTGGAAATCCTCTTAATTTTGGTGGTCCCTATTTAGGCTTTTTGGCGTGTCGAGACAAGTATGTGCGGAGAACGCCGGGAAGGATCGTAGGAGCAACGACAGATAAAAACGGGCGAAAAGGTTATGTTCTGACCTTGCAGGCCCGCGAACAGCATATTCGAAGAGAAAAGGCTACTTCTAATATTTGTTCCAATGAAGCCCTTTGTGCCTTAGCCTTTACCATGCATTTGAGCGCTTTGGGAAAAAAAGGAGTTTCAGAATTGGCCAATTTGAATTTCCAAAATGCTCATTATGCCGCTCGGGAGATCGTCAAGCTTCCAGGCATGAGTTTAGCCTTTCAACGGCCTTTCTTCCACGAATTTGTGGTAAAGACAGCATTGGAACCCTCGAAAATCAATGAGGCTCTTCTCAAAGATCAAATCATTGGCGGATTGGATTTAGCGCGATTCTACCCGGAACTTGATCATCATCTTCTCTTCTGTGTGACCGAGACTAAATGTAAAGCTGACATTGATCGGCTTGTGGCCAGATTGGGGGAAATCCAATGAAAGCATTAGAACCGCTAATTTTTGAACTCAGCGCTGCTGGCAGAAATGCAGTCAGTTTACCAAAATGTGATGTTCCGGAAATCCCCGTCGAGACAATGATCCCCGAGCATATGCTTACCCGTCAGGAACCTCAGCTTCCTGAATTGTCCGAGGTTGATGTTGTGCGGCATTTTACTCGGCTTTCAACCTTTAATCATGGAGTAGATACTGGATTTTATCCCCTGGGATCTTGTACAATGAAGTATAACCCCAAAGTGAATGAAACTTTGGCTCGGCTCTCCGGGTTTTCGGCCCTCCATCCTTATCAGCCGGAGGTCTTGACTCAAGGGGCTTTGCAGCTCATGGCCGAGCTTCAGGAAGATCTTTGTGAGCTGGCGGGAATGGATGGATTTACTCTCCAGCCTGCAGCCGGCGCTCATGGAGAGATGACGGGGATGTTAATTGTTAAAGCCTATCATGAACATAGGCAGGATCGGAAACGTACGAAGGTCATCGTTCCGGATTCAGCTCATGGAACCAATCCGGCGACGGCTGCTATGGTCGGCTATGAGATCATTCAGGTGCCTTCCACTGAGCGCGGCGGCGTAGATCTGGAGGCTCTAAGAAAAGTTGCCAGCGATGAAGTCGCTGCTCTAATGTTGACAAACCCCAATACCGTTGGCCTGTTTGACGAAAATATTCTGGAAATCACCAAGATTGTTCACGATGTCGGCGGCTTATTGTACTATGACGGTGCCAATACCAATGCCATCATGGGTATTGCTCGTCCCGGAGATATGGGGTTTGACGTTGTTCATCTTAATCTGCATAAGACCTTTTCGACGCCTCACGGGGGCGGAGGACCTGGTGCCGGTCCCGTCGGAGTGAAGGAATTTTTGCTGCCTTTCCTGCCCAAGCCTATTGTGGTTCGAAAGAATGACGGTAGCTTTGGCTTAGAGGACGATCTGCCGCTTTCAATTGGCCGGGTTCGTTCATTTTACGCTAATTTCTCGGTGCTCGTTAAGGCTTACGCTTATATTCGGGCTTTGGGGGGAGAAGGGCTCAAGACAGCGTCTGAAAATGCAGTGCTTAATGCCAATTATTTAATGCAAGTGCTCAAAGACCATTATTATCTCCCCTTCGATCGTACTTGTAAGCATGAATTTGTAATTACGCCGAAGACCCTGAAATCTACGGGAGTTCACACCTTAGATATTGCCAAACGCTTATTGGATTATGGCTATCATCCGCCCACGATTTATTTCCCATTGATTGTTGAAGAGGCAATGATGATTGAGCCTACCGAAACGGAAAGCGCCGAAACCCTCGATGAATTTGCCCGGGTCCTCATTAAGATTGCTGAGGAAGCCCGTGAAGATGCGGATTTGGTCAAGAATGCTCCGCATACTACGTTAGTGACTCGTTTAGATGAGGTGGCTGCGGTGCGGAAGCCGGATTTGCGGTATCGGAAGAAGTAACATTTTGCCTGAGAACTAGGGTTTTTAATATGCCGCTCTTTGGGGCGGCTTTTTTCCACAGCCATGGAGATGTATTATCTGCCTTTGGAAGAATGAATGATTGTTTGGGTCAGGCAGCTTCGCCCACACCGTTCACTCAGCATTCCGAGGCTCGCCCACTCGGCCGCGCGGGAGCTCCACCAAACCTCTGGGCAGTACCTGATGTGAACCACTGGCTCCGCTGCCCCGCGCAGCCTTTGTGGGCTTTACCGCCTCTCCATGCAATGAGTTCACTCTTGTGGGCGAAGCTGCCTTGCTTAGAGGTCTATAAGTCCATAGTCTTTTCGGGATAGTTATCTAAGTTGTAATACGGTACCATCTGAGAGAGGATGAAAGATTGTTCGGGTCAGGCATCTTCGCCCACACCGTTCACTCAGCATTCTAAGGCTCGCCTACTCGGCCGCGCGGGAGCTCCACCAAACCTCCGGGCAGTACCTGATGTGAACTACTGGCTCCGCTGCCCCGCGCAGCCTTTGTGGGCTTTACCGCCTCTCCATGCAATGAGTTCACTCTTGTGGGCGAAGCTTGCCTTGCTTGGAGGTCTATAAGTCTATAGTCTTTTCGGGGTAGATATCTAAGTTATAATACGGTACCATCAGAGATAAGTTTCAATTTAAGTGAGGATGAAGAGATGGAGCATGATGATGGGGTGAGTCTTATTCAACAGGCAGGAATGGTGCGGCGGGCGAATTTTGACGATGAGATCTTTTTTGACTTTCCCACTCAGACGGAGAGCATCACTCTTACCGGTCATTCCTGTGCTCTTAATTGCGCTCATTGCGGCGGACATTACCTGAAGGGGATGTCTAGTGTCGAAGAGATTCAAATTCATGGGGCTCTTAATCAGAGTTATCCATTTCGCAGTGCACTTATCAGTGGAGGGTGTACACGGGAGGGGAAGGTCCCTTTCCCGGAACATTTGGAATTTCTGCGCAGGCTTAAAAGAAATGTTCGTTTGAATTTTCACGTAGGATTATTAAGCGATGAGGAAGTTCCTTTGCTTAAAGATTTGGCTGATGTCATCTCTTTTGACTTCGTAGCGGATCGGGAAACGATACGTGAAGTGTATGGCTTGGATTTTGGCCCGGAGGATTACCGTCGGGTTTTTCTTGCCTTGCAGGACGTAGTGCCGGTGATGCCCCATGTAACATTAGGCCTGAAAGGGGGAGAGTGGCAGGGGGAAGAGGCGGCTTTGGAAGTGCTTTCCGAACTGGATATTCGGGGGTTGATTTTTAATGTGTTTATTCCGACACCGGGAACACGCTATGCCGATAGGCGGCCTCTGCCGGTGGAGGAGGTTATTGACTTTTTGGCCAGGGCAAGGATCCGTTTCTCTAAGATACCTTTAGTTTTGGGATGCATGCGTCCTAAGGGAAAATACCGGCAGGTTCTGGATGAAGCCGCCGTTGATTTGGGTTTGAATCGTTTAGTTATGCCGACCCCGGGAGCTCGGCGAAGAGCAGAAGAATTGGGCCTTAAGGTTATACACGGTGAGGAGTGTTGTGCTTTATGATACGATGTTCTCTGGGTACGGCTAAAGTCTTGGGTTTAAAAAAGGTTAGGGTTGATGTTTTACCTACAACTGCCTACCTGATGGTCGGAGAACACTGCCGTTTTAATTGTGCTTTCTGTGCACAAGCCCGCGAGAGTGGCGCTCGGGCAGATCTTCTCTCGAGGGTTAGCTGGCCGGATTATGCCAATGAGGTATTCCTCCAGGGATTGCGGGTCTCCCAGGCCAATCATGGGCTGCAGCGAATTTGCTTTCAAGTGGTTCAGGATAAAGCAGCTCTAGAAGAGACTAAGGATTGGGTTAAAGCAGTTCAAGCGGAAACTGGACTGCCAATCTGCGTGTCGGCAGGTCCCCGAAGCCTCGAGGAGGTTGAGGAACTTTTGAATCTCGGTGTTGATCATGTAAGCATTGCTTTAGATGCTGCAACTCCTGAGATTTATGCCCGCAGTAAAGATGGTTCATGGCAAGAACGAAGGGATCTGCTTTTCAGGTCTGCTCAAATGTTTCCTGGTCATATAGCAACTCATTTGATTGTCGGTTTAGGGGAAAATGACGAGGAAATGATTCATTGTCTGCAATCTCTCTGCGATCATGGTGTTACCACAGCGCTCTTTGCTTTTACCCCTGTACGGGGGACGCGAATGGAAGGAGTCGCTCAACCTCAGTTGTCTCATTATCGTCGGATACAGGTTGCTCATGATCTCATCCGAAATCACTTAGGGCGGAAGGACGATTTTACATTTGAACAGGGACAGTTGATCAGCTATGGCATTTCTATCGATGTGCTGAAAGAAAAAAGGGGGGGAATACCTTTTCAAACTTCGGGTTGTACAGGCTGCAATCGTCCGTATTATAACGAAACGCCCGGTCAAGAACTCTATAATTATCCGAGGCCCCTGACTCAAGATGAAGCGTTAAGGGCTTGGGCTCAAGTTCGGAACGGTTTGGAGAAATCAAAGGAAAGCGAGTGATCCTATGGATTTGTGGCGTTACCTGCCCTATGCTGCAGCCTCGGGAGCTGAAAATATGGCTATTGATGAGGCGTTATTACTGACGATGGTTCAGGCTACTGATCCTCAGCCTGTTCTTCGCTTTTATGGCTGGGACCCGGCAGCCTTATCCCTTGGTTATGCTCAAAGCTATGAGCGAGAGGTTGATGAAAGGGCCTGTCAGGAGGAAGGGATTGACATTGTGCGCAGACCGACTGGAGGGCGGGCGGTTTTGCACCAATATGAGCTGACTTATAGTGTCATAGCCCCGGAAAAGGATCCGAATGTTTCAGGGACTGTAACGGAATCCTATTTGAAGATCAGCAAAGCCTTATTGTCCGGATTTCAAGCCCTGAGGATTCCGGCAGAGATGTCCGTTGGCGGAGTTGCGAAGGAAACAACTACTGCGGCTTGTTTCGATGCTCCTTCATGGTATGAACTTGTTGTCAACGGCCGAAAATTGGTGGGGAGCGCTCAGATGCGGAAAGAGGGGATGCTTTTGCAGCATGGGTCGATCCTACTCCATTTTGATGCCGATCTTCTCTTTCGGCTTCTGAAATTCCCCAATGCAGAGCTGAGGGAACGTTTACTGCAACGATTTAAAAGAAAAGCTTGTGCTTTGGATGAAATCTGGCCTCAGCCTATTGGGCGAGAGGAATTGGAACGAGAGATCTGCCGCGGATTTTGTAGAGTTATGGAGATTGATTTGATTCAAAGTCAATTAACAGACACTGAACGATATTTAATGCAGGAAATACGTTCCAAATATCGTTCTGATACTTGGAATAAGAAACGCTAGGCTCAGGCTCAGGTGAAATTGCTTAACAGAAATTTAAATTATGATTTATACTTGGATTTGTGTCGTTTTATGATGAAAAGGAGTATACTATTATTTAATGAAATTTCGTACCCGGAAATTTCTTTCGGGCAGATGTTATGATTTCATTCGCAGTAACTATGGAGGGTGATAAATCTAATGGCTAGTTTTATGGTTCCGGTAGGTATTTCCAACAAACACATTCATTTGTCCCAGGCACATATTGAAGAACTCTTTGGTGCAGGTCATACGTTGACGAAAACAAAAGATTTAAGTCAACCGGGTCAGTTTGCCTGTGAAGAAACGGTGACGCTTATTGGTCCTAAAGGTTCCATGCCGGGAATTCGTGTTTTAGGACCGGCCAGAAAGGCATCTCAAGTGGAATTAGCAGCCACTGACACCTTTAAATTAGGAGTTAAACCTCCGGTTCGGGACTCTGGAAAGCTTGAAGGGACGCCAGGAATCGATGTTGAAGGCCCTAAGGGAAAAGTTCATCTCGACGAAGGGGTTATTATTGCGGCTCGCCATATTCATATGACACCTGAAGAAGCTCAAAAATATTCCTTAAAGGATGGAGATCATGTCCGGGTTGTGGTTCCGGGTGTACGAGGCGGAATTTTCGACCAAGTTCTTATCCGTGTCAGCCCAAATTATGCCTTGGATATGCACATTGATACAGATGAGGGAAATGCTTTCAGTCTCGCCAATGGCATGCAATTGGAGGTTCTTTTGGATTAGATTTTTGAGGTTCTTAAGTTTCTGTGATAAATGACGAACTTCGCGTCACAATTGTGTGATGCGGAGTTTTTTTTGTACATCAGAAAACATAACTTTCGGTTGTATACTGCAAGAAGAGTTAGTGCGTCGAAGACGGTTTTTTCGGCTTCTAGCATAAGTGCGACTAACCTGCCGCTTTCGGCAGAGGTTGCAAGAAGGGTTAAATTGTGCAAAAACTGTGTCTTTGAGTAGCAGCTAAGTTTTCTCTATGTTAAAGTTTTTTGGGTAAATAGTCAGCGCGTGGGAACACTAGGATTATCGAAACGAGATTAAAAATTTACGGAACTTGCTTGGAGCATTGGAAAGGGGCAGTGAGATGAATAATGGGTCTCGTTATCTAAAATTAATTGATACGCTGCGCGCGGAAAAGCAAAGCTTAATGGAGATGGCAACAGAACTTATTAATGGGGATATGAGGGAGTCCCTAGGTGAACTGTCGGTAGCGGACAATCATCCAGCTGACGTGGCGACAGAGGTGTATCAGCGTTCGCAGGACGTTGCCTATCATGATCGTTCTGTACATAGGATTGAAGCTATTGATGCAGCTTTAGAGCGTTTTGAGAAAGGCACCTATGGAGTCTGTGAACGCTGCGGTCAAGAGATTCCCTATGAACGGCTTGAACTTGTGCCCTATACGACGGTATGTACTCAATGCAGTCGTGAGGAAGAAAAAGAGGAGCAGCATTCATTGCATCGTGAACCTGTCGAAGATGAAATTCTCAATCGTCCCTTTTCCCGAACGTTTAATGACGGGACGGACCGAGTCGAATTTGATGGTGAAGATGCTTGGCAGGCAGTAGCCCGTTATGGAACGTCTGATTCACTTCAGGATTTAGGGACGAATAGAGATATATCAGATCCCAATGATTTGTATGAGGATTCTGATGAGGTCATTGGTGCCAGCGAATTTATAGAAACCATTGAGACCGGCCGAGAACCGGAAGGGCGAGGCAATACAATCCATTATAGTGAGAAACACGGGCGTACTTAGATGAATTGCCGGCGAAAAGGAAAATTTGCTCTCCTTAAAACCCTGTGTTAAGATGAGAAAGAACAGGGGGGTTAAAGGATTGTTGGTCTGGTTTGCAATGATTGGCGTATGGATCGTTGATCGTCTCTTAAAAGTGTTGATTCAGAAGAATTTTGTGCCGGGCGAATCGCTGATAGTCATTCCCAAGGTATTTCATATTACCTATGTCCTTAATCCAGGGGCCGCCTTCGGCTTGATGGCTGGACGCACCTGGATTTTTGTTGTGACAGCTCTTGTGGTTGTGGGCGGGGTAATTTATGGTCAATTTCGAATTCCCCAAAAAGAAGCGCTTCTGCGGTTGGCTATTGGCCTGATTGGCGGAGGGGCTCTTGGTAACTTATATGACCGCCTTGTGATTGGCCGCGTTGTCGATTATATCGACGTGCAAGTTTGGCCCTATGTTTTTAATTTTGCTGATAGTATGATCGTTGTTGGCGTTGGACTCCTGATGCTTAAGTTATATCTGGACGAGAAAGTTCCCAAAACTCCTGATCAGGATCTCAAACCCAGCAATACACAGGAATAATTATCCTATGAGAACCACTCCTGCATACAGAAGTTGGGGCCGCCTTTCCCAATAGGAATACTTAGCGGCGAAGGAGGACTCTACCCCACCTGAAGTTAACGAAGGACCCATCTCTACTCATAAAAGTGGGAGTCTTAAAAACCGGATAAAGAATATCGGTAAATATAGTCATTAAAAGCGAATATTCAAGAATGAACGCAGATGATAGAATTTTAATATGGGATGGTTAGAATTAGGTGTGGAAACAAAAAAAGTAGTTGGCTCAGAACAGCTTGATGAAGACTTTAACGAAGAAATTAACGAGATTGAGTTGGGACTGGAAGATAGTTCTGCCGAAATTGAAAGCTTAGAATTTGAAGTTTCGGAAGGAATTCGACTTGATGTTGGAGTGACCCATGTCTTAGGAAAGAGCAGGTCCTTTGTCCAAGATCTGATTGCCAAGGAATACGTTAAAGTTAATGGGCAGATTAAAAAGGGAAATTATAAAGTCCGCAAAGGTGACAGAGTTCAAGTGTCAATGCCAAAGCCTCGTCCGGCCACGGCAGAGCCAGAGGATATTCCTTTAGATATCCTTTATGAGGACCAGGATGTCTTAGTCGTTAACAAGCCGCAGGGTATGGTAGTTCATCCAGCGCCCGGTGCTTGGACAGGCACTCTTGTGAACGCTTTGTTAGGTCACTGTCATAATCTCTCAGGAATTAACGGGGTTTTAAGGCCTGGAATTGTACACCGAATTGATAAGGATACTTCAGGGATTTTAGTAGTGGCTAAAAATGATGATGCTCACCAAAACTTAGCTGCTCAACTTAAAGTACACAGTATGGAACGAATCTATTTAGCCTTGGTGCATGGGGTGATCCATGAACCTTCAGGTACTGTTGATGCGCCTATCGGACGCGATCCGTCGGATCGCAAGCGCATGGCTGTTGTTATGAATCATTCTAAAACTGCTGTCACTCATTACAAAGTTCTGGAACGTTATCCGGATACGACCTACATAGAAGTACATCTGGAAACCGGCAGGACTCATCAGATCCGTGTACATATGAATTATCTGAAGCATCCCGTTTTAGGGGATCCTGTTTACGGACCTGCGAAAAACAGGTTCGGGCTAAAGGGCCAGCTTCTCCATGCGGCCCATTTAGGCTTTAAACATCCCCGGAGCGGAGAATGGATGAGGTTTGACGTTCCGGTGCCTGAAGTGTTCTCTAATCTCCTTAAGTGTTTGCAGGAAGGATTGACATTTCGGTCAACCTAAAGTAAACTTAATGACAGTTGAATGGCCTTTAAATGAAGTCCTGTGAGGCTTGGGAAGGCAGACGGAAGTAAGTTAAGGACTGTCTGCTTGGGAGACAGTCCTATTTGTTTTGTCACTCTGATCTGTGTTCTAAAGTTACTCCAGAAGGAAGGAGACGGATACTTTGGAGGGAACGGTTAAAAGCAAGATATTGGATGCTGATGGAATTCGGCGGGCGGTTATCAGGATTGCCCATGAAATTGTGGAGAAAAATAAAGGAACGGATAAACTAATTTTAGTGGGGATTCGGCGCCGGGGTGTACCTTTAGCAGAGCGTATCCAAAAGTATATCCTGGAATTTGAAGGAGTACAGTTACCCCTGGGGATTTTGGATATAACACTATATCGGGATGATTTGAGTACGATTGATGTTCAGCCGGTTGTCCATGAAACAGATGTCCCGGTGAGTATTGAAGGGAAAACGGTAATACTGATTGACGATGTTTTGTATACCGGACGTACTGCCCGTGCTGCTTTAGATGCCACCATGGATTTAGGTCGGCCGGAGCGGATTCAGCTTGCTGTCTTAGTTGATCGCGGGCATCGGGAACTTCCTATTCGCGCAGATTATGTCGGCAAAAACTTGCCTACGTCTCGCCGGGAAATCGTCGCAGTTTGTTTGCAGGAAGTTGATGAAGCAGAAGAGGTACTTCTCCTGGAACGGGTTTAATTGTAAGTTAACAAGTGAATAACTAACGAAATATGACCTAACCCTTTAAATACCATCCAGAGAGATGGGCAAGGGGCGAGTAGGATTTTTGGCTGTGCCTGTTTTAGTCCTCTCCCTTCTTGGGAGAGGACTTTTGACTTTTCAGTCTCAATCTAGTTTTTGGATAAAATTTGCAGCGTAGGGGATACCAAAAAGTGACAGCATTATTAGGAGGGTTACGATGAAATTGCAGCGTAAAGACGTTCTTGGGTTAGAAGAGATGGATGTGGAAGAAATTCGCCAGATTTTGCAGACAGCAAAAGTGATGAAGGGGATTTTGATGCGGCCCATTAAAAAACTGCCGACACTTAAGGGAAAATCCGTTGTCAATCTTTTTTATGAAGCCAGTACAAGGACAAGAACGTCCTTCGAAATGGCGGCTAAAGTCTTAGGCGCGGATACGACAAGCATTGCTGTGGCTCAAAGCAGTGTGAGCAAAGGAGAAAGCTTGTACGATACTGCCAAAACTATTCAGGCCATGCGCGCTGATTTAGTCATTCTCAGACACTCAAGTTCGGGGTCGGCAAGCTTTTTGGCGGATATTCTTGAGGCAGGGGTTATTAACGCGGGAGATGGTCAACATGAACATCCGACCCAAGCTTTACTGGATATTTTTACGATGGAGGAAAAGCTGGGAGACCTGGAAGGGAAAAATGTGGTTATTGTTGGGGACGTTTTACATTCTCGTGTGGCCCGGAGCAATGCCTGGGGCCTGAAAAAACTTGGAGTCAATGTTACCTTGGTGGGTCCTCCGACTTTAGCACCGGCGGAGATGGGGGGCTTGGGGGTTAAACTGACTCATGATTTGGATAGTGTTTTGCCGGGCGCCGATGTGGTGATGGCTCTGCGTTTACAATTGGAACGGCAAAAAAGCGGACTGTTTCCCAGCCTGCGGGAATACAGCCATCTTTATGGTTTAACGAGTGAACGCTTAAAGAAGACCGGAAAACAAAGCGTGGTTATGCATCCCGGTCCGATGAACCGCGGTGTGGAAATTTCCGATGAGGTGGCAGACAGTACTCAGGCCTTAATTGAGCGTCAGGTGACAAACGGTGTGGCCATTCGTATGGCCTTAATCTATCTCTTGATTGGAGGGTCCGCTAATGTTGTGGCTTAAAGATGTATGGGTTGTTGATCCTAGTCAAAAACTAGCAAGTGCGCAGAGTGTTCTTGTTAAAGAAGGAAAAATCCTGGCAATTTCTTCGTCCCTGACTGATGAAGAGGCCCAATTTAAAGCACAGGGCGAAGCTATAGAGACAATTAACGGGCAGGGCAAGTTCCTTTTCCCAGGCTTAATCGATGTCCATACTCATTTGCGTGAACCGGGGCAGGAAGACAAAGAGGATATCTTAAGCGGTTCTCGCGCTGCCGTGCGTGGAGGGTTCACGACGATTTTAGCTATGGCCAACACACAACCGGTTATTGACAAGCGGGCTCTGGCAGAGTTTGTACGGCTTCAAGGCGAACGAGCCGGATATGCTCATGTTCTGCCCATTGGCACTGTAACTAAAGGGATGCAAGGCGAAGAACTTGTTGAGATGGCGGATATGAAAGAAGGCGGAGTTGTTGCCTTTTCGGATGACGGGAAAAATATTCAGAATGCGGAAGTTATGAGGCTGGCCTTAGAATATGTTAAATTAACGGGACTGCCGATCATCAGTCATTGTGAAGACAACTATTTAGCCGGAGACGGACTTATGCGCAGAGGAACGGCTTCAGGGCGCATGGGACTCAAAGGAATCCCGGCCAGCGCCGAAAGTGTCATTGTTGCCCGAGACTTGATTTTAACAGAAGAAACAGGCGGAAAACTCCATTTAGCGCATATTTCCACAGCGGAAAGCGTGGAGCTGATTCGAAGGGCAAAATCACGGGGCGTGAATGTCACTGCGGAAGTTAATCCTCACCATCTGATATTCTGTGACGAAGATGTTCATCTTACAGATACTGCCCTTAAGGTTAATCCGCCGCTGGCTTCCCAAGAAGACCGGGCAGCACTTATTGAAGGGCTTCAGGATGGAACTATCGATATGATTGCGACAGACCATGCCCCGCATACCCAGGCAGAAAAAGCGCGTCCTTTTGCCGAAGCTCCCTTTGGTATTGCCAGCTTGGAAACGGCTCTGAGTGCTGTCTATCAGTACCTGGTGCTCACTGGGAAACTTTCCTGGGAGCGGGTCATTGAGGCCTGGAGTTATTCTCCGGCTAAGCGCTTTGGGTTAAAGGGAGGAACGCTCAAACCGGGGACTCCGGCAGATATGGTCCTTTTTGATCCGGGCTATAAAGAAGTTATCGAGCCGAGTAATTTAGTATCCAAAGCCAGGAATACACCGTTTTTGGGAAAAACTCTGCAAGGTTTTCCGGTGATGGTCTGGGTGGAGGGACGGTTAGTCCAGAAAAACCGCATGCTTCTTTAATTGTTGGAGAGACATTGTTTAGAACTATGAACGTAAATTTTAGATGTGAGAGTTGAGAGGGAGTGTCGCAGGTGGCTTATCTCGTTTTTATGGATGGGACAACCTTTGAAGGGGAAACGTTTGGAGCGTGGGAGAAATGTTCTTCCTCATTGGCAGCAAGGGAAGTAGTCTTTAATACGTCCATGAGTGGATATCAGGAGATGATTACCGATTTATCCTATGCCGGGCAGATTCTGGTACTCACTCAGCCGCAAATCGGAAATTATGGCTGGCATCATGAAGAAAATGAAGCTGACAAAACTCGTCTCCAAGGGCTTATTGTGCGCGAACTTTCCCAAGGTGAGGGGAGTCTGCATGCGGAGGGTTCTTTGGAAGACTATTGTCAACAATATAATGTTCGAGGACTAAAAGGTGTTGATACGCGAGCCCTGACGCGCTATTTAAGGGAATTTGGCACCTTGCAGGGAGTATTAACAGAGACAAGGGAAGCGGGGGTTGATTTTTGGCAGAAGCAGAAAGACGGCATCAAGGTACAGGGAAGCTGTCAATTAAATCATAGTTGCGGTTCAAGTGACCATTGGGTTTATCGCTCAACAGTTAAGGAAGTTTATGAAATTCCGGGGTCAGGCCCTTTGATAGCCCTGTTTGACTTTGGAGCCAAACGAAATATTCTTCGTTCTCTGCAGCAAAGAGGCTATCGAATTATGGTATTTCCGGCAGGATCAACAGCTGAAGAAGTCTTAAGGCAGCGCCCAAGGGGGTTGGTCTTAAGCAATGGCCCCGGAGATCCCAGCGAGCTGCCTGAAGTCGTTGCTGTGGTCCGTCAATTGTATGATAAGCTGCCTGTTTTAGGTATCTGTTTAGGGCATCAGCTTCTCGCTCTGGCTGCCGGCGGGGAGACCTATAAACTGCCTTATGGACATCGTGGAGGGAATCATCCGGTCCTTGATCTGCGAACAGGTAAAGCAACGATGACGTCACAAAATCATGGTTATGCAGTGAGGGAAGATTCTTTAAAAGGATCCGGTTTTGAAGTGGCCATGCGTAATCTTAATGATGGAACGGTAGAAGGAATGGAGCATACAACATATCCGGTAATATCCGTCCAGTTTCACCCGGAAGGGGCTCCCGGCCCTGAGGAAAATAGTGAGATTTTTAATCATTTTACGAAAATGGTGGACGAAAATAGCCTGAGGAAGGGGAGAAGGTAATGCCCAAGCAAGAGTGGAGAAAGGTTTTGGTTATTGGTTCAGGTCCCATTGTAATTGGGCAGGCGGCTGAGTTTGATTACGCCGGAACTCAGGCATGTCGGGCGATACGCGAAGAGGGAATTGAAGTTATTCTGGTCAATTCTAATCCGGCGACCATTATGACAGATCGCGAGACGGCAGATCGGATTTACATTGAACCTTTGACCGTAGAATCCGTAGAGCGGATTATCGAACGAGAGAGACCTGACGGTTTAATCCCGACGATGGGCGGACAGACGGGTCTTAACTTAGCTTATCAACTGGCCAAACGCGGAGTGTTGGAACGTTGTGGTGTCACGCTGATGGGGACTTCTTTGCAGAGCATTGACCAAGCCGAAGACCGTGAAAGTTTTCGGGAGTTAATGCAGCGCTTAGGCGAACCTATCCCTGAGAGCAAAATCGTAGACAATATCGAGGACGCTCTGAAGTTTGCCGGGGAAACGGGTTATCCCTTGATTGTGCGTCCTGCTTTCACTCTGGGGGGGACGGGAGGCGGAATCGTTGAAAGTGATGAGGAACTGGAACAGATTGCCCGAAGTGGTCTGCAAGCAAGTCTGATTGGTCAGATACTCGTCGAACGCAGCGTCGCCGGTTGGAAGGAAATTGAGTTTGAGGTTTTGCGGGACGGTATTGGTAACTGTATTACCATCTGCCATATGGAAAATATGGATCCTGTGGGGATACATACGGGAGACAGCATCGTTGTTGCGCCCTGTCAAACATTAACCGATCGCGAAGTTCAGATGCTGCGCAGTGCTTCCCGCAGGATTGTCAATGGTTTGGGGATTGAGGGAGGCTGCAATGTTCAGTTTGCTCTTCATCCGTCGACGATGGAATATGTAGTTATTGAGGTTAATCCTCGACTCAGCCGTTCCAGTGCTCTGGCATCCAAAGCGACAGGCTACCCTATCGCTAAGGTTGCAGCGAAAATCGCTCTGGGGTACGCTTTGACAGAACTAAGAAATGCCGTAACAGGTAAAACCTCTGCCTGTTTTGAACCGGCCTTAGATTATGTTGTTGTTAAAATTCCGCGTTGGCCCTTTGATAAATTCACAGATGCGGACCGCAAATTAGGCACGCAGATGAAAGCTACCGGAGAAGTTATGGGTATTGGCAGGAATTTAGAAACGGCCTTGCTGAAGGCTATCCGCTCGCTGGATATTAAAGTATCCGGTGTTCTTTGGCAAGAACTGGAGACTTTAAAGAATGAGGAGCTTAAAACTGCCTGTCAGCATCCGGATGATCGCCAATTGTTTGTTCTGGCCGAAGGAATAAGACGAGGATGGCCCCTCGAGGAGCTTACCGATCTTACAGGTTGGAACACCTACTTTCTCATGATCATTAAACGTTTGACAGACTTTGCCGAAGTTTTAAAAAGGTTCCCTTGGGATACAGAGAAATTAAGAAAAGGTAAACGATTGGGCTTTTCTGATTCTGAACTTGCAGAGTTCTGGCATTGCCCAGAAGATGAAATCTATTATTTTAGACGTAAGAACGGAATTTTACCCGTATTTAAAATGGTGGACACTTGTGCCGGAGAGTTTGAAGCGACGACTCCTTATTTTTACTCCAGCTATGATGTTGAAGATGAAGGAGAAGTTCATAAGAAGCCTAAGGTGGTCGTTCTGGGGTCGGGCCCGATTCGGATTGGCCAGGGGATCGAGTTTGATTATTGTTCTGTGCATGCCGTCTTGGCCTTGAGGCGGAGAGGGTATGAGAGTATTATTATCAATAATAATCCCGAAACTGTTTCTACAGACTTTGATACTGCTGATCGACTCTATTTTGAACCTTTGACGCTGGAGGATGTTTCGGCGATTCTCGATAAAGAACAACCTGAGGGTGTTATCGTTCAGTTTGGCGGGCAGACGGCCATTGGTTTAGCCGGCAGCTTAGAGAGACGGGGCTATCGTATTTTAGGCACAAGTGTAGAAAACATTGACCGGGCAGAAGAGAGAGGAACCTTTGATCGTGTTTTACAGGAATTAGGGGCTAAGCGGCCGCGAGGCGGAGGAGCAACAACTATGGAAGAGGTTCGTCAAGTGGCAGAACGGATAGGCTTCCCCTTAGTCGTTCGTCCTTCATATGTTCTTGGCGGACGGGCCATGGAAATCGTCTATGAAGAGAAAGAGTTAGAGTTTGTTGTCAAGCGTGCTTTCAGTGCTTCTTCCGATCAAGAAATCTGGATGGATCAATATCTCCTCGGCAAGGAAGTGGAGGTTGACGCAATTTCCGATGGTGAGAACGTCTTTATTCCCGGTATTATGGAGCATTTAGAACGGGCAGGAGTCCATTCGGGAGATTCGATTGCTGTCTATCCTCCTCAATCTTTGGAAGAGGCTATGCGCCATAAAATTATTACTCTGACAGAGTCCTTAGCACGTTCGTTAAACATTAAGGGCCTTTTAAATATTCAATATGTCATTTATCAGAAGGAACTCTTTGTTCTGGAAGTTAACCCGAGGTCCAGCAGAACGGTGCCCTTTTTGAGCAAAGTTACAGGCGTACCCATCGTGGATTGGGGAACCCAAGTGATCTTAGGCAGGGGTTGGGAGGAGATCGGAATACCCCATGGTCTTTGGCCGCTGGAGAATCGAGTTGCAGTCAAGGCGCCGGTCTTTTCCTTTTCCAAGCTGCAAAAGGTTGAACCTTCTTTAGGACCGGAAATGAAATCCACCGGAGAAGTGATGGGGATGGACAGAACCTATGAAAAAGCGCTCTATAAAGCGCTCTTAAGTGCGGGGCTATCTTTTACCCCCTACGGGACGGTACTTGTCACCCTGGCGGATAGAGATAAAGCTGAAGGGGTCGATCTCGTCCGCCGTTTTGTGGAACTTGGCTTTCGTATCTTAGCTACAGAAGGAACGGCTCGCTATTTAAAGCATGAGGGAATAAGAGTTGATCCGATTGCCAAGATTCATGACGGTTCCGATGAAATTATTGAGGGGATCCGGAAACAAAAAATTCAATATGTCGTAAATTCGACGACTCATGGCCGGGTTCAGGAAAGCGATGGCTTTGCCATTCGGAGAGCGGCCGTAGAGTATGGGATTCCCTGTTTTACGAGTTTGGATACGGCGGCGGCCCTGCTTCATGTCTTGGAAAGTATTTCTCCCAGTCTCCTGCCGCTCTAAGTAACGAGATGGAAAACAAATAATCATTCTCAGACACGTAATTTTGCGAACCTTATTATCAATTAAGATTACCACTTCGAAGTATAAGTGGTTTCCATACCTTGCTTCGGTGGCCCTTTCGTCACCGAAGCACCGATCTTCAGCTTTAGCTGAACAGTTTAATGTATCCTTAGAAAGGAGAGAATGCTATGCTTTCTCAGGGACTGGTCGTTAGTCATGAACAATTGGGCGACAGTGATCAAAAGCTTAGACGGCTGGTTCTTCAAGGACCTGCTGCCCAAACTGCCCAGGCGGGACAATTCGTAACGGTTCAGGTTCAGGATTCCGCGCGGGCTTCCTTTGATCCCTTATTGCGGCGCCCCATTAGTATTGCCGAAATTTCTCCGGAGCGTGATGAGATCACGCTCCTTTACAGAATTAAAGGCAGGGGAACTGAAATTTTAGCTCAGGCTCGCTGCGGAGATAGTCTCAGTATCATGGGTCCTTTAGGAAATGGTTTTTCACTGCCTGAAGAGGGAGAACTTTGGTTGGTTGCCGGAGGGATTGGAATTTTCCCATTGTTTGCTTTAGCTCAGCGTGCTCTTAGTCAAGGCCTGAAAGTGCGGCTATTTTGGGGAGGAGAGTGCAAGCACTTTATGGAAAGTGCCGGATTGGCATCGTGGAGGGAATTGGAAATAGAAACAAGCTTCAGCACTTTGGACGGGAGCCTTGGCGAAAAAGGCTTCGTGACGGAACCGCTTCATAGCGCGTTAACTCAAATAAAACCGGCAGACTCAAAACCCAAAACCAATGAAGTCAGAGTAAGTGTGGCTGCTTGCGGTCCCAAAGGAATGATGCAAAGCGTTACTGAACTCTGCCAAAGGTTTGATGTTCCCATAGAAGTTTCCTTGGAAGAACGAATGGGCTGTGCTGTAGGAGCATGTCTGGGATGTGTATGTACCTTAAAAGATAAGGCCGGCCGCTTAATTCATAAAAAAGTTTGTTTAGACGGGCCGGTCTTCAGGGGCGAGGAGGTTGTCTGGAATGAAACCTGTTGATCTGACAACTCAGCTTGGCGGAATTACCCTCCGCAATCCTATAATCACGTCTTCGGGAACCTATGGATTTGGTGAGGAGTATCTGGCTTACTGTCCTCTTGAAGCGTTGGGAGGGATAACCTTAAAGGGAATCACGCCGCTTCCTCGCTTGGGCAATCCTGTTCCGCGTCTCGCAGAAACTCCGGCGGGGCTTTTAAATGCTGTTGGACTAGAAAATCCGGGACTGGAGGAATTCCTGAAATCTTATCTGCCCAAACTAAGCAAGATTCCTACGGCGGTAATCGCTAATATATCGGGGTTTTCTCTGGATGATTATGCCTGTATGGCTCGGGCTTTAAAAAAGGGGTCGGGCATAACGGCTCTGGAAGTTAATATATCTTGTCCCAATGTGAAACATGGCGGGATGCATTTTGGGACAGATCCCAAGAGTGCACAGGAAGTCATGGCTGCCGTTAAAGCTGAAACGGATTTGCCCATTATTGCCAAGCTTTCTCCTAATGTAACGGATATTGTGGAGATGGCGCGAGCAGTCCAGCGAGGGGGAGCCGATGTGCTTTCTCTGATTAATACACTCTTAGGCATGAGTATTGACCTCAATTCTCAGCGTCCAGTTTTGGCGAATACCTTTGGAGGGCTTTCCGGGCCGGCGATTCGGCCTGTGGCTGTGCGGATGGTTTGGCAAGTGGCTGAGGCAGTAGATTTACCCATCATCGGGATGGGAGGGATTACTTCCTGGCAGGATGCGGTGGAATTTCTCTTAGCCGGCGCAACGGCTGTCAGCATCGGTACAGGGAATTTCTATAACCCCCAAGCTCCTTTGGACGTGGTTGAAGGAATCCGCAATTACTGTGAACAAAGAGGGTATTCTTCCGTACAGGAATTAGTAGGCTTAGCCCACCGAGGTTAGATTTTTCAAGAATCCTTATAGAACATCAGCGATAGAAAAAAGGAGGGTAATGAGTGGATAGAAACTTAAATAAGAGAATTATGGTCGCCTTGGATGTCAAAGGGCGGGAAGAAGCTCTTGTCTTAGCAAATGCTCTCCAAGGCAGCGGCTGTTGGCTGAAAGTCGGCATGGAACTTTATGCTTATACCGGCCCGGCAATGATTCGCGAATTAAGGGCACTGGGATTCCCAATTTTTTTGGATCTAAAATTGCATGATATTCCAACGACTGTTGAACGGGCTATACGAGGATTTGTGCAAGCAGGAGTAGATATGATCAATGTCCATTGCAGCGGAGGCTATGAGATGATGGCCCGAGCTGCTGCGGCGGTTCATGACGAAGGAGATACGTTGGAAGTTGTGCCCAAAGTTATAGGAGTGACAGTTCTAACCAGTATGTCGGAACACCAATTTCGTGAAGAGTTAGGAGTAGAACGTAAACTGGAAGATCATGTTGGTATGTTGGCCAGACTTGCCGAAAAGGCCGGCCTGGATGGGGTTGTCGCCTCTGCTCAGGAAGCTAAGGAGATTCGCAGGAATACTGCGCCGGAATTTTTGATTGTGACACCGGGAATTCGACCGGCTTGGAGTGAAGCGAATGATCAAATGCGCGTTTTAACTCCACACGAAGCCTTAGCTGCGGGCAGCTCTTATCTTGTGGTTGGCAGGCCGATTACTCGTGCCCAGGATCCCAGACAAGCTTTAGAGAGATTATGGTTAAGATAAAACGTTAAGATAAGACATAGAGAAAAGCCGAGAAAAGAAAAAAAGGAGCAAAAGCAATGACGGAAAATCAGATGAAGAAGGAAAGTAAGACACTTAAAACTGAAGAATATCTTGACTTATTCAGAAAAAGCAATGCCTTGTTAGAGGGGCATTTCCTCCTAACGTCCGGAAAACACAGCGGGCAGTATATGCAATGCGCGCAAGTTTTGCAGTATCCCGACCGGGCGGCAGTTTTAGCAGAAGGTTTAGCCGATTTCTTTCGGGACTTCAAAATTCAAACTGTAATAGGACCTGCCATGGGGGGGATCCTAGTAGCTCATGAAGTCGCCAAGGCTCTCGGAGTACGTGCCTTGTTCACGGAACGGGAAAATGGGATCATGCGGCTGCGCAGAGGCTTTATGCTTTCACCGGGGGAACGGGTTCTGGTCGTGGAAGATGTTGTCACAACAGGCGGATCTGTACGTGAAGTCATTGCGGTGGTTCAAGAGATGGGAGCTGTTCCCGTGGGAGTTGGGGTTTTGGTTGATCGCAGCGGTGGGACAGTGGATTTTGGCGTGCCCCAGAGTTCTATACTTCAGCTCAAAATCGAGTCTTATGCTGCTGAGGAGTGTCCCCTTTGCGCTCAGGGAATCCCTGCCATAAAACCGGGAAGTCGAAAACTCTAAGGTAAACTTTTCTAGAAAGTATTTGGCTTAAGGAACAGTTTCTTGGGAATGCTAGATCAGAGTTGTTCCAAGAGGCTGGTGAGATTAACAGATGATTATGGTCCAAAAGGTCATAACTTTTGTCCGAACTTTAATGACGTCAATTATGGAACATAATATTGCTTCTCTGGCAGCAGTTATAGCTTTTTTTGGCTTTTCATCCATGATTCCGCTGCTGCTTCTTTTGATCTACGGCGCTTCAATCTTTATTCCCCAGGAGACTGTACAGAACTTCATATCGGCCGTTTATCAGTCATATGTTCCGGCTTTGCCGGATGCTAAACTTTATTTCTCGCAAAACGTGTCCAGATTGGTTTTATTGGGTTCGAACAAAGTGGGGGTTATTGGAATTATTGGGCTGCTATGGACTACTGTGGGCGGTTTTGTATCCTTCCAGCGGATTTTAGATACAATCTGGGAAGTGCGCAAGAGACGATCTTTTATTAGACAGTATCTCGTTGGCTTTGGCATGCTGATGATTCTCGTCAGCCTAACGATTATTTCCTCTTTGGCAACGATTGTATCTCTGGCTCTCGTAAAAAGTTTCCTTACTCCCAATCAGAGTATCCCTTTATGGTTGGCTCTTTTCCATGGGATATCTCATTTAGCCTTTCCTTTGCTGTTGTATTTGACCTGTCTTTTTTGTTACAGATTTTTACCGTCCCAAACTATTCGCAGCCCTTACCTTTTGGCCGGTGCTTTGATTTCAACCATAGGAATATATCTTTCACGAGTGGTTTTTGTTTGGTACACTGAGCATTTAGGACGCTATGAGATGATCTATGGGAGTTTGACTTTCATTATGCTGTTTACGTTCTGGGCCTATATTTCCTGCATTATCGTGCTATTTGGAGCCGAAGTGGCGGTCACTTTGAACAAGTTATCCAAAACCATTGCTTGAGGTTAATTATTTTTCTGTCGCTGGAGTTGTTGTTTTGTTTTTTTAACATGATACCAGGCCGTGACGAATAGTACCATGGTAAAGAAGGCTGCGCTTGTGCCCTGGTTTGAAATGATGCTCATGTCCAACTCTCCTCACTAGTCTTATTGTAATTACACTATCATTTCATTCTTAAAAACAACTTAAGAAATTATTAAAAAACAGTTATAACGGTTGTTATATCTATTGTTATAACTAGTGTTCCGTGACAAGTGGGAGAAAACTTTGCTATAATGGATTCTATAGGACATTTTAAAGGGGGTCGATCATGAAAAAGGCCATCTTATTTGTGATAGACTCTTTGCATCCGACCGTCTTAGGAAGAATTCTGGCAGAAGGAAATGCTCCGGCTCTGGCATTTTTAGCGGAACATGGGACTTATATAGAAGAGGTAGTTTCGACGTTCCCAACTATGACACCTGTGGCCACGAGTTCTATGATTACTGGTGCAGGACCTGATCGACATGGCGTTCCCGGGTTTATTTGGTATAATGAAACTATACGAAAAATAGTCGATTATGGTGCAACCTGGCAAAATATTTTAAAGATTGGCACAGAAAAGGTTATTCGTAATTTGTTATTAAAGCTAAATAATGAGCATCTTGCTGTGGAAACGCCGACACTTTACGAAGTATTAGAAGCTTTCGGGGTAAGTTCGGGGAATATCAATCTTTTTATGCACCGTGCCTCTCAACCATTTAAGGTAAAACTTCCCTTTTCAATTGCTTTGGCAACGAGATTTCGACTTCAAGAGGCAGAGGTTTTTGGACCTTCTCATCTAACGTTGGGTCAGCTTGTCCATTTACCTTTTTCCGAGCGGTTATCTGCTTATCCAAGGGGACCTTTTCATCGTTTTGGTTTTAATGATGTTTTTTCCGGTACAATAGCCCGTCAGCTTGTTCAGGAGGGGGTGCTGCCGGATTTTACAGTTGTTTATTTTCCGGATAATGATAAGAATTCTCACCATTACGGCCCTTTGCGAACAGCTCCCTCTTTAGAATTGGCAGATCAGCAGATTGCTTCCATTCTCAATGAGTTCGGTTCCTGGGAAATGGCTCTCGAGAAAACAGCCATTATTGTTACAGGAGATCATGCGCAGTCTACGGTAGGGCTAGGCTCAGAATACCTGATCAATTTAGATCAGGCTTTAAAGACCTTTAAACGATTACGGCCAAGGGAAGAGGCTGAAGAACATCACGAAATTGTTATCTGTCCCAATGAGCGAATGACTTTCATTTATATCTTACAACGACGAGAGGTGATTTTACCTCAAGTTGTCGATATCTTGTCGAGAGATGTGAGGAATGCCCAAATTTCCTGGAAAATCGCTGAAAATAAATACTGTGTTCTACAGGGCGGTACTAAGAGTCAGCTTTCCTTTTCCCGCGGGGGTCCTATTCTGGATGTTTACGGGCAAAGTTGGTCTTATGATGGAGATTTATCCGTGGTAGATGCCCAAGTGACCGACAGGAAAACGATTGAGTTTGGTAAATATCCCGATGCTTTTTCGAGGCTTATCTCTGCTTTGGAAGCGCGTCAGGGTGATCGCGTGGTTGTTTCTGCCCTCTCGGGGTTTGAGTATTATGCAGAAGGGGCACCGACTCATCCTGGAGGAGGCAGCCATGGCTCGTTGGAAAAAGAGGATTCGACAGTACCTATGATTGTGACAGGAATGCCATTTGATTTAAAACATCCCCGGATTGTGGATCTTTTTCCTTTGATATTAAGGTATTTCGGAATTGAAAAATAGTTGACAGTATTGTCCAAAAGTTTACATAATTAAGAAGCAAGTACCGATTTAGGCAATCGGTACTTTTTTTATCCAGTCGTGAGACGTCCACTTCAGTGGTTCTGATTTATTTGGTAATTATTTTTCTTTCGCTTGAATAACAGCGGTGACATAAATATAATTGAAGACCATATTCCTTAAACAGTGAACTCATATACCTGCAAAACAAAAAACCGTAAAATTCATTACTGAAAAATACGGTTTTTTTGGGAAAGTGGATTTTTAAGTATACGAGTTTTTTATTCCAGTGACTGTTATGGAGACGATAAAGGAGAAAAGTTGATATTAACCATTGTTCCTTTAGTGACTACTTTTCCCGGAGCAGGTGATTGCTGATTTGCCAGACCGCTTCCGGAAAAATTAAAGTGAAGTTCTGATTTTTTCAGGACACTTCCGGCTTGACGCATGGTTAGTCCGGTTAAATCAGGGACAACGGTTTCCTCGGCGCTTGGTGTACGTTCAGGTGTTACAGGTTTTGGAGAGGGACGAACAGAGGCTTCAGTGGGAGAAATTGAAACATCGCTTTGGGTATTGCTGGCTACTGGAATACCGTAGTATTGCAGAGTTCCCTCGAGGATGGCTTTGGCAGGAAGGGCGCAGATTGGACCGCCGTCATGTTCTCCATCTGCCATTCTGGGGGTATCTACTATAACCAGCAAGGCAATTTTAGGATTTTCGGCTGGGGCATAAGATGCAAATGAAGCGATATAATCTGTGCTTGAATAATCTCCTGTGGCCGGATCAATCTTTTGGGCAGTTCCTGTTTTACCGGCTACATTAATTCCCGGAATTTTGGCCAGATACCCGGTTCCGTCGTTAACAACCTGCTCTAAGACTTGTGTCATTTGAGTCGCAGTTTCTTTAGAAATAACCTGTCGAACCGGTGTTGGTTTTTGCTGTTTGACTAACTGCCCATCGGGTGTTGTTATTTTGTCAACAATATAGGGCTTGTAAAGAGTTCCTCCATTAGCAATAGCCGAAATTGCTGTTAATAATTGAATAGGTGTTACTGAATTTGCTTGGCCGAAGGACATGGTTGCCAGGTCAAGCTCTCGGGCTTTGTTCTGAGGAACAAGAATGCCGCTTTCTTCACCTGAAATATCAATGCCGGTTTTAGCGCCAAATCCAAAGGCTCTGAGATAAGTATAGAAGGTGCCCATCCCCAGTTTCAAGCCGACTTGTGCAAGAACAACGTTGGAGGAGGATTGCATCCCCTGAGTAAAGGTGGTGTTTCCTCGGGACGCTATATTAGAATCCCAGTTCGTGATTACTTTAGGTCCAACTTGAAGATATCCTGGGTCGTAGAATACTGAATTCGGGGTTATAACTCCTTCTTCCAAAGCGGCTGAGCCTGTAACTGTCTTAAACGTTGATCCTGGTTCGTAGGTCATGCTGATGGCAAGGTTGCGGCGGACATCAGGGGTTACTTTTTGATAGTTGGAGGGATCAAAGGTTGGGCGAGATCCCATCCCCAAAATGCGCCCTGTCTTCGGATCCATCGCTAAAATTGTAACACTCTTAGCTTTAGTTGTTTGCTCCAAATTGTCAAGCTGCTGTTCAATTAAATATTGGATGGTTGAATCAAGTGTTAAAGTAAGGTTATCGCCGGGAATTGGAGCTTCTCCTTGAGAAGGAGCACCTAAAATGGAACGCGCTCTGGTATCTTCTTCTTGAGAGATAAATCCCGGCTTACCATACAACTCTTTGTCGTAATAGCTTTCTATACCTTCCACGCCATGGCCATCTTGAGTTACTATGCCCAGTGCTGAGGCTGCAAAACTTCCCATAGGATTTACGCGTTTCTCTTCATCAGTCAGGCCGACTCCAGGGATTTTTAAGGCCATAATCTGATCTGCAATTTTAACATCAACGTGATGTGCCAGACTAATCCAAGAAAGTTTAGTTTTATTAAGGTCGGATAATATGTCCTGGGGCTCGATTCCTAAGAGACTTCCGAGTTTTTTAGCAACATCTTCTTTAGTGCTTTTAAATCGCTTCTTAGAAATTAAGTCATTCAACGTTTTGGGATCTGCATAAACTTCTTTGACGGGAATACTTTGAGCTAAAACGTTTCCTTGAGCATCAAAAATAGCACCTCTTTGGGGCTGGACTTTTTCATCGTTTGTCCGTCGCTCGATGCCTTTTTGTTTGAGATCGGAAGCCTGAACTATTTGCAGGTCGATAAGTCTGCCCAAGACTAAAAGCATTAAAATTCCCAAGAATAATGGAACCCAACGGCTACGTGAAAAATAGGTTACACGTTTTTTTTCTATTTTCAAAGCTGTCTTCTACCTGCCCTTCTTTAGTCAACCGTTGAACAAATATCGTTTCTTATCTATAAATCTATTAATCTATAAAAAGTCCCCTCGTTGAGAGGGGCTTTGAAAAATCGAAGAACGTCTATACACTTATTATAGCTTAGATTTGCCCACCAGCCATATAGTTTCTATTAAAAAAATGTTAAACCATTCGTGTGAAATTAACCCAATTATTGGTTTTTAGCGATTGGATTTGTAAAATATGCAGGATTTATAGCTAATAGAGTCGAAATTAGATATATTTATAAGTAACGTCAAGGGTCCCCCAAAAAAGGAGTGCAAGTAATTGGAAGATTTTTATGAAAAAGAAGTAAACTGTCTTTGCTGCGGACATAGTTTTAGTACCTTAAAAGTACGTTCCAGGTCTGCTGTTCCGTATAAAATTGATAGCGACTTTTGCCCCCATTACAAAGAGGGTACACCTAATCCGCATCTTTACTATGTTAGGGTTTGCCCGGAATGTGGGTTTGCCTTTTCGGATGATTTCTCCAAGACCTTTCCTACAGGAACCAAAGAAATCATTAAAGCCAAAATATCCTATGAATGGAGAAAGCACGATCTTGGACAGCTCAGGGATACAGCTAAAGGTATTGAAACCTTGAAATTGGCAATATATTCTGCTACCTTGAAGAAAGAAAAACATTTCGTATTAGCTGGTTTGTGTTTGCGGTTGGCTTGGATATACAGAACAGAAAATAAGCAAAACGATGAACAGCGATTTTTGCAGTTAGCTCTTCAGGAATATGAAGAATCTTATCTTTATTCCGATTTTAACGGGAGTTCAATGTCTGAACTGAGAATCTTATTCATGATCGGGGAGCTGAGTCGCCGACTTGGTCAATATACTAAAGCCGTTTCCTACTTTTCCAAAATTATTGAACATCCAAAGCGTAATGAAGAAGCAAAGATCTTGAATATGGCTCGTGCTCAATGGCAGATTGCTGCGGAGGAAAATCGCGAGTCTAAATAGATTTAGGGATTGAACTGGAAGAAGTGATTACTCTTGCATGACAAACGGAATATGTTTAGAAACGTTGTTGAATTAGCCAAGCAAATCTGTCAGTTAAAATTAAAGCAGGGGGACAAAGCGGCTGATTGTACAATGGGCAATGGCAATGATACCGCCTTCTTATGCGGCTTAGTTGGGGAAGAAGGAAAGGTTTATGCTTTCGATATTCAAGAAGAGGCAATTATTAATACCAGCGAGAAGCTGCAGAAATTAAAGCTTCTGGACAGAGCTGTCTTAATTCATGCCGGGCATGAGACCATTGATGCTTACATCATGGAGCCTATTCGCTTATTTATGTTCAATCTTGGCTATCTGCCTAAAGGAGATCATAAAATAACCACTCAAAAGGACACTACTCTCCAAGCTGTTCAGAAATGTTTAGATCTTCTTGAGCCGGACGGCCTTATTTTATTGGTTATCTATCCGGGACATGAACGGGGAAAAGAGGAGCAAGAAGCTCTAGAAGCTTTTGCCTCTACTTTGAATCAAAAAGCCTTTAATGTTGCTCATATACGCTTGACCAATCAGGTTAATGATCCTCCCGAACTTCTTTGTATTGAAAGAGTTCTTCCTAGATAAAAGTAGCGCAGAAATTTCACTTAAGAAATTACTGCGCTGCTTTTTTATCCAGTTTTTAAGACCTCCACGCTTATAAGTAAGGTTGGATCCTTCTATTCGCTCACTCTATCCCTGCTTCTGTTGCCAGCAATCGTTCCAGGATTTCTGGCTTAGGGGTAAGGTATAAGGTCCAATTCTGTTCGTAGACGACCATACCAGGCTTGGCAGAGTTGGGCTTTTTAAGTTGTTTTACATGGGTATAATCGACGGGAACCTGGGAAGAACCTCTTGACTGGCTGTAATAAATGGCTAAAGCAGCTGCTTCTTCCAACGTAGCATCGTCAGGAAACTCTTCTCCCTCCTCGAGGGGAACCAAGACATGAGAACCGGGGATCTGTTTGACATGCAGCCATAGATCGTTAGGTTTCCCTTTGCGCAGCGAAAGCCAATCGTTTTGAGCATTGTTTTTTCCAACATAGATGATTCTGTCTTGGCTTGAGCGATAGACGCGGGGATGAAGCATTTCCTTGGAGGTTTTAACCTTGGAATTCTGCCTCATCTTCGATTTTGAACTGTTTTTATTTGCTTTGAGGCCGGTTTTGAGCAGATGTTTACCTGCCACATAGCCTTGCTCCATAAGTTCGACATAAATTTCCTCAAGTTCAGAAAGGGTGGAAGCCTGGTCCAGACTGACTTGCAAGGAATTCAAATAATTGACTTCATCAAGGGCAGCTTCTTGAAACTGCCGGGTTTTTAGTAAGGTGGCCTTTGCTTTGTTATACAGCTTGTAGTAACGCTGAGCATTGTCGATGGCACTAAGATGGGGATCGAGGGGTATTAGAACTGAGGAAAGAGCGGGGTCATAATAATCTTCAACGGTAACTTCCTTCAATCTGGAGGTGATTCGGTGCAGGTTGGCGGTGAGGAGTTCCCCCCAGCGTTGATAGGCAAGATTGGAATTTGCTTCGGATATGGCTTGCTCATAGACTTTCAATTTCTTGTAAAGATGAGTTTGCTGTTCTTGGACGATTTTTCGAAGTGAGCCTCGTTTAGCTTCAAGATTATTCGTTACGGATTTGGCGCTGTAAAAAGACTGCACAGTCTCGTTTAAAGAATCGAGGCTTACTTTTCTTAAGTCTTGGTATTGCTGAAAAGGAATAAAGGTAAAGGCGATAGGAGGTGATTTGGGCTGAGGTGGATAGTAGAGACAGGGCTGGATTTCTGTCTTATCTTCGGGGTTACATAACCTTTGATAGGCTTGAAAAAGTCTTGAAAAATCGATGTCCCCACACTGATGGAGGTAAGTGTCAGCGGATAAGCCGGCTTGAATGACAATTTCCAGGGCCAATTCCGGACTGACTCCAGCGAAATGGGTAAGGAGGAGTTTTGTGATTTTCCGATCGAAATCGTCGATAGAGAAAGTCTGCCGCCAGAGTTCTTCATCCTTAAGGGGAGGTTTCTTCCCTTGAGAGGGAGGTGCAAGATAGGTACGCCCGGGAAGTACTTCACGGTAGCGGCTAAGGGCATGGGAATATCGTTTAAGTCCGTCGAGGATTGTTCCGGTATTCTGATCTACTAGAATTAAATTACTGTGCTTGCCCATGATTTCTAAATAGAGATGGAGTGTAACGAGATCACCGCGGTCGTTGTAGTTTTGAATTTCAAAGGTGATGACTCGCTCCAGTTCTTGTTGATAGATATTGATTATTTTTCCTCCTTCGAGGTGTTTGCGCAGGATCATGCAGAACATGGGCGGCGAAGAGGGGTTTTTTTTGCTTTCAGCAGTTAAGTGAAAGCGTGGGGAGGCAGCGCCAGCGTTAAGCAAGAGTTTTCTATTGCTTTGGCTCAGTCTCAATTGAAGATGGATTTCTTCTTTTTCAGGTTGAAAGATTTTATCGATACGTGCTCCTTTGAGCTGGGGAGCAAGTTCCTTTACTAAATAGGCGAGGGTCACACCGTCTAAGGCCATGAGGGGTCTCCTTTCATCCAATCGTAAGACTCCCGCTTCTACAAGTGGGAGTGATTCCCGTACCTTGCTTCGGTGGGGGTCGAGTCGTTTTTAGTATAACACACTTGGATAACGGAGGCATTTTTCAGGGGTCTTCGGAATAAGCATGTACTACGAAATGGACAAAGAGGAAGGAGTTAAGTTCTTTGGGTAAGAGGAGGAGATTAAGACATGCGTCAACAATCATGGCATGTACTGCCTTGGGTTGATGTAGCCAAGGTATTGAATGTGCATCCAGGTAAAGGGTTAAATGTTAAAGAAGTTCAAAAGCGCTTGCAAGAGGTTGGGAAAAATGTCCTGGCGGCAAAAAAGGGAGTTCACCCTGTTTTTCTGTTCTTGGGTCAATTTAAGGATTTTATGGTTTTAGTCTTATTGGCCGCAACAGTGGTATCAGGACTTTTAGGAGAAATAGCCGATGCTGTTACGATTTTAACAATTCTGATTGTCAATGCAATTTTAGGCTTTATTCAGGAATTTCGTGCTGAGCGTTCTATGGAGTCCTTACGTTCCCTTACGGCTCCAGAAGCCCGGGTCCTGAGGGAAGGCCTTGAACAGCGAATTCCGGCAGCCGAGCTTGTCCCCGGGGACATTGTGCTGTTAGAAGCGGGTGATCGCATTCCGGCTGACGTGCGCTGGATTCAGGCCGTCAACATTCAAGTGGAAGAATCAGCTTTAACGGGAGAATCTCACCCTGTGAGTAAGAGTATTGCCCCTCTCAGCGATGAATTGACCCCCATGGCTGATCGGCGAAACATGGGCTATATGGGGACTTCTGTCGTCAACGGCCGAGGGGCCGGTGTCGTCGTGGCGACAGGTATGGATACAGAAATGGGTGTTATCGCAGGGATGATTCAAAGTGTGGAAGAGGAGGAAACCCCATTACAAAAACGTTTGGCGGAATTGGGAAAATGGTTAGTCTTACTTAGTCTTCTTGTTTGTCTAGTTGTAGTAGCAACGGGAATTTTGCGGGGCGAAGATTTTTATAAGATGTTTTTTACTGGCGTATCTCTGGCCGTTGCGGCCATTCCTGAGGGGTTGCCGGCTATCGTCACGGTGGCCTTAGCTGTCGGGGTTCAACGAATGGTCAAGCGGCAGGCAATTATTCGCAAACTTCCGGCGGTGGAAACCTTGGGCTGTGCGACAGTGATTTGTTCCGATAAGACAGGGACCTTAACCCAAAATGAAATGACCGTACGTCAAATTTATTCGGATGGCAGAAAAATTACCGTTTCCGGCCAAGGCTATGATCCCAAGGGGGATTTTTATGGTGCCGATCCAGAGAAAGAAAAAGATCCTCTTCATGAAGGCTTAAAAATTGCTGCCTTATGTAATAATGCCATTTTAACGAAAAAGGGAGCTAAAGTTGCAGGCCTCTTTCGCTCTAAAGCTAATGAGGCTCCCTGGGGAATTGAAGGTGACCCTACTGAAGGCGCAATTTTAGTTGCAGCGGCTAAGGCGGGGATTTGGCGTGAGGTATTGGAACGAAAAGAAGAGCGGATTGGAGAATTGCCCTTTGATTCGGACCGCAAACGAATGAGCGTGGTATATAAGACAAAGCATGGGCCAAGAGCTTATGTTAAAGGGGCTCCGGACAAAATTGTCCAGCTTTGTAAGCAGGAATTAACCTCGGCAGGTGTTGTGGAGTTATCTTCCGCACGCAGACAAAGTATTATGCGGGCCAATGATGAAATGGCCAGGCATGCTCTGCGCGTTCTGGCAGTCGCAGAAAAATCATTAACGGAAAATGAGATGCATGATGAGGGGATTGAACAGGGGTTAACTTTCGTCGGTTTATTGGGTATGATTGATCCGCCGCGTCCCAGTGCAGTTCGGGCCATTAAATTGTGCCGGCAGGCAGGAGTTAAGCCTGTTATGATTACGGGAGATCATCGTCTAACGGCTGAAGCTGTAGGACATGAATTAGGGATTCTCAAAGGGAGAGACGGGGTAATCTCAGGGGAAGAACTGGAGCGAATGTCCGATCAGGATCTCAGCCAAAGGGTTATGGATATTTCCGTTTATGCCCGGGTAACTCCCAAAGATAAACTAAGAATTGTGCGGGCCTTGAAAAACGAGGGCCAAGTTGTTGCCATGACCGGCGATGGTGTTAATGATGCACCTGCGGTCAAGGAAGCGGATATTGGAGTGTCTATGGGTGTAACCGGAACAGATGTTACCAAAGAAGCGTCTTCCATGGTTTTAGGCGATGATAACTTTGCGACCATTGTTGCCGCGGTGGAAGAAGGACGGGGAATTTATGATAATATCCGTAAGTTTATCCGCTACTTGCTTTCCTGTAATCTGGGAGAGGTTTTAACTATGTTTTTAGCAACGCTTGTCGGGCTGCCCCTTCCTCTCCTGCCAATTCAAATTTTATGGGTAAATCTTGTAACCGATGGTTTGCCGGCCATGGCCCTGGGAGTTGACGGAGCGGAGCCGGAAATTATGAATCGTCCTCCGAGAATCCCGGGAGAAAGCATTTTTGCCCGCGGACTGGCTCGTAAAATAGGCATCAGGGGAACTTTGATAGGTTTGGGTACACTTTTCGTTTTTGTTGCCGGTCTCTTTATGGGAGCCAATATGTTAGGGGCTCGAACTATGGCCTTTAGTACGCTGGTGTTTTCCCAATTATTCCATGTTTTTGATTGTCGCTCTGAAGAACGAGGTATCTTTGAAGTAGGACTTTTTTCAAACCCTTACTTAGTTGGAGCGGTGTTGGTTTCAAGCATGATGCAGCTGAGTGTCATTTATCTGCCGCCTTTACAAGCCATCTTTAAGACGACAGCTCTGCACAGCTGGCAATGGATTTTAATCCTTTGCGTAGCCGGAGGACCTTCAATTCTAATTGGTCTTGCCCGCCTTCTCAAGAACAGCTGGCAGGGCAAACCGTCAATAGCCAAAGGATAAAACGTGTATACTTGATCCAATAGCTTGACCCTATTTACCTTGCGTAGTATCCTTTAATGAGATATAACGTAAACTATACTAAAACGTTTAGAGGAAGCTAACTCCATCTAAACGTTTTAGGTATTCTTAAATCTTAAGACTTCAGCGTGATAGAATTTGTTATGGACTGGGCGCTTTCGACGAAAGTGTTCACAGGAAACTTTCGTCACCGAAGTTTCGATGTTCAGCTTTAGCTGAATGAGTTCACTGCAAATGTTTTAAGATTATAATAGGGATAAAATTCTGCGAGGGGAGCAAACATAATGAACTTTGTAAAAATGCATGGTCTGGGGAATGATTTTGTTTTCCTGGATCATTTTTCTCATACACCGCAGGAAGAGGCGGATTATCCGAAGTTAGCTCAGAAACTCTGTCACCGTCAATTTGGTATCGGGGGAGATGGGTTAATTGTCATTCTTCCTTCCCAAGGTGCTGACGCTCGGATGCGCATTATTAATTCAGATGGATCAGAACCGGAAATGTGCGGCAACGGTATCCGCTGTTTTGCACGGTACGTCTATGATCAAGGAATTGTCTCCCGAAACCCCATGCGGGTGGAGACTCTTGCCGGGGTTTTGACCTTGGGACTTGATCTCGAAGATGGTCAGGTACGTGGAGTAAGGGTTGACATGGGTGAGCCTATTTTAAAAGCGGATCTTATTCCAGTTCTCGGTGCTGGAGAACCTGTGGTCGGCCAGTCCCTCGAAGCATTGGGGAAGACATTTTTCTATACTGCCGTTTCAATGGGAAATCCTCATTGTGTCATTTTTGTCGATGACTATTCATCTCTGGACTTTGAACGGCTTGGTCCGGCAATCGAGAGCCATCCTTTATTTCCGCGTAAAACGAATGTGGAGTTTATTCGGATTGACTCCCCAGCGGAAATGACGATGAAAGTATGGGAGCGGGGAGCTGGGCCAACCCTTGCCTGTGGAACAGGTGCTTGCGCTTCCTTGGTTGCTGCAGTACTTAATCAGAAGACTGAACGTACTGCAACTGTTCATTTGCCAGGCGGGGATTTATTGATCGAATGGGGGCCTGACAATCATGTCTATATGACTGGCCCTGCGGCTTATGTGTTTAAAGGAGAATGGTTAGAAAGCTGAGACATAAAACATTTAATCGCATCTTCGCCAGGAGATGCGATTTTGCTTAGCTCTAGCTAAACGAGTTCACTAGGAAAGTTATTCGTTGATCTGTTATAATATAGTAAGGGTATCAACTATAAAGGGGTGAAAAGCCTGGCTGTTTTGATTCGCCGGGTTAAGTATGGCATATAGCATGACAGGATTTGGACGAGGAGAAGCGAGTGGCTGTGGTTATCAGTTTTCTGTGGAGCTGAAAGCAGTCAATCATCGCTTCTTAGAAATCGTTGTTCGTCTGCCGCGGAATTTTGTGGAATTTGAAGAACGAGTCCGTAAAACATTACAAGAAAAATTCAAGCGCGGACGGATTGAAGTACATATTAATATCGTGGAAACTGAAGAAAAGATGAGATTAGCGAAGGTTGACAAAGAATTGGCACTGTCGTATGATAAGGCATTGAAGGATCTCGCCTCAGCTCTGCATACGGCCTATGATACGGATATTTATCGTTTAGTGGCTTTGCCCGAAGTACTTTCAGTTCAGGAACCGGAAATCGAAGGAGATACTCTATGGGATGTTTGTGCAGAGGCATTATTGAAAGCAGCCGAGGGTTTTGGACAAATGCGCCGGGTTGAAGGAGAAAAGTTAACCTTCGATCTTCTGCGAAGATTGGATCAACTGGCAGAGCATTTGCGCCTTATTTCTGAACGAGCGCCTTATGTTGTGACCGACTATCAAGAACGTCTTCAGGAACGGATTCAAACGTTATTAGGCGGGGTAGAATTGGATCCGGCTCGCTTGGCGAATGAAGTGGCTTATTTTGCAGATCGAGCATCAATTACTGAGGAATTGGTTCGTTTTGACAGCCATTTGGCTCAAAGCCGTGAGGCGTTGAACAGCCATGATTCAGTGGGGCGTAAACTGGATTTTTTGGTACAAGAGATGAACCGGGAAATCAATACCATTGGGTCTAAAGCCAATGATTTAATTATTGGAAAACAGGTTGTTATCATTAAAAGCGAGCTCGAAAAAGTACGTGAGCAGATTCAAAATTTAGAGTAATGGAGGATTCATTTTGGACATTAAGCTTATTAATATTGGTTTTGGTAATATCGTATCTGCCAACCGAATTATCTCGATTGTGAGTCCGGAATCTGCCCCAATCAAGCGGATTATTCAAGAGGCGCGTGATGCGGGCATGCTGATTGATGCAACTTATGGTCGGCGTACACGTGCGGTCATTATTTGTGACAGTCATCATGTTATTCTTTCTGCGGTCCAGCCTGAGACCGTGGCTCACCGTCTTTCCACCAAAGAGTCCAGCAATCATGTAGAAGATCCGGCGGATTAGGGGTGTAGTGTGGAAAAAAGTCATGGGTTATTAATCGTCCTTTCGGGTCCTTCAGGAGCAGGGAAAGGAACTTTATGTAAAGAATTACTTCGGCAGATGCCAAATTTAAGCTATTCCGTTTCCTTGACGACACGCTCGCCGCGTCCTGGTGAAGTGGACGGGGTTCACTATTTTTTTCGCTCCCGGGAAGACGTCGAAGCTATGATCGCCAGAGATGAATTGCTGGAATGGGCTCAGTTTTGTGAAAACTACTATGGTACGCCCAGGTTTGCTGTAGAGCAGGCAATATTGGACGGCCAAGATGTTATTCTGGAGATCGAAATCCAAGGCGCTTTGCAGATTAAAAAGCGCTTTCCTCAGGGAGTATTTACCTTTATTGTTCCGCCTTCCCTCGATGTACTCTCAGAGCGTATACATAAACGAGGTACTGAGACCGAGGAAGTTATTCAAAAGCGTTTAGCTACTGCCATACAGGAATTAGAATATGTCAGTGAATATGATTATGTTGTTGTTAATGACGAAGTTCCTGTGGCTGTTGATAAATTAAAGAGTATCATTACCGCCGAAAAATGCCGGGTTAAACGAAAACCGTTCGTCTTTAAGGGGGAATCCTGATGAAACAACCGTCACTAGATAAACTGATGGAAAAGGTTGACAGCAAATATACACTGGTTATTGTGGTCGCTAAGCGGGCACGGGCAATTATGGAAGAAGGGAAGCATGAGGATTTGGCGAAGGGAGTCAAATCCGTAAGTATATCCCTCGAAGAGATTTCTAAATCAACGAGCGCTTACGAATGTATTCCTGACGAGCATACACTATGTTAACAGGCAGAAAGATTCTGGTTGGAGTTTCCGGCGGCATTGCGGCTTATAAAACGGCTGAGATAGTAAGTCGTCTGCGAAAGCTGCATGCTGATGTTCATGTCGTGATGACACCATCGGCGACGGAATTTATAACCCCGCTAACCTTAAGAAGCTTGTCTGCAAATCCTGTCTATATTGACTTGTTTGAAGAACCAAAAGTATGGAATGTTGAACATATAGCTTTAGCGGAGTTGGCAGATGCTGTAGTTGTTGCGCCGGCAACGGCGAATATTTTAGCTAAAATGGCCATGGGTTTAGCTGATGATTTTCTTTCAACCGTTGTGCTGGCGACAAGAGCACCGATCTTTGCGGCCCCGGCTATGAATCATGCCATGTATCATCATCCTGCAACCCAAAAGAATTTAGCAATCCTTCAGGATCGGGGGATACATTTCGTCGGACCTGATTCGGGTTTTCAGGCTTGTGGTTCTGAGGGAGACGGCCGCATGAGTCAGCCGGAAGAGATTGTGGAGACGCTCCTGCGGTTTTTTGATCTAAGTACTTGCTTAAAAGGAAAGAAAGCCCTTGTGACCGCAGGCGGAACTCAAGAACCGATAGATCCTGTCCGTTATCTGGGCAATCGAAGTTCCGGGCGGATGGGTTATGCTGTTGCCCAAGCTTTGCAGGAAGCTGGCGCAGAGACAATACTTGTAAGCGCGCCAACAGATTTGCCAGTTCCTCAGGGAGTTACCCGTGTGTCTGTGCAAACAGCACTGCAAATGCGTGACGAAGTCTTGGCTCGTTTTACAGATGTTGACATTATTGTTAAAGCCGCTGCAGTTGCCGATTATCGACCTGCAGTACAAGCGGAGCAAAAAATAAAAAAGGATGGCTCAGGACGAACTCTTGAGTTAGTTCCTAATCCAGATATTCTTGCTGAACTTGGAGAAAAGAAGACTGCTCAGGTTTTAATCGGTTTTGCTGCTGAAACTGAAAATCTCTTAGCTAACGCCCAGGGAAAAATGCAGCGTAAGAATGTTGACCTTCTCGTGGCTAATGATGTTACAAAAGAAGGGGCAGGGTTTGGGAGTCCTACAAATATTGTTAGTTTTCTCTTTCCTGATGGAAGAAAAATAGATTTTCCTCAGATGAGCAAGCTTGAGGTTGCTCGACATCTCGTTAAGGAGATTGTTAACCTCCTTGGAATGAACGTAAAGGAGTGATATTTTGATGACAAAAAAGTTGTTTACTTCAGAGTCCGTAACCGAAGGGCATCCCGATAAAATTTGCGACCAAATATCGGACGCCATTTTGGATGCGATTTTTGCTCAAGATCCTAATGCACGTGTTGCCTGCGAAACCATGGTGACGACTGGCTTAGTTCTTGTCAGCGGCGAGATTACAACATCTTGTTATGTTGATATTCCGCATGTTGTTCGTGAAACCATTCGGGAAGTGGGCTATACACGCGCCAAATATGGCTTCGATGCCGATACCTGCGCCGTTTTAACTTCTATTGGAGAACAATCCGCTGATATAGCCTTAGGTGTCAATCAGGCCTTGGAGTCCAAAACAGGGGAAATGTCAGATCTTGATATAGAAGCAATCGGTGCCGGCGACCAAGGCATGATGTTTGGCTATGCAACGAACGAAACTGAAAGTTATATGCCGGTCCCTATTGACTTGGCCCATCGCTTAGCCCGCCGTTTAACGGAAGTTCGGAAAACCGAACTTTTAGGCTATTTACGACCGGACGGTAAAACCCAAGTCACAGTAGAATATGAAGGAAATAAGCCTGTACGTGTTGACACTATTGTTATCTCCACCCAACACCATCCGGATGTTACCCAAGAACAGATCCGTCGGGATTTGCTTCAATACGTCGTTTATCCGACGGTCCCCAAGGAATTGCTCAATGAAGATACGAAGTACTTTATCAATCCTACAGGGCGTTTTGTTATCGGAGGTCCGCAAGGGGATTGCGGTTTAACGGGACGAAAAATTATTGTTGATACCTATGGAGGAATGGCCCGCCATGGCGGCGGCGCTTTTTCCGGGAAGGACCCCACAAAGGTTGACCGTTCTGCTGCCTATGCCGCGCGATATGTGGCGAAAAACGTTGTTGCAGCGGGATTTGCGGACCGTTGTGAGATTCAGATTGCCTACGCCATTGGTGTTGCACGTCCTGTTTCAGTCTCTATTGAAACCTTCGGTACCGGAAAGATACCGGATGAGAAAATTGTTGAATTGGTAATGCAAACCTTTGATCTCCGTCCTGCGGGAATTATCAAGAGCCTGAACCTTCGACGCCCGATTTATCGTCAGACGGCGGCTTATGGGCATTTTGGAAGAATCGACCTTGATCTCCCTTGGGAAAGAACTGATAAAGCTGACGTTTTGAAAAAACTTGCCGGTCTTTAATTGATCGAGTCCTTCTAGAGGAGTTCCAATCATACTATGAGTGGGACTCCTTCTTTCATAGCAGCCACTATTATTTTCTGTGGGGTAGAGTTCTCCTTCGCCGCTAAGTATTCCTATTGGTAAAGGCGGCTCGACAATAATGTCCACTGGACATTATTGTATCTGAAGCCCCGATGTTCAGCTTTAGCTGAATGAGTTCACTATCCTAAAGTTTCCTTGACAGAATGTTAGAGAATTGGGTATTATAAGGCAAACTGTATTATAGTAGTTATAAAGAGGATCCGTTGTAATGCTCAATAGCATAATGACAAAGACTCAAAAATAATGGGTAAAGAGGATGGTAGAAATGGAAAAACAGTGGCTGGAAGGCCTGCGTAGGACAGTAGATCGTGTATTGCCGATTCCTTATTATCAAGAGAGGTTTCGGAAACTAGGGATTCATCAGGCTGAGGATATTCACTCTCTTAGGGACTTTCAAAAACTCCCGCTGACAACAAAGGAAGACTTGCGTCAAAATTATCCCTTCGGCCTATTCGCAGAACCTATGGAAAATATTGTTCGGCTGCATGCTTCTTCCGGGACGACAGGAAAACCGACCGTCGTGGGATATACTAAACGCGATATTAAACTTTGGTCCAAAATTGTCGCCGACGAACTGCGGAGAGCGGGTGTAACTCCTAAGGATGTTGTTCAGATTGCCTATGGGTATGGATTGTTTACGGGAGGAATGGGTCTGCACTATGGCTGTGAAGAATTAGGTGCAGTGGTTGTTCCCATTTCAGGTGGGAATACGGCTCGTCAACTTATGTTAATGCGAGACTTTGGAACGACAGTGTTGGCTTGTACTCCTTCATACGCTCTTTATCTGGCAGAAAGCCTTGAGGAATCGGGGATTTCACGTGAAGAGTTAAAGTTAAGGATTGGAGTTTTTGGGGCTGAGCCTTGGACAGAGGGTATGAGGGAACAGATCGAAGCTCGACTGGGGATTAAGGCTTATGACATCTATGGCTTAAGTGAAACTATGGGCCCGGGAGTAGCCATGGAATGTCCCGCTCATGATGGATTGCATATCGATGAACATTTTTATCCCGAAGTGTTGGGCCCTGACGGGAATCCGGTTGCGGAAGGCATCCAGGGTGAATTGGTTATAACAAGTTTAGATAAAGAGGGCTTTCCGGTTTTACGTTATCGAACCAAGGATCTGACGAGACTGCATTATGGGGCTTGTTCCTGCGGACATACGGGCTGGAAAATGGAACGTGTTTTAGCACGAGTGGATGATATGCTGATCATTCGAGGCGTTAATGTTTTCCCAAGTCAGGTTGAAGAAGCCATTCTGTCAATCGGTGGGTTTGAGCCCCATTATTTACTTATTGTAGAACGTACGGGAAATTTGGATCAGTTGGAAGTACAGGTTGAAATCAATGACACCAGCTTCTTCGATGAAGTCCGCGAGTTAGAGGGCCGCCAGGAACGTTTACAGCGTAAAATTGAAGAGATCATAGGCATTTCCATTCGCCTTCGTTTAGTAGAACCTAAAAGTATCCCGCGGAGTGAAGGAAAAGCGGTTCGTGTTATTGATAAACGTCGATAAGGAGGTAAATCTATGTTACAATTATCTATTTTTCTGGAGAATGCTAAAGGACGTTTAGCTGAGGTCGTCAGCCTTCTTGCAGAACTTAAGGTAAATTTGCGAGCCCTGTCTCTAGCAGATACAAAGGATTTCGGAGTTCTGCGTATTATCGTCGATGATCCGGAACTTACTACGGAAAAATTGCGCGAACGAAAGGTTGTTGTCTCATTAACCCATGTATGGGTACTTAAGGTTCCGGATCGGACCGGAGGACTTGCCGAAGTGCTTAATCAATTGGTTAAACACGATGTTGTAATTGAGTACATGTATGCGTTTGTAGAAAAGGAAAACGAACAAGCCCGCGTTGTTATCAGAGCTCAGGATCAGGCAGTTATGGAGAAGGCTATGCGGGAACTTAATCTGCCTTTGTTGTAGTAACGAGCTAAAGCTAAAGCAAAGTCGTGGGCTGCAGAGTAGGCTGGAAGAAGTAATTAACTGAAGGTTTATACATCCAATAATATAACAAAGGCCGTGCTGAAAACTGGTTTTCCACGGCCTTTGTTATAATTAAATTGAAGGTGTTCCCGGAAGAATTGCGCTGCGACGAAAAGTTGTTAACCCCCCACTTTTATAAGTGGGGGTGGGTTCTTCGTTAAGTTCACTTATCTTTAGCGTTAAAGCTGGAACATTCTGTTTCAGTATATATGTGAGCTTCGTTACCAGACACTTGTATAGAATCTAAATTACAAAGCTTGTTATCATTATGTTTGCAGCTCATCACGTTACAGGTAAGGGCATCACATGGCCCTGAAGAATTCGTATTATTTGTTAAACTGCTGTACTCATAGTTATTTAAGAATGAACCACATACCGTTCCGCTCTCAGTAGAAGCAGTAACGCCTCCGATATCAACCCTATTTGAATAGCAAATACCGCTTTTATTATGTGAACAAGTTGTTGCACTGCAATTAATTCTTTGCACTAATACACACTCCTTTACGATTTATCCGGTTTTTAAGCCCCCCGACGTCTCATTTGCTAAAATATCTATCAAGTAAGCCTTTAAAAGCTTTGCCATGGCGGGCTTCATCTTTACACATTTCATGGACTGTGTCGTGAATAGCATCCAAATTATTTTGCTTAGCTATTGTGGCAAGCTTCTTTTTGCCTTCACAAGCACCATATTCAGCCTCAACTCTAGCGGCTAAATTTGCTTTAGTATCGGCAACCACGACTTCACCCAGGAGTTCGGCAAATTTTGAAGCATGCTCTGCTTCTTCCCAGGCAATTCTCTTATAAGCTTCAGCAACCTCAGGATAACCTTCACGATCAGCTTGGCGAGACATCGCAAGATACATGCCAACTTCAGTGCATTCACCCATAAAATTAGCTCTTAATCCTTCCAATAATTCATCGTCACATCCCGATGCTGCCACCCCAATCCTATGTTCATCAGCGAAGTTAAGATCAGTGGTCATTTCTTTAAATTTGTCTTTACTTGCCTTACAAATAGGACAAACTTCCGGTGGATTATTACCTTCATGAACATAGCCACAAACTGTACAAATAAATTTTTTCATGCAAAATTCCTCCAAGAAAGTGGTTTGTATGAGTATCCAAAACCTCAGGTGTTATTATTTCCTCAAAACTATTTGTTATCCAGTAAAAAAAACAGAGCCTAGCGAGGGGCAACTCCCCCTGCTAGGCTCTGTTTTTATGTTAGAATAGCAACATTAACTCTATTATTTTGCGGCCTCTTTAGTAGAACTCAAGGAATTTTCTTCTTTTTCATCCTTTAGAACAAGATTCAAGAAGATTCCTGCTAGAGTAGCAAACATAATTCCGTGATTGGTTAACCCGATTCCTAGGGCGAAGATTACCGCAGCAATAATAAGGTTCTTGTTTTTGGAGAAATCCACTTTGGCCTCGATTAAAGTTCTTAGTCCGGCTGCACCGATCATTCCGAACAGTAGGATTACTACACCACCCATAACAGGGGATGGGATAGACATAATTAAGGCTTGCAAGGGATTGAAGGTACTCAGGATGATCGCGGCAATCGCTGCTATCCAGAGGTTCAAGGAGCTGTATACCTTCGTTATCGCTAAGACTCCGATATTTTCTGCGTAGGTCGTAAGCGGAACACCACCGAACAAACTGGCAATACCTGTTGCTAGACCGTTTCCTAAGACGACTTTATCAAAACCCGGGTCTTCAATGATATCAGTATGCGTGATGTTGCTAAGAATCATCATGTGTCCTAAATCTTCGATCAATGTTATAAGTGCTAATGGAGCGAACGTAATAATAGCGGTCACATTTAGGTGGATTGCGCCGAAGCCTTGGAAAGGCAAAACAAATGGGGTTTTAAATGATGCCATAATCTTAGCTGAATCGACTAATCCCATAAATCCAGCAAGGATGTATCCTGCGACAATCGCAATAAGAATTGGTATGACTTTTGAAAACCCTTTACCATATACACTAACTAAAGTTGCCACTGCTAAAGTAAATATCGCGATAATCCAATTTGAACTTGCCATTTGTACAGCTGTTGGGGTTAAACTTAATCCGATAATTGCTACGACACTTCCTGCGACAACAGGAGGAATGAGTTTATTGATCCATTTGGTACCAAAGAGGCGAAGTATGCAGAAAATGAGAAGGTATGCGATACCAACCGACATAACTCCGGCCATCGCCGAGCCAAGATCATGTTGATCTTTAATAAATGCGGTTAAACTTGCAATAAAGGCGAAAGACGAACCGAGATAGGCTGGAACTTTGCTGCGTGTTAGAAGTAAGAATACAATAGTACCAATACCGGAACAAAATAGGGCCGTTGCAGGACTCAAGCCAACAAGGAAAGGGACAAGGATCGTAGAACCCGTCATAGCAAACAAATGTTGAACCCCTAAAGGTATTGCTCGTGTTAGTGGTAATCTTTCGTTAATTTGAACTTCTTTCATAACTGTCATCCTCCTAATTCAACTTAATGCCTTGCAGGCATGTAAACTCTCAGGTTTACTCTGAAGGAATCTTCCTTGCAGTTGATGTTTCCCTATTTAATTTGGGCTTAGGTTGATATCGTTATACCTCCTCTTTAGCACTAAAAAACCTCTTTCCTGCCCGCAAGCAAGAAAGAGGTGTCCATATACATTCATGGTCCGCCATTTCCTTCTTAGCCTCACGGGACTAATTTAAAGGTTTAAAGATTTTTTTGCTGTAAAGAGCATATCATAAGTAACATCAGTTTGACAAGAGTTTTATTCAGTTCTCATCCCGATGAGTATAGAAAAATCTTTTAATTATATTAGAAGCAAGTAATATGATAAAATAAGGGAGGTGTCTTGATAAGAATTGGAATTGAAGTTTTTTGCAGATAAGGGGGCGTCGTCATGTTACGTTATGCTGAGGTCCTGCTTGATGTAGCTAACCGACGCTTAGATCAAAGCTATCACTATCTTATTCCAGAGCATTTAAGCTTAAAGATCGGGATGAGAGTGCTCGTAAATCTTCAAAATCGTAAGGTCCAAGGGCTTGTTGTTGGTCTTACATCAGACTTGCCGGAAGAATTGGAGAGGACCCCCCTCAAGCCGGTTTTGGAAATCATAGACGAACACAGCCTTGTGCCGCCAGAACTTATTGAATTAGCGCATTGGCTGGCTAAAACCACACTTTGTTCCATGGCCCAAAGCTTACATACAGTTTGGCCACTTCTTAATGGCAAGATGGAGAAGCGATTATTCCTCCTCGCCTCACCGAAAGATTCAGATGTTCAGACTCTTCGGTGGCTCAATGAAGAAGCCTTTCGAGGGATCGAAGTGCTTGCTCGGACCCGCAATAACGAGATTTCCCGGAATCTCTTTATCAAACGAGCCCATATTTCTGAAGAGACTGTTGAAATGCTAATCCAACAAGGTATGATTAGGGAAGGGTACCGGTTTATTTCCGTGGGAGTTGGGCAGAGACGAGAGACGAAGGTGCATAGGCCGCAAGAGTATAGCGAAAGAACGTTCACGTTATCCGCTGAACAGGAAGCGGCTGTGTCCGCCGTTATGACTTCATTAAGAGCGGGCTTATGTGAGACTATTTTATTGCACGGAGTGACGGGAAGCGGGAAAACTGAAGTTTATCGGGAACTAATTGCTCAAGTACTTTCTCGGGGCGGTGATGCGATTCTTTTAGTTCCGGAGATTTCCTTAACTGCTCAGGTGGCTCGTTATTTTCAAGCACAATTCGGTGAAAATGTGATCATTTTACATTCGGGTTTGCGTGCTAAAGAAAAAATACAAGCTTGGGAAGAAATCCTGAAAGGAACGAAGAGAATTGTGATTGGCGCGCGTTCAGCGGTATTTGCTCCCTTGGCCAATTTGCAGCTTATTATTTTAGATGAGGAGCATGACGGCGCTTATAAACAAGACGAGAATCCTAAATACCACGCTCGTGATGTGGCTCGAAAAAGAATGGAGCAGGTTGGCGGGGTGGTTCTGCTCGGAAGTGCAACACCCTCTCTAGAGGCTTACGCCGCGGCGAAAGCAGGTAAAATTCGTTTGTTATCCATGTCTCGGCGTATTGGCCATAGTCAATTGCCCCCCGTTGAAATTGTGGACATGCGCAAAGAATTAATGCAGGGAAATCGAAGTATCTTCTCAAAAGTCTTACAGCAAAAACTCCGGGAACGATTAGAACTTGGAGAGCAAGCGATGCTCTTCCTCAACCGAAGAGGATATTCTACCTTTGTGGTATGTCGTGAATGCGGCTATGTGGTAAGCTGCCCAAACTGTGATGTGACTTTAACGTATCATAGCCAAGGTCAGTCTATGCGTTGTCATTATTGTGATCATCAAGAGCAGCCGCCGTTGACGTGCCCCAAATGCGGGAGTCGGTATATTCGTTTTTTTGGACAAGGAACTCAGAGAGTTGAAGAGGAACTGCAAGTGCTATTGCCCGAAACATCAATTCTTCGGTTGGATTTTGATACAACTCGCAATCGTGAAGCCCATACGATGATCTTGGAAAGTTTTCGCCGGCAGAAGGCCTCGATCCTTGTTGGGACCCAAATGATGGCGAAGGGCTTGGATTTTCCAAATGTGACCTTGGTAGGAGTTATCGCTGCCGACCAAACGCTTAATATGCCGGATTTCAGAGCTAAAGAGCGGACCTTTCAGCTATTGACTCAAGTTGCCGGCAGAGCCGGGCGAAGCGAAAAAGCGGGTGAAGTAATTATTCAAACGTATACGCCGGGAGACAGTGCCATTGAGAAGGCTTCCCATCACGATTATGAAGGATTTTTTTGGGAAGAGATTCGCTATCGCAAGGGCCGAAAATATCCTCCTTTTACCCATATCATTCGCGTCTTGCTGCTTCATGACAAGGAAGAACGCGTTATTCTGGGAGCAAATAGTTTAGGGACTTGTTTGAACGAAAGAATGCGTGATCCTAAATTTGGAAATACTGATTTAGATATCCTTGGCCCGGCACAAGCCGTTTTAGCGAGGCTGAAAAACCAATGGCGCTGGCAAATCTCGGTGCGCGGGATATATCTTGAGGAACTGAGAGAATTTTTACACCAGGGAATACGAGATTTTTTCAAGACTTCGGCGAGTAATGGTATTATATTAAATATTGAAGTAGACCCACTGACAAATTAGGCCTAGGGTTTAGTTTGATAGTAGTAAAATAAAGACAGAACAATAAATTGTTTAAGAGAAAGGGGTATTGGTTATGGCAGTTTATCAAATTGTAGAAATAGGTGCAGATATATTACGGGAGAAAGCAAAAGAGGTTAAAGAGATTAATCCCTCGATCACCAAACTCTTGGATAATATGGTGGATACCATGATCGCCGCAGATGGGGTAGGTTTAGCGGCGCCTCAGATCGGCGTCTCCAAGAGGGTAGTCGTCGTTAAGGTAGGAGATGTTCTGCTTGAACTGGTAAATCCGGTGATCTTAGAGAAAGAGGGAGAGTCCGTTGCCGAGGAAGGATGTCTCAGCGTTCCTAATATGACAGGGGACGTGGTGCGAGCGGCGAAAGTTCATGTTCAAGGGTTAAATCGTGAGGGGAAAATGGTTGATATTCATGCCGATCGTTTGATGGCACGAGCACTCCAACACGAAATTGATCACCTCGAGGGAATTTTGTTTGTCGATCTGGCTAAAAAGACCTATCGAAAGTAAATGACGCGTAGTGAACTCCCCCCCCACACTTGGATTCATAACATAACGGCTGCAAAACTAGATTGATGAAATTTATGGGTACGAGCCTCGAACTTCTAACTTCTAACTTCGAACCTCGAACCTCGCATTAAAGGAGAATAGTTATGCGTATTGTTTTCATGGGAACGCCGGATTTTGCGGTACCTTCTCTGCGAGCCTTGGCCAGCCATGGATATGAGATTGCGGGCGTCTTTACACAACCTGATCGGCCGGCAGGCCGAGGGAAAAAGTTAAAACCCAGCCCGGTAAAAGCTGCTGCCGAAGAATTAAACTTGCCGATTTTTCAGCCTGCCAAAATAAAAACGCCTGAAGGTGTCCAGCGTTTGCGCGAGTTAGCTCCGGAATGTATTATTGTTGTAGCATATGGGCAGCTTCTCTCTAAGGAAATTTTGAACTTACCTTTGAAGGGATGCATAAATGTACACGCTTCTTTGCTCCCCTCATATCGAGGAGCGGCACCGATTCATTGGGCGATTATCAATGGTGAAAAGCGTACCGGTGTGACGACGATGCTTATGGATGAAGGGCTGGATACCGGGGACACCTTACTAAAACGTGAAATCGTGATTTCCCAAGATGCAACTATGGGAGAAATTCATAATCAATTAGCAGATCTGGGTGGGGATTTACTAGTTGAAACGTTGCGTGAGCTGGAACAAGAATCCCTAATTCCTGTTCCTCAATCAGGAAACTCCAATTATGCTCCTCTTTTAAACCGTGAACATGAACGTCTTGACTGGACACGGCCGGCCATTGAATTGCATAATAAAATCCGGGGCTTAAATCCCTGGCCGGGGGCCTTTGGAGTATTCAGAGAGGAGAACTTTAAGGTTTGGCGCAGTTCTGTATTTTCTTCACAAATGGCTGAACAGAAGGGACATTCATTTGAGGATCTGAACCCTGATCCGGGTCAAATAATTGAAGTGCTGGAAGATGGTCTGCTCGTCCAAACGGGAGAGGGGATCCTGGGGATATTCGAGGTTCAGCCGGCTGGTAAGCGCTCCATGTCCGCGCGTGATTTTTTGAACGGGCGGCATGGTCAAGTTGGGGAAAAATTCATTTAAAGAACTTGATTTAATCGTTTACTAATTGAAAGTGACAGCATAACCTTCGGTTTTATAATTTTCTCATCTTAAGTGGCTGTTAGTCTATTCTTTTGGAATTTTAACATGGGATTTCAAAAAAGGAGGTTAAGCAATGTTCTGGGATCCTACGATGGTTCTTTTAATTCCGGCAATCCTGCTATCCCTTTATGCTCAATATAAAATATCTTCTGCTTACAATTATTACTCTAGAGTGCATGCTCAGTCGGGGCTGACCGGAGCACAGGCGGCGAAAGCACTCTTAAACAGCAAGGGACTTTATGATGTAGGTGTGGTAGCTATTCGCGGACATCTTTCGGATCATTATGATCCTCGCTCACGGGTTATCAGTTTGAGTGAGGATGTATATTATGGAAATTCCCTGGCATCAGTAGCGGTTGCAGCTCATGAAACGGGTCATGCCCTGCAACATTCTTCCGGGTATGCGCCTTTGCAGCTCAGATCATCCTTTGTGCCGGCAGCTAATTTTGGCAGCGGGGCAGGACCAATATTAATTATAATTGGATTGTTCCTGCCAAGCTTTGGCTGGCTGCTGCAGTTAGGAATCTTGTTTTTTTCTCTGGCCGTACTCTTTCAACTGATTACTTTGCCTGTAGAATTTAATGCCAGTCACAGAGCTTTAGTTCTCTTACAGGAAGGAAGATTGCTGGGGAGTGAGGAAGTCCGCGGCGCCCGCAAGGTTTTAAATGCGGCAGCCTTGACCTATGTTGCTGCGGCTTTAGCAGCTGTGCTCCAGTTGGCAAGGTTTATAATTATTGCCCAGGGCAGACGGGATGATTAAAGAAACGTCACGAGGGATGGCGGTCCAGATACTGACCCGTGTTGAGGTAGAAGGGGCTTATGCCAATCTCTTAATGCAAAAAACAATTGCCAGATTGTCCGATGCTCGAGAACGTCAATTTGTGACGTTATTGGTTAATGGTGTTTTGAAACACAGGTTAACGCTGGACTATGCTCTGCGTCTTCATTTGAGTAAGCCAATGTCAGCCCTTCCCCATGAAGTTCGGGCCATCTTGAGAATTGGAGCCTTTCAGGTTCTCTTCGTTGATAAGGTTCCGCCGGCTGTGGCAGTCAATGAAAGTGTCGAATTAGCTAAATCCTTTCCCAAGTTTACAGGATTAGTGAACGTTGTCCTGCGCAAGGTGCTGACAAAAGGCTGGGATATCCCCTGGCCCGATGTGAAGCGGGATACGGTTCGTTATCTTTCTGTGCGTTATTCTCATCCCGAATGGATGATTCAGCGCTGGTTAAAACGCTGGGGAAAGGAGGAGACGGAGGCTTTATGCCAAACAAATAATGAACCTGCTCCTACCTGGATCAGAACAAATACTCTCAAAATTTCACGTCAGGATTTAGCAGATCAGTTGATTCGCGACGGTATCACTATCGAATTGGGTGAACGAGTGCCTGAAAGTATGCGGATTCAAAACTTTGGTTCCCTTGAAAAGCTGGAAGCGTTTAAAGCCGGTTTATTCACAGTACAAGATGAAAGCTCTCAAATAATTGCTCATGTCGTGGCACCTGAAGCAGGTCAACATGTTTTGGATGCTTGCAGTGCTCCTGGCGGCAAAACAACACATCTGGCCCAACTGATGAATAATGAGGGAGTTATCCTGGCGTTTGATGTTCATGCTCATAAGTTAGAGCTCATTGATCAATTGGCCCAAAGGTTAGGCATAACCTGCATAGAAACTCAGTTAGGTGATGCACGCGATCTGCCGGGAATAAGACTCGATTCCCAACAAAGGGTTTTAGTCGATGCGCCTTGTTCCGGTTTGGGTGTTCTTAGGCGGAGAGCAGATCTTCGCTGGAGGAAAGCGGAACAAGACCTTTGGGATCTGCCAATACTACAGTTTGCTATCTTAGAGCGTGCCGCTTCTTGTGTCGAAGTTGGCGGAGACTTAGTCTATTCGACCTGTACGATTGAACCGGAAGAGAACTTTGAATTGGTCAAGAAATTTCGCTCAGCCCATCCTGAGTTTGAGGCAGTGAACTTAGCGGACACCTTACCCTTTGAACTTAAAGATACCAGAGATATCCAGCAGGCTGCCAAGGGGATGCTCCAGCTCTTGCCACAACGTCATGGCACCGATGGATTTTTTTTGGCGAAATTTCATCGCAGGAGCTAGAGCTAAGTTTTCTTTGAAGAGAAGTTTAACTGGAACGAATTGGGTGAATAATAATAACTATGGAAATGTACGATCTGCGAAGCTGTACCGAAGAAACGCTGCAGACAGTTTGCGGAGAGCTTGGTTTGAAGCGTTTTCGGGCAGCGCAGTTATTTCAATGGGTACAACAAAAAGCGGTGCGCTCTTGGGACGAAATTAAAAATATTGGTACGAAAGATCTTACGTTACTATCATCACGTTTGAGTTTTTATGCGCCGGAACTCGTGACAGAGCGCAGGTCCATTGATGGTACCCGAAAATATCTATTCCGTCTGCAAGACGGAGAAATGATCGAATGCGTTTTAATGGATTATGCTCGTGAGCTGACAAGAGATCGCCATACCGTCTGTGTTTCCACACAGGTTGGCTGCGCAGTTGGCTGCGCTTTTTGCGCAACGGGCATGGAGGGTTTCCGCAGAGACCTTACCAGCGGAGAGATAGTGGGTCAGGTTTTGGATGTGACACATTTTATTCGTCAGGAAGACCCGGATTTTCAGGTTACGAATGTTGTTTTTATGGGAATGGGGGAACCTCTGTTAAATTATGAGCAAGTGCTTTCGGCAATCATGCTTATGAATCAGGAACGGGGACTAAATATTGGCATGCGGCGTATGACAATCTCAACAAGTGGAGTAGTGCCGCGAATTATTCAATTGGCGAAGGATAATCCTCAGGTGGGTTTGGCCATTTCCCTTCATGCGTCCAATGATCTGGCAAGAAGCCGCTTAGTTCCGATGAATCGCCGCTATCCTTTAGCTCAACTTATGGAAGCATGCCAGGAATATGCAAAAATTACGCGCAGAAGAATTACTTTTGAGGTGGCCTTGACAGATGATAATGTCAATCTTGGTGAGGCAGAAGCATTAGCTCGTTTATTAAAAGACCAATTAGGGCATGTAAATTTGATTCCGGTTAATCCGGTGGCGGGAACAGACTTAAAACGTCCTAACCTTGAAAAATTGAAGAAATTTGCTCATCATTTAGAAGTTGGCGGAATTTCCGTCTCCCTGCGTGAAGAACGGGGGGCGGACATTAACGCAGCCTGTGGTCAGCTTCGACGACAGTGGAGGGAGGGTAACCATGAGCCTATTGACTCGATTTGAAGGAATGGCTGAGTATCTTTTTACCGGTGCTTTTAAGAAAGGAGGGGCTCGGCTCCAACCGGTTGAATTGGCTAAGGAACTGGTGAAAGCGATGTTTAGAAATAAACAGATTAGTATTTCTCAAGTATACGTTCCGAATATTTACCGGGTATACCTTCATTCCAGTGATTGGGGTCCTCTAGCTAGTTTTGGAGAGGTTTTTCTGATCGAGTTGTCCAAGTATTTATACACCGAGGCTGAGCGTGAGGGATATACGTTTTTATCGAAACCAGCCATTGAACTGCATTCTGATGACACTGTCAATCCTAGGGAAATGATCATTGAGATCGATTTTGACGATTCTATTGACGTTGAATGGGGAGATGAAGAGGAAAATGAAAATGACTTTCCCAAAGAATCGAATTGGCGTGAAAACACAACGATCTTCCGGGAAAGTGTCAAGACAAACTTAAGAGCTGAGGACAGTGCGGGAAGGATTTCGAATTACTTTCTCGAAATTATAGAAGGGCCGGATAAAGGGCAATCCTTTAAATTGCCGGATCACGATATCTATATTGGTCGACACGGGCAGTGTGATCTTGTGCTCCATGATCCCGAGGTTTCAAGACGACATTTAAAAATTACTCCAGGGGAAAACGGCTGGCGGCTTGATGATTTGGGCAGCACCAATGGTTCCTTTGTCAATAGTCAAAGGATCACGCATCAGACGGCGGCTCCAGGTGATCGAATCCAAATTGGCCTGAGTGTTCTCGTCATTCAAAAAGTACCCTTGCCGTAATTTTGGAGAGTTGTCACAGTGCTCTCCGATATTGTATTTGGAGGGTTGTATGGAAGTTGTTACAGTGATTGGACGACTGGTTTTTGTCGCCTTGATTTATCTTTTTATCTTTAGGATTTTTACAGCGTTATTAGCTGACCTTCAGCTGAAAGGGATGTTTCAGCGTTCGAATCAGGACTATGGACGATTAGAAGTTTTGACAGGTACGGACACTCTTCCCAGAGGCCAGATTTTTAAAGTTGATGGGAAGGGCTTGCGTCTGGGACGCGGAAAACATAATGATATCGTATTACCGGATCATTTTGCTTCTGTCGATCATGCTGTTTTTCGCTGCCAAAAAGGAAAAACTTTTGTCGAAGACCTTGGAAGTACGAATGGTACTTGGGTTAATGGAGAACAAATTCATTCTCCGGTCCAATTAGTTGCTGGAGATTATGTGAAAATTGGAAGTATCACATTCCAATACTCGAGGTGGCAAAATGAGAGTGCTAAGCTTTAGTGAAAAAGGGTGTATCCGGAAAAATAATGAGGATTCCTTTTTAGTATTACCAGATCACGGAATCTTTGCCGTGGCCGACGGAATGGGAGGACACCGGGCTGGAGAAGTTGCTTCATCAACAGCCTTACGGGAATTAGAAAAACTGGCCCCTCAGCTAAAAGGGTTGAGTGATCAAGATTTAGAAGGATGGCTTGTGGAATCCTTTACTCAGGCTAATCGGGTTGTTTACAAATCATCGACAACGGAGCCCCAAAATGCCGGAATGGGTACGACTCTTACGGCGCTGCTCATTCGCGACACAAGGGCCTTGATTGCTCATGCGGGAGACAGCCGGGCCTATTTGTGGCGGCAAGAAGAGTTGACACCTTTAACGAAAGATCATTCCTTAGTGGGTGAGCTTGTGCGTTTAGGTCAAATCTCTTTGGAAGAAGCAGAGAAACATCCCCAACGTCACGTTTTAATGCGGGCGGTCGGTGCCGATCAGGAGATTGAAGTGGATTGTCAGGCTATATCTCTGCGCTCCGAGGACGTGTTTCTGTTGTGTACGGATGGTTTTTCCAATATGATCAGTGATGAGGAATTAGCAGATGAATTTTCTGAATCAGGTTCTTGGGAAGAACGCTTGGAGAGGCTGCGGCAGCTTATTTTAGAACGCGGCGCACCGGATAATTTCACAGCTTTATGCTGTATTATGGAGTAGGAAGATGCTTTATCGTTTCGTTTCTCGCTTTATAATTATAGGAATGATGTGGTTAGGGCTGGTTCTGCTCAAATGGGGAGGCAATAAGGATCAACTTCTCTGGCAGGCTTTAATATTTACTGCCCTTATGCTCATGGGGAGTTTTGCGGAAGAAATTCTTCATTACCAAGGTGATCCTTATGTCCTTCCGGTTGTTCAAGCAATTCTGTCCTTAGGCCTGGTATTTTTAGTACGTATTAGTCCTAAGGAAGCTTTGCACCAGTTTTGGTGGGCCAATATTGGACAGCTGATTTTCTACGCTATTTTATTTGCCGTTAGGGATTACCGACAGTTAGGCAAGTTTCGTTATCTGTGGGGATTGCTTGCTGTCAGTTTACTGTTTATAACCCTGGTTTTTGGTTTTGCCTCCGGTGGCGCAACGAGTTGGCTAAGAATCGGAGGAATCGGTGTCGAACCTGAGGAATTCGTAAAACTTGCTTTACTCTTGTTTATGGCAACGTATCTGGAAGAAAATGAAGAGTTGCTGCGGGTTGGAACTGTCCAAGTAGGGAAGTTTTCCTTGCCGGATTGGCGAACTTTAGGGCCCTTTTTAATTATGGCTGGTTTTTCGCTTGGCCTTTTAGGGGCCCAAAAAAGTCTCGGAACGGCGCTGGTGTTTTACGCTTTATTTGTTCTTATGATTTACGTCGTAACAGAACGTGCGCTGTATTTGGGGATTTCACTGCCGATTTTTTTAGTGGTGGGAAGTGCAGGGTATTTGCTTTTTCGGCACGTTCGCGTTCGGGTATTGGTTTGGTTAAATCCTTGGCAAGATCCCACGGGTATGGGATATCAGATTGCTCAATCGCTGTTTGCCATTAGTGGAGGGAAGGTCCTGGGAACTGGACTAGGCAATGGAATAGGGGCTTCTATGGTGCCGGCCTCAAGTACTGACTTTATTTTTTCTGTCATAGCTGAGGAACTGGGATTTGCGGGGGCGATGGCTGTTCTGGCTCTTTTTCTGATCGTAGTTATGAGGGCGTTTTCAATTAGTGTAAGAGCCAAAGACCGCTTTGGCCAGATTCTGGCTGCCGGAATTGGAATTCTTCTGGGAACAGAGACGTTAATTATTCTTGCCGGGGTGACAAAATTACTTCCTTTAACAGGTATTCCGCTGCCTTGGGTCAGCTATGGCGGAAGTTCTATACTTGTGCATTTTATTCTTCTAGGTGTATTGTTGAATATTTCCAATGCTACTGCGGTGGGAGTTAAGCGTAATAAGACAAGAGGAAGGGAGTATGCAACATAATGCGAGGGGTACGTCGTGTAGCATTAGGAATGGCCTTTAGCTTCTTTGTTTTAAGTCTGGGGCTTGTTTATTGGCAAGTGGTTCAATCCAATACGTTACTGGATAATCCCGCGAATCGACGCTTAATTCTCCTGGAAAGCCGAGTGACCCGTGGAGGAATTTTTGATCGTAACGGCGAAATAATAGCACAAACTCAAACAATCAAGGGAAAGAAGGTTCGTGTCTATCCCAATGGAGAAATGTATGAGCCTACTCTCGGTTACTCTACTGTTCGGCTTGGCGCAGCTGGGCTTGAAGGAAGTTTAGCGAATTGGCTCATGGGTGTTAAAGACGCCACAGCCACTCAGTCGATTCAGCAACTCTTTTCTTTGCCGCGTCAAGGGGATGATGTGGTGCTGACGTTAGATTCCCATCTGCAAAGTGTGGCTTACAATGCCCTCAAAGGGAAAAAGGGCGCAGCTGTTGCTATTGACCCTAAAACGGGAGAAGTACTTGCCTTAGTGAGTCAGCCGGGATACAACCCGACAAATTTGGATGATCACTGGAAAGACATTATTAAGCAAACCCAGGAAAAACCTTTAGACAATCGTGCCCTTTCCCTCTATCCTCCGGGATCAACGATGAAGGTAGTGACTTCTGCCAGCTTATTTCGCAGCGGCCTAAACACTACGAATCTTTATGATTGTAAAGGCTCGACGATTATCAACGGACAAGTTATCCCTGAACAGAACCTAGAGGTTCATGGTTGGGTTAACTATAACAAGGCCTTAGCCGATTCTTGCAATACGTATTTTGCAACCTTTGGAGTCCAGGCAGGGGATAAAAGTTTTCTGTCCGCGGTTAAAGGATTTGGCTTTGGACAAAAGATTCCTTTTGAACTAAATGTTCCTGTGAGTCAGATCACTAATTCTCCTAAGGTTCCTGAAACTCTGTCAACGAATCTTCTTGCTGCAAGCTGCTTTGGACAGGGTGAGGTTCTGGTTTCTCCATTTCAAATGGCTCTGATTACCGCCGGTATTGCTAATCATGGGGTGATAATGACTCCCCACATTGTGGAACGAGTTCTTGATCCTTCGCAAACCGTACAATATGAACAAGAGCCTCAGCCTTGGCTAACTGCACTTTCAAAAGATGAAGCGGATAAAATTACTAGTGCCATGGTGACTGCTGTTACCGATGGAACTGCTTCTCCCGGAGCTTTGCCGGACGTCCAGGTAGCGGCAAAGACCGGTTCAGCGGAGCCGGGAGGCAATCAACCTACCCATGCTTGGTATATCGCTTTTGCACCTGCGGAGGCTCCACGCATTGCGGTGGCTGTTTTTGTAGAACATGGCGGAACTGGAGGAGCGGCAGCTGCTCCCATTGCGCGTCAAATTATTGAAGAAGCATTAGCCAGAAAGTAGGTGAACATAGTGAGTAAAATCTTCGGAGGACGTTATGAAGTTTTAGAGCGTATTGGTGCCGGTGGGATGGCGATTGTTTATAAAGCTAAAGATCAGCTGCTTAATCGTGTCGTAACGATCAAAGTTCTTCGTGAACAATTTGCTACTGATGAAGACTTTATTCGCCGTTTTCGAAGGGAAGCCCAGGCTGTCGCCAGTTTGTCACATCCCAATATTGTTTCTGTTTATGATGTGGGCAAAGAAGGAGATACTGAATATATCGTTATGGAATATGTAGAAGGGCGGAATCTCAAAGAAATTATTCGAGATTATGCTCCCTTGACCACAGATCAGGCGATCAATCTTGCCCGTCAAATTACCAGTGCCGTTCAAAATGCCCACGAACACCATATTATTCACAGAGATATAAAACCCCATAATATTTTAGTAACTGAGGATGGACGCGCTAAAGTTACGGATTTCGGTATCGCCCGAGCAGTATCATCGGCAACGGTAACGCATACAGGAGACATTATCGGTTCAGTCCACTATTTATCGCCGGAACAGGCTAAAGGCCTGCAGAGTAATGAGCAATCGGATATTTATTCGTTGGGCATTATTCTGTATGAATTGGTTACGGGCCAGGTACCCTATGATGGTGAAACTCCCATCGCTATCGCTCTTAAGCATCTTCAGGAACAGCCAACGCTGCCGAGTAAGCTCAATCCTCGGGTCGAGAAAGAATTCGAGGGCGTAATTATGAGGGCAATTGCTAAGTCTCCTGAACAACGGTATACTTCTGCTAAAGAGCTTTTGGAGGATTTGAACCATTTTCTTGCCGGCCGCCCGATAAATCGGCCTGAAGTATTTCCCGTTGACGATTTGGAAGCAACTCGGACTCATCAAGGCATGAGCAGGATTTTAGCACCCGTTAGTGTACGTGAGATAGAACCGGAACAGGAACAAGAACCAGAAAAGCATATCAATAGTTTTTTAACTAAGGTCAAGAAAAAACGTTGGCAGTGGATCTTGGGAATTGCTGTCGTATTGCTTCTTTTGGTGGGCGGGATAATGTTGAGAAATTACCTTCTCGTCGGTACGACGAAAGTTCCTGATGTGACAGGTAAGACTGTACCGGTTGCCACAGATTATCTAAACTCCGCAGGATTGAAACTCAACCCCGAGGTCAAGAAAGAGTTCAGTGATAAGTTTGCAAAAGGCCTGATCATTGAACAGAATCCGCAAGCGAATACAATGGTAAAAGTTGGCCGGGACGTTCAAGTTGTTATAAGTAAAGGTCCGAACACCGGCACATTTCCGGATGTAACCAGTTCGCCAATGTCGAAAGCGGATGCCGTTAATATGATTCAAAACGATGGATTTACAGGGAAGATTACCTTTCAAACCCAGCCAAGTTCAAGCGTTCCTAGAGATTATGTTATCCAGCAGGACCCTCTCCCTTCGGCGACTTGGCCGAAGAGCGGACCTGTTAAATTGACAATTAGCAACGGTTCTCCTTATGTAAGCATTAACATGCCCAATGTAATTAATAAATCGTCCGAAGATGCTAAAACGATTCTTCAGCAGAATAGTTTAGTTCCCTTGGTAGAAACTCAAGATTCTACCACAATTCCTGCGGATGTCGTCATCAGTACCTCGCCTAACCCGGGAGAAACGGTTCAGCAGGGGAGTCAGGTTACCATCGTCGTATCGCGTGGCCCAGGGCCTCTTGCGTTTAATATTGATAAAGACGCCTCAATGTTTATGGCTCAGATTTTCAGTGTTATTCCTAAAGAAACCATCCGAATCAGGGCGAATCCCTAGCTGGATCAGCCCTGAAATGTAACAGTGAGGAAATTGTATGATCGAAGGAGTTTTACTAAAAGGTTACGGTGGCTTTTATTATGTCTATGCGGAAGACCGGGTATGGGAATGTTCTCTGCGCGGTCGTTTTCGCATTAAAGATCAAGATTTTCTGCCCGGTGACCGAGTGAGAATTTTACCTGAAAGTGATACTAAGGCGAGAATTGAAGGGGCAGAACCTCGGCTTAACTTTCTTAGCCGTCCGTCCATTGCCAATGTCGATCAGGCGCTTCTTGTCTTTGCCATGACTTCGCCAAAACCTGATCTGAACCTTTTAGACCGCTTATTAATTCAGGTGACCTGTTCGGGAATAGAACCAATTATCGTTTTTACCAAATTGGACAACTACAATGCTGAAACATTATCCCCTGATTCTAAGCCTCAGCCCTTTGTTTCGGATATCTACCGTCGAATAGGGTATGCGGTTTTTGAGGTGTCCAATAAGACAGGCACAGGTATAGCGGAATTAAGAAACTGTTTAGAGGAGAAGATTAGTGTCCTGGCCGGTCCTTCAGGCGCAGGTAAATCAAGCCTGTTTAACGCTTTATCTGAGGGAAAACAATTAAAAACCGGTGAGATCAGTCAGAAGTCCCAACGTGGCCGACATACGACCCGTCATGTTGAGCTGATGGTATGCGCCGGGGGATTAGTGGCTGATACACCGGGTTTTTCCTCTCTTTTCCTGCCTAAAATGAAACGGGAGGATTTGGCAGGCTATTTTCCGGAATTTGAAGAATATCGGCATAAATGCCGTTTTAGCAGTTGTTTGCATGATAAAGAACCCGATTGTTCAATTAAAGCAGCTCAAGAAAATGGAGAGATTTCCAGAACTCGCTATGAACATTATCGGGATTTCTTGCAAGAAGTGATTGCTGCCGAAAGGAGATATTAAAATGGTTCAACTTGCCCCGTCTATTTTGTCTGCTGATTTTGCGCGTTTAGGTCAACACGTTCGTTTGGTTGAGGAAGCCGGTGCTGAGGTTTTACATATTGATGTTATGGATGGGCATTTTGTCCCGAATCTCACCTTTGGGCCTGCGATGGTCAAAGCACTGAGGCCTCATAGCAAAATGCGCTTTGATGTTCATTTGATGATTGAGGAGCCGGAACGTTTTATTGCAGATTTTGCCGCTGCAGGAGCGGATCACATTACCTTTCACCTGGAGGCGTCACGCCATGTCCACCGTGTAGTTCAACAAATTAAGGAACTGGGACTAACTGCAGGAATTGCCCTTAATCCGGCAACTCAATTAGACGGACTTAAATATATTCTTGAAGATTTAGATATGGTATTGTTAATGACGGTGAATCCGGGCTTCGGGGGCCAAAAATTTATCAATAGCGTGATTCCCAAAATTCAGGTACTTCATCATCACATTGAACAAAAGCAGTCTTCCTGCGTGGTCGAGGTGGATGGCGGAATCAATTTGGAGACAGCACCTTTAGCTGCTCGGGCGGGGGCTGATATTTTGGTAGCAGGTTCGGCGGTATTTGGTCAAGCCGATCCGAAGCTTGCCGTAGAAAAACTTCGGCGGGCAGTTAGTACGGTTCAGAGTGAATAAGATGAACATAGTGGTACTGGCCAATGGCAGTTGGGACCCGGAATGGGGGAAGAAAGTCCTGGAAACGGCTGATTATTTGATCTGCGCTGACGGAGGTGCCAATCATGCTCTGAACTCAGGGTATATGCCGCAGCAGCTTATCGGGGATTTGGATTCGGTTTCCAGTGAAACTTTAGCCCTGTGCCGGAAAGCCGGTTGCTTTATTGAACAATTTCCCCGTGAAAAAGATGAAACGGATTTGGAATTGGCTCTTCTGCGGGCAAAGGAAAAAGCCTTAGCGGAGGGTGAACGGGATATTTGGCTCTATGGTGCTGCGGGGAAACGTATTGATCATTTTATGGGCAATTTGGCCCTGATGTTGGGTTATGCCCGGCAAGGGATCCGCATTCGTTTGGTTGATCCTGAACATGAGATGTGGGTTCTCCAGGGGCAGGAGGAATTTTCAACGTGCAAAGGGCAGGAGATTTCTTTGCTGGCTCTGTCTGAGAAAGCTGTTGTGAGTACGCGGGGATTGTATTATCCGCTGGAGCGGGGGGTTTTGCGGCAGGATGTTCCGCGGGGAGTGAGCAATGTTTGTCTTGGAGAGAGCGTGGGGATTGAGGTTCATGAGGGATGGGTTTTGGTGGTTGCTTTAGCGGGGAGGGTGTGATTTGCGCCGCTCACCACAGCGCCGTCGCTAGCACGCTTGATTCCGAGGGGAGCGGGGCAAAACCTCCGGGTAATACCTGATGTGAACCATTGCCCCGCCGTTCCCCTCGAAATCTAAGCGCGCTGGACGCGCCTCTGCTGAATGGTTCGCTCTGCAAAATCACACCCTCCTGGTCAAGGGTCGACGAGGGAGTGGTGGGAGTAGGGCTTTGAAGCGGGGGGACGAGGGGGACGGCGTTGAGGCGCTGCGCTGTCAACGGGCGCTGAAGGCGCCGCTTGGGATGCTGGCTTATTGGGTAACCCATTGTTCTGCTGTTCCCCTCGAAATCGATCAGGGTCCATCGAGGGCTTTAGTGGTTCGAATTCCACTCTATCCGCCAGCCAAATATGCAGTGAAATCAGTACTTTGACGATTTGTCGGGGTACTGATTTTTATTTAAGTGTAAATTTCGAGGCACTCGATTATTTGAACTTTTTTCCTAGTCTGATGATAAACATGCTGTTAAAAGCTTTTACTTATCTCAATGTATGCTAAACAGTTTTAGATAAAGACTTATAAAAGAAATCTTATTAGAGGTAGAAACGAAAGTTCATTTTTCTTGTTACCTATAGAAAAGTTATTTTATCTTTTACTAAAAGGAGTTAGCTAACTTGATGTTGAAGATAATTACAAATTAAAGGTAATTGTGTATTTATAAGGAGAAAAAATGTTTGCTTTTATTGACGAAAGTAGTTTTCCAAGGCCCACTGAGGATTCCGAACACTCGGTACTTTTAGCAGCATGTATTAAACTTGATGATATTAGATCTATAACTAGACAAGTATATCAATTAAAATTAGATGTATTTGGAGGTGGTAAAGAAGTAGAAATAAAAGCAAAGAACTTTATTGTACCGAGGACTTTGCGTGCGGACAGAACAAGGAACAAAGAATTTGCAGATAAACTTTTTGAGACTATCGAAAATGAAAACATTAGCGTTTATGCAATTGTCATGGAAAAACCCGATTATGAACCCTATGTTCATCCTGATAAGCTAGCAACACATTATACATACTTACTTCAACGAATCAATGCTTGTGCCCAAACAGCTCATAGAGCTGTGTCTATAATTTTCGATGGTCAAGATGCTGGTAGTGATGAATAATATCCAAAAAGTTCTATAATCTTGTATATGGCGTACAGAACTATTACAATATAATAGAAATGCCCTTATTTGTTAGCTCAAAGATTGTACCCGGTATTCAAATAGCAGATATAATGGCAGGTGTCACAAGGCATTATTATAACCGACATCTCAATGCTAAAGATCCTGATGATGATTTTGAAAGATGGATTAAAGAGAAATATAACATAATTGAAAGTAAGACATCTAGACATTGGCTAAATGGATTCAATGCGTTTGGTATTCATCTTGTAAGGAAAAACTCTTTGCCTAGGGCCCCACAGCTTTGTGTATAGAAAGTATTGGAAATACATATACTATTAAACGAAACTGGTCGTGGTTCCGTTTTGGAGCGGCGGGTGCTGGTTTCTTTTTGATTAATTTCTATATTTTTCTTACAAAATCTGGAATTTAATATTGACTATTAGTACAGTATTGCATATACTGACAGTGAAACTGGTAGTTGTTCCGACCTGGAGCGGCATATGCTGGTTTCGTTTCTTTTTAGCACATTTGCTGTGGTTTTTTACCTAATAAACTGTAAATTACGTGGGGAACGGCGTTGAGGCGCTGCGCTGTCAACGTGGCGCTGAGGGCGCCGCTTGGGTTTTGTTTGTGGGTTTGATGAATTTGTTTTTATTGTGGAAATAAGTTGAGGTTGAGCTTTGTAAATCAAAAGCTCTTCAGATATTATAGGTATATAATAAATATTATGTTATAAAGGACGAAGAATTAATGCAGCAAGATGAACTTTGGATTGGTACGATGCTTGAGGGCCGGGCTCGCTGGGTCGCGGTCAGGACGACGGATACGGTGGAAGAGGCTCGGAGACGTCATGAGTTGTCTCCTGTTGCTGCTGCGGCTTTGGGGCGGTTGATGACGGGGACGCTTATTTTAGCGAGTTCGCTGAAAGGGGACGAGAGTGTTACGCTGCGCTTATTGGGGGATGGTCCTCTGCAAGGCGTTGTGAGCGTGGGGAATGCTCTTGGAGAGGTTCGGGGATATGTGCGGGAACCGTGGGTAGATTTGCCTTTGAAGCCTAATGGCAAGCTTGATGTGGCGGCGGCGGTGGGAGCCGGGGAACTGGCTGTGAGCCGGAGTCTGCAGAATGGTGAGGTTTATACGGAGGTTTATACGGGGACGGTTCCTCTGGTGAGCGGAGAGGTTGCGGAAGATCTGGTTCATTATTTGTTGACCTCGGAACAGATTCCTTCGGCTATGCTGCTTGGTGTGCTTGTTGAAAAAGATTATCATGTGGCCGGAGCCGGCGGTTTTTTGATGCAGCCCTTACCTGGAGCTCAGGAAGAGGATATTCAAGCCCTTGAAGATATACTTGGGCAGATAAAGGTTGGAATTAGTGAATTAGTGGCTGAGAGTCACAGTATGGATGATCTCCTTGGCAGTTTGCTGGGAAGTCTTTCGTATCAGGTGCTGGAGCGTCGGTCTGTCAGGTTTTCTTGCACCTGTTCGAAGTCACGTTTAGGGGATTCTTTGGTTTCCCTGGGTGCAGAGGAACTGGAAGGTTTAATCTCTGAGGGCAAGGCGGAAGTAATTTGTCATTTTTGTAATGAACATTATTTGTTTTCTAAAGTGGATTTAGAGGCTCTTAAGGACAGAGTGGTAAATAGTGCGGGGAAGTGAATAAAAAAAAACCCGGCTTAGCGGGTTTTAGCGCAGGTGAAGCTGATGGTTGGGTTTCGCGGCGTGAGGGCCTGAGAGTATGAAAAAAGCCCGACGTAGTCGGGCTTTTAATTCATTAGCTAACGCGTTGGACTTTGCCGGAACGTAAGCATCTGGTGCAAACTTTGATCCGGGCAGGAGTACCGTTCACAATAGCATGAACGCTCTGCAGGTTAGGTTTCCAAGTACGTTTTGTTCTTATATGAGAGTGGCTGACTTGAAATCCGGTGACAACCCCTTTGCCGCATACTGCACAAACATTGGCCATGCTCTAAATCCTCCTTTGCAGCCGAAATGACACTTATATATTTTATCAAATGTCGAAGAGATTGGCAAGGTTTTCCCCCTGCATTTCCTGAATACTTGTATCTTAAACTATTTGCAAGCTTATTTTTCGTGAATTTAGTAAAATATCTAAAGTTTTCTTTGAACATTTTTCATTTACTTGGTAAAATGGAAATCATGTGGACTAAGCTGGAAGGGGAGGGTCCTTGATGGGTAAGGAAATAATGAATGGCTTAGGGAAAATCGATATTTCGGAAGAAGTGATCGCCACTATTGCCGGTGCTACAGCCGTTGAATGTTACGGTTTAGTTGGTATGGCATCGCGCAAAATTACCGATGGTTTTGTTGATTTACTTGGCCGTGAAAACTTGGCCAGAGGGGTTGTTGTAACCCTGAATGAAAATGAAGTTATCATTGACCTCCATATTGTGGTGGGGTATGGTGTTCGAATTTCTGAAGTTGCTGCTAATGTTATGGAACGCGTTCGTTATACTACAGAGAAACTTACGGGATTAGACGTATCCCAAGTGAATGTGAACGTACAAGGAGTTCGCGTTTTAGAGTAGCGCAAAAGAGTAGGGGGATACTGTTTTGAGACCAGTTTCAAATACAAAGAGCCTTCTTAATGCCCAAGAGTGGAAACAAATGATGGTCGCCGGTGCTCAGGCCTTAGAGTTAAAAAAACAGGATGTGGATGCCCTGAATGTTTTTCCTGTGCCTGACGGAGATACGGGAACCAATATGTTCTTAACGATTCAATCGGCCGCGAGGGATGCTGAGAAGGCTGCAGGAGTTTCAATTAGTGAAGTTGCCAGTGCTGCTTCAATGGGTTCCCTAATGGGTGCGAGGGGGAATTCGGGGGTTATTCTTTCGCAGCTTTTGCGAGGGATCGCCAAAGGTTTGGACGGGCTGGTTACGGCCAATCCTCTTCAATTGGCACAGGCTTTGCAATCCGGAGTAGATACGGCTTATAAGGCTGTGATGAAGCCGGTCGAAGGAACAATTCTTACTGTTGCTCGAGAAACGGCCAAAGCTGCACTTAGTAAAGCTAAAGCAGGGGGATCGCTTTTAGATATGCTGCAAGAGGCTCATAAAAAGGGCCTGGAATCTCTTGCCAGAACTCCTGAGATGTTGCCCGCTTTAAAACAGGCCGGTGTTGTAGATGCAGGCGGCCAGGGTTTCCTGATTATTTTGGGAGGATGGATTGGAGCTTTGACCGGTGAAACCGTAAAAGCTCCAATCCTGCAGGAGCAAAAGATCAATTCCGAAGTTTCTCAAACCAAGGAGCCGAATCAAGGAAATCAGGACTTTATTCAGCTGGAGAATTTAGAATATCCTTACTGCACTGAATTTCTGGTTAAGGGAACGGACTTGCAGGTTGAGCGAATTCGTCAGGATCTATTAAACCGCGGTGATTGTTTGCTTGTGGTTGGGACACCTGAAGTAGTGAAGATCCATGTCCATGTAAAAAATCCAGGCAAGATTTTAGATTATGCTATTCAATGGGGTTCCCTGCATCAAGTTCAAATTCACAATATGTTGGAACAAAATGAAGCTATGGCTCATGCCATGAAATCAAAATCTTCAGGATCGGCAGAGGTTGACGAACTAACTTCCATGAAAGAATATGGTGTCGTTGCCGTTGCCATGGGACAAGGAATTGCGGATGTTTTTTTAAGTTTGGGTGTTGATGAAGTGGTCTTAGGAGGCCAAACCATGAATCCCAGTACAGAGGATCTTGCAGCAGCCGTTCGCAAAGTGAAGGCACACAATGTTTTTATCCTGCCGAACAATGGAAATATTATTTTGGCAGCACGTCAAGTAAACGATGTCATTTCGGATCGAGAAGTTCATGTGATTTCCAGCAAGTCGGTACCTCAAGGAATTTCTGCGCTTTTGAATATGAACCCTGAAGGTGAAAGAAATGATAACCTTCAAAATATGGAGCGTGCCTTGAAGAACGTTCGTTCCGGGGAAGTGACTTATGCAGTCAGAGATTCACAGTTTGGAGAGCTTGACATTTCTGCGGGAGACATTCTGGGATTGGTCGAGGGCACCATTGTTGAGACAGGACAAAGCCTTCTTGAAGTTGCGAAAGCAACTTTGGCAAAAATGGACTGGAAAGAGCATGATTTGGTTACCATATTCTATGGAGAAGATACGGAATTGCAAGAGGTTGAACAATTAAAAACCTGGCTCCAGGAAGAAAACTCAAATGTGGAAGTTGAGGCTCACCCCGGTAAACAACCACTCTACTATTATATCTTTGGTGTGGAATAGGTTAACCTCCGGAATTTCCGGAGGTTTTCTTTATAAATAAAGAAAATTTTGTCTGTATAAGCTTTTAAAGGATATGTCTGAGATTTATCGTGGGAGATGGAACAGTGAGTAAAAGTAATGTCTTTGATCTTCTTGGACCGATTATGGTTGGCCCTTCGAGTTCACATACTGCCGGTGCCGTTCGTTTAGGTACTATGGCTAGGAAAATTCTCGGAGAGGAACCTCTTGAAGGAATTATCACGCTTCATGGCTCTTTTGCCGAAACGGGAAAGGGTCATGGGACAGATGTGGCCTTAATCGCAGGCCTTATAGGAATGGCGCCGGATGATGAAAGAATACCCGATGCACCTGAACTCGCCAAGGAACGAGGCTTTAAGGTTCGCTTTGAAAAGGCTGACCTTGGCGATGTTCATCCTAATACTGTAAAATTTGATTTAACGGGTTCAAAGGAAAGGGTTATAGTTATTGGTTCCTCCATAGGAGGAGGTGCTATTCTAATTCGGCAGATCAATAATTTTATGGTGGGTATTAATGGAGATTACCCGACTCTTGTCATTTTACATCAGGATTTGCCTGGGGTAGTGGCTCAAGTGACACTACTTTTAGCAACGGCTCAGATTAATATTGCCACGATGCGGGTTTCCCGTGAGAAGAAGGGTGCCCAGGCTTTAATGGTATTGGAGACGGATCAAAAAATAGAGGAAGCTGTACTGGAATTAACTCGGAGACTTCCGAGTATTAAGCAGGCCTTAGCCATTGAACCACTGGAATAGGAGGTAGCACGGATGCGCGCGTATGAAGATTGGGTTGTTGAGGCTGAGTCGAAGGGTTTGAAAATTTGCAGCGTTGTTCTTCAGAACCAAATTGAAGAGCTGGAATTGTCCGAGGAGGCTCTCTTTGATCGTATGGGAAATAATCTTAAGGTCATGCGAGAGTCTGTTAAGATTGGTCTGAGCGGTAAACGACGTTCGGCTTCGGGTTTAGTCGGAGGAGATGCGGCAAAAGTTGAAGAACATAGAAAAAGCGGAAGTACATTAATCGGAGAAGTAATGAGCGGGGTTATAGCTAAAGCCTTGGCTGTGGCTGAAGTCAATGCTTCTATGGGCAGAATTGTCGCTGCGCCTACTGCCGGTTCTTGCGGTGTTTTGCCGGCAGTTCTGTTTACTCTTGAAGAGATTTTTCATTCGGATGAAAAGGAATTGCTCTCCGCTCTGTTTACCGCAGCTGGATTAGGAATCATTATTACCGAGAGAGCCAATGTATCAGGCGCTGAAGGCGGATGTCAGGCGGAAATCGGATCTGCAGCGGCCATGTCTGCAGCAGCGGCTGTGGAACTGGCGGGAGGATCACCAAGACAAACAGCTCATGGCGCTGCTATTGCTTTAAAGTCAATGCTTGGTCTAGTGTGTGACCCGGTCGCCGGCCTTGTTGAGGTGCCTTGTGTGAAACGTAACGCTACAGGGGCAATGATTGCACTTACTGCTGCCGAGATGGCCCTTGCAGGGGTAAAAAGTGCCATTCCTATCGATGAGGTTATTGATACGATGGCGGAAATAGGTCATCAAATGTCCTGTTCTTTAAAGGAAACTGCTCAAGGCGGCCTTGCTGCAACACCAACAGGCCGAAAAATTCGAGCTGATTTTCTATGAAATTAAATCAAGTGGAGATTGTTCTTAACAATCTGCAAAAAGCGCTGATGGCTGAAGAAAAGCAAGGTTTCTTGAATACAGGGGTCCTTGGAGGATTTAGTTCCTTTCTGGGAGGAATACTTCCTAGGCTCGAACAATTATTTCCAGGGTATGATATGGCATTACTTAGAAAATTAGCCCAAAGTTATGGCGCTTGGAGTCCATTGCGCCGACGAGAGGCTTTCTCTGAATTGCGTCGCTTTCGGCAGGAAATGTTGCTGGAAGCCGAAAATCGCTCTCACCAGGATCAGGATTCTCCTGCTAAAAGAGGGTTAGCAGAACGTTTAACACCCTCGGCGGCCCAAGAGACTCCCACAAGGCAGGAAGAAGACAGGCAATTACATAAGCAAGAATGTCTTAAAAAAGAGCCTAAGCTCTCCAAAAAGGCTGACAGCAGCAAATCCTTGCAATTTGTCAAAGGAGTTGGACCGGAAAGAGCGAAACAACTTAAAAAATTAGGAATTGATACTATCCTTGATTTACTGCTCTACTATCCCCGCAGATATGAAGATCGTCGAAGACGAATGATCTCTGAATTAAAAGACGGAGAAGTTGCCACTGTTTCGGGGAACGTTGCAGCGGGACAAGTTATCAGAGGCAAGCTAAAGGTGGTTAAGCTGAGCATTGAGCAACAAGGGCGTTTAGTTCAGGCAACTTGGTTTAATCAGCCATTTATTCTTAAACAATATCCGGTAGGGACTAGGGTAGTTGTTACGGGAAAAGTGCGCTGGCAGCAACAAATTCCGGAAATATTGGCAACTGATATCGAAATGGATAAAACTGAGGAGTCTTCCCGTTCATCAGCGCCCCCACCTGCGATCTTACCGGTATATTCTGAGACGGCCCGCTTGTCTTCAAAGGCGATTCGCCGAATTATCCAATATGTGCTGAAAGAGGCAGACAACATCTTTCCGGAGATAATTCCGGAGGAAGAGGTCAAGGGGTGGATGGAACGAGCAAAAGCTCATCGCGAAATCCATTTTCCGACAGACTATGAAAGCTTATCAAAGGCAAGAGATCGTTTGGTTTGGGAGGAAGTTCTGCTTTTACAATTAGCCTTCGCCAATCTGCGCCAGGGGTTAGTCAGACTTGGAAGTCCGCCGCTTACCGGAGGGGAAACGTTGATCCAGAGCTTTTGCGAACATTTACCGTTTCAATTAACCGGAGCTCAGCAGCGTGTGATTCAAGAAATATTTCAAGATATGGCCAAGCCTCAAGGAATGGCTCGATTAGTTCAGGGGGACGTTGGTTCGGGGAAAACAGCAGTAGCTATGGCGGCCTTGCTGCGGGCAGTGGGCTCCGGATATCAGGGAGCCATGATGGCACCGACGGAAATCTTAGCCCTGCAGCATTACCAAGCCCTGGAAAAGATGTTCGCTCCTTTGGGAATCACCGTTGTTTGCTTGCTGGGCAGTCAAAGCAAAAGTGAAAGAGAGGGCATTCTGGCTGGAATCGCGGATGGCAGCTCAGAGATCGTTGTCGGAACTCATGCCTTAATTCAAGATACGGTGGTTTTTAAAGCTCTTGGGTTGGCGATCACAGATGAACAACACCGTTTTGGCGTACGCCAAAGATCGATGCTTCAAAATAAAGGTGATAACTCTCATGTCTTAGTCCTTACAGCTACACCGATTCCGAGAACGTTGGCCTTAACTCTCTATGGAGATTTACAGCTTTCCGTTCTTGATGAAATGCCTGTAGGCAGAAAATCAATCATTACAAGGAAATTGACGGAACGCAGTCGTGCTAAATTAGAAAAATTTCTTGAAGAGCAGGTAACTATAGGCCGACAAGTTTATGTCGTGTGTCCGTTAGTTGAAGAATCGGAAACTCTTGACCTTATTTCAGCAACCAAAAGGGCTTCTGAACTTCAAAATCGCTTTTCCAAATGTCGGGTGGCATTATTGCATGGTAAGATGAAGGGTTCGGAAAAAGATGAAATTATGACCGAGTTTCAAAGGGGAAACATTGATATCCTCGTTGCAACGACTGTGGTTGAGGTTGGGGTTAATGTTCCTAACGCCTCAGTTATGGTCATCGAATCGGCGGAAAGATTTGGCTTGGCCCAGTTACATCAACTTAGAGGACGGGTTGGCCGAGGAAGTGAACAATCCTATTGCTTTCTATTGTCTGAACAATCTCAAAGCCGCCGCTTGGATATTCTTTGTCAGACTGAAGATGGTTTTAAAATTGCCGAGGAGGACATGCGTCTGCGCGGGACGGGGGAACTTTTGGGGACTCGTCAGCATGGACTCGGTCAATTACATCTTGCGGACTTTTCACGTGACGGACAACTTGTGGAAAAGGCCTATCAGATGGTCCAAAAGGCTCTGCGCCATCCTGAAAATTTCACGTTGCTTTTTCACGAAGTTCAGAGAATGTTTCCGCCTGAGAAGATTGGAGTTCATTAAGGACATGTCGTTGTCTTTAGGAACAATTAAGCAAAAGGCCAAACTTAATCCTGGTAAGAATTGCCGAGTATTGATTTTGCCTGAATGAGAATACTAGAATCAGAACAAAGCGCAAGGGTTTGAAAGCGAAGCAGCAGCGATGTAGGTCTGCTGCCTTACTGAAAAAATCTATGGAGGTGTAAGCTTTGGCTAAGTCAACGAAACCGATGGTCCAACTCACACCGGAATTAGAGAAATTCAAGTATGAAGTCGCTCAAGAGATTGGGATTGCCAATCGCAAACACAAACGCTTTCCCAATACACCGCAATAACGTTTCCCTGAAAAAGGTCGGTTAAATTTAACCTGGCCTTTTTCTTATATAAACAAATAGGGCCCAAAGGCACTGATGATTTTACACGTTTGCTGCCTTAAGCCCCGCATAGGTAAATTGATCTAAATCTGGTTCCCATACCTGGCATCGGTGGGGGTAGGCTTCCCCACCGATGCCTCGATGTTCAGCTTTAGCTGAACGAGTTCACTGCAAATACCTTTCATAATCCTCCCGATCGATTCCTGGATGGATACTAATGGCTAGTGCTCCGGCAATAATTTTGGCAGTCGTTTGAATCAGGGAATCAATTTCCTTGGGAGTGACCATGAGGTTTCCTTGAAAAGGTGATAGTACATCGTCAATAATTTTGCTTAGGACTTCAGGTTTAATCCCTTTATAAAGTTTATATAAAGAAGGAGTAGTTACAAATTCTTTAAAAATACCTTCAACTGCGTCGTGGGCAATAATAGCAGCGTTAAGTACAGTCGGAAGGCCAATAGCAATTACTTTACAACCGACGGTTTCTTCGTTAATTCCAGCTCGAGGATTTCCAACGCCGGAACCAGGGTGAATTCCTGTATCGGCCAGCTGGATACTGGTGCCGATGCGTTCCAGAGAACCTGCCGCTAAGGCATCAATGGCAATCACCAAATCGGGTTTGACGTGGTCAACGATACCTCGAATAATTTCGGCGGTCTCAATTCCCGTGGTACCAAGGACACCTGGGGAGATAGCACTAACCTTGCGCAGTTTACCTTTTAAATCGTCGGGAGAAAGTTGATAGAGGTGACGTGTCACCATAGTCTTACTGATTACTTGAGGACCCAGGGCATCCGGTGTGGCATTCCAGTTTCCCAAGCCAATGATCAAGACACTGGCATCGTCTCTAAGGCCCATTAATTCAGTTAATTGGTCTGCTAATATTTGGGTAATAGAATCATGGATAGAATAATCGTTAGTTCTTATTTCCGGAGCATCAATAGTAATATATTGTCCTTTTGGTTTACCGATGGCGTCGACTCCTTCGTCGGTTTCAACCGTAATAATAGTTACTTTGGCATGATCCAATGTTTGTTCATCCATAATGACTCCCGGAATTTCTTCTCCGCTCTCCCCTCGAAGGAGCTGATGCGCTTCGACTGCTAGGTCAACCTGGACATTAAGTTGGCGATAAAGCTGAGATTTATTCATTGTTCTTGGCTCCTTTTCTTGCTTTATGAGAGTGAATAAAGATTAGTTATATCCGCTTAAAAAAGTCACTGGGGCTTTGTTAAGCTCCCAGTGAACAGAGAGGAAAAACGAAAGGAAGAGCTGGATGGGGGAAGAGTATTCAATGCTCATTTCAAAATCATTGAATACCAAAGATAGTATGGGCAAAAACAAAAATGATATTCAAAGAAATTGAGAAAGAGTTCAGAGTATTTATGTTATACTTAACGTAAAATGTCTAACTGACCAAATTATTGGCTGAAAAGCTTAATAAGCTCTGCTATAATGGAGTTTGGAGGGTATATGAGAATCATAGCAGGTGAGATGCGGGGACGAATTCTGAAAGCTGTCGAAGGAATGCTGACGCGTCCTACCTCAGATAAAGTTAAAGGCGCTATATTTAATGTTTTAGGAGAACGCGTAATTGATGCCCGCGTTTTAGACCTGTTTTCGGGTACGGGAAACCTAGCCTTGGAAGCTCTTTCTCGAGGAGCCCGCGAGGCAGTATTAGTAGAAAAAAGCCATAATGCACTTAAAGTTATTCAGGAGAATATCGGCCGTCTCGGCTTAGAGCCAAGGACGAAAGTCTTGCATATGGATGCTTTTAAGTACTTAGAAAACTGTTCAGCTGAAGTCTATGACTTGATTTTTTTAGATCCCCCTTACCATAAAGAATTAGTCCTTCAGTCGTTAAAAACTCTAAGTTCCAGTATTTACTTAGCACCTAACGGTGTTATCATTGCGGAAACAGCAAAAGATGAACCATTAGATGTGGATGATGCTTTCTTTCCTTTGGAAATTCGAAAAACCGGTTTATATGGCGATACAAAAGTATGGTACATCCAGAGAAAGGATGTCTAACGAGGGGGAGGATTTACGTGGAAGACGATGTTTTGAGTTTGCTTAATGAAGTGGAAGAGATTATTGATCATGGGCCTAAGATTCCTATGACAGGAAAAGTACTTGTGGATGATGCCGTGATTTTTGAACTCCTTGATCGTGTGCGTGCCGCTTTGCCGGAAGAGTTGGAAAATGCTAAATGGGTGCTGAAAGAGCGGCAACGGATACTCGATGAAGCGCAAGCTGAAGCTCAAAAAGTTATGGAACGGGGAAAAGCTTACGTTGATAAGATGGCTGTTGACCATGAGGTTGTGAAGCAAGCTCAGGCTTATGGAGAGGATATTGTCAGACAAGCTCAGACCTTTGCTCATAATGTTAAGGCAGGTTCGGTTCAATATGCTGATGAGATGCTTCAACATGTGGAGCAAAGTTTGTATGATACCCTTCAATCGTTAAGAAGGAATCATGAAGAATTAAAGAGTCTTGCCAAGGAAGACAAAGAACAAAAGACAACCATTGAAAGTGAGAAGGAGGAGTAAAGGAAATAAGCTCCTTCTTCTCTTTTTTCTTAACTCCGATGTTCGACTTTAACTGAGCGAGTTCACTAGTAAGAGTTAACGACGCAGCCGCTGGCTTGCAGCAAGAGAAAAAAGAATACCCGATGCTCCTAAAAATATGAGGAAACTAAGATGCCATGTATTCCAGGCCTGAGACATGGGACTTAATGTTTGTGGGGATAGAGCAAGGACTGGTATTTTAGTGTAGTTTAAGAAGAGCTGACTCAATCCTAAAGCGAAAATGCCATGAAGTATTCTGGCTGCAATAAAAGGTGTGATCCGTAAGTCTGTACCGCTGATGAAACCGATCACTTGAGCGAAGACAGATAAGCCGCTCCACCCCATGAGGAAGCTTAGCAGGGCTATTTGCTGTTTGAGAATCGGAACTGCTTGGATGCTTTGCTGACAGCCAATGGTCATTTCGAGAAGGCCGTTGTAAAAGGCTTGGTGTATTGATATGGGGATTATCCTTAAAAAATAATGACTCAACGATGCTAAGAATAATGTAATGTGCCAAATATTCAGAAGACGGAGAATTACAGAAAAAAAGGCCATAAATCCAGCGACCATAAGAACTGTAGTAAAACTTTGCTTAATGGAATCACTGAGAATCTGTCCAATGGTTCGTTTATCTTGGAGCTGAGCTGTTTTTAGTTCCTGCCAGGCACGTCTAAAGGAAGGGAATTTGAGCGGCTGAGCAGGGGAAGCGGTTTTACGGTAAAAGCGAAAGAGAAATCCTACCAAGAGATTGGCAAGATACACTGAAGCGGCTAGGACGATCCCGAGCGCCGGTTGGCCTAACATTCCTGAGGCGACTGCGCCAAACATGAACCCCGGACTGGGGTTGTTGGTGAATGCTAAAAGTCGTTCTCCTTCAATGCGGGATATTTCCCCGGATTTACGGAGCCGGGCAGTCAGAACTGCTCCCATTGGAAATCCCGAGGTATATCCCATTGCCACCACAAAGGCCGCTTGGCCCGGCAGGCGAAAAATAGGACGCATAAATGATTCAAGAAAGACACCAAGAAAATGAACAAAACCTGAAGACATGAGAAGTTCTGAGAGAATAAAAAATGGAAGCAAGGCCGGGAGAACAAAACGCCACCATAAGGTTAAGCTTGCAGCGGCAGAATTCAGAACTTCTTGAGGATAAATAAACATGCCGAAGGCAAGGAAACTTAAACTTAAGACACGAATTACGACAGACATACTAAAAATCACACCCTTCCTTCCCCTTCTCTGATAATTTATATGGAAGAATGCCAGGCTCTAGAAGTTGTGACGAGGAAGAAATGATGTGGCAAACGTTAGCGCAATCTTCTGAAATTAGAAGAAAAATGGAGATAGGGCTTGAAATAACCTAAAAAATTGTGCTACACTCACTTAGTAAAAAACAAATTGTTGATGGAAAAATATGGAGTGTTGAAATTAGAAAAAATAAAAAACTTTTCGGAAAGACTAAGGTTATCTAAAACAGAAATCGAAGTGAGACCGGAAAAAAACGAAGGGGATTAGAAATGAAAATTCTCGTAATAAACTGTGGAAGTTCTTCATTGAAGTATCAGGCTATTGATATGAATACTAATAACCCGGTTGCTAAGGGTTTAGTGGAGCGTATTGGCCTTCAAGGGTCAGTTCTCACTCATACTACTGCTTCGGGTAAAAAAGAAGTTAAGAAAACGAGCATACCGAATCATTCCGTGGCCATAGAACTTGTGCTTAAAGAACTGGTATCTCCAGAATACGGCGCCCTCAAAGATTTAAGTGAAATTACGGCAGTAGGCCATCGGGTTGTTCATGGTGGAGAAAAATTCTCGAAGTCTGTAGTTATTGATGATACAGTAATGAAAGCACTTGATGAATGTATAGAACTCGCTCCTTTACACAATCCGCCCAATATTGCTGGAATTAAAGCTTGTCAGTCTATCATGCCAGGCGTTCCTCAAGTTGCAGTTTTTGATACCGCTTTCCATCAATCTATGAAGCCGGATAGTTATATTTATGGATTGCCTTATGAGCTTTATCAGAAATATGGCATTCGCAAATACGGTTTTCATGGAACTTCCCATAAATATGTCAGTCAACGGGCTGCCGTTCTGCTCCAAAAGCCCCTTAAGGACTTAAAATTAATTAGCTGTCACTTAGGAAATGGCGCTTCTATCTCCGCCATCAAGGGCGGAAAGTCTATGGAAACGTCTATGGGCTTTACTCCTTTAGACGGCCTGCTCATGGGTACCCGTTCCGGGGCTCTGGATCCGGCGATTGTAACCTATATTATGAACAAAGAAAACTTTAATGTTGACCAAATGAATGAATTCTTGAATACCAAATGTGGTGCTTTAGGAGTTTCAGGAGTAAGCAGTGACTTTAGAGATATTGAAGTTGCAGCAGCACAGGGCAATTTCCGTGCTCAGCTGGCCTTAGATATTTTTGCTCATGATGTTCGGGAGTATATTGGAGCCTATGCCGCTGAATTAGGCGGTCTTGATGCCATTATCTTTACAGCAGGAGTTGGAGAAAATTCGGCGAGCACACGTGCGTCTATCTGCGCTAACATGGAGTTCTTTGGGATCGAACTTGATTTAGAGAAAAATAAAGTTCGGGGTGAAGAAGTCGACGTTTCTAAACCGAATGCCAGGTGCCGAGTTCTGGTGATTCCGACCAATGAAGAATTGATGATTGCTCTCGAGGCTCAAGAATTGACAGCAAAATAGGATGTAAAGAGTTTTCCTTGACAAAGAAAAATGTGCCAACTATAATGTAGTATGTGTATTGGGGTGAATTAAAGTGAAAGTGAATGTTGCCCAGGTTCGTCACAGATCTGGAGAAAGTATCTATTTTGATTTAACGGAAGATTTTTCACCGTTTGAATTGGGAACAGAAACATTCTCGTTTTCAGCGCCTGTACACGTACAACTTCAGGTAATCAACACAAATAAAGCAGTGCTGGTTAAGGGGACAATTGAGACGGAACTTAAAGTGGTGTGTGGAAGATGTTTAGAACCTTTTGATTATCCTCTTAATTTACCTTACCAGGATGAATGGGTTTTTCCTGCGCAAGCTACGGAAGAATTGCTGGAATCAGCACTTCTTTTAGAAAAGGATGACGTTGATATTACGCAACGTATTTCTGAACAAATTGTGTTAGCTTTGCCTATGAAGTTTATCTGTTCAGAGGATTGTCGAGGCTTGTGTTTAACCTGTGGTGTAAATCTCAACCAAACCACGTGTTCGTGTAAAGAGGACGTCGTTGATCCTCGACTTGCAGCATTGGCCAAATGGCAAGCTAATGACTAATCGATTTACGAGTATCTAAAGGGGGTGTAATCATGGGTGTTCCGCAACATCGCCAATCAAAATCAAGAGTACGTAAACGCCGGGCTATGTGGAAAATCACTGCACCAAACCACATTGAATGCCCCCAATGCCATAAACCGAAATTGCCGCATTATATTTGCCCAAACTGTGGGTATTATAATTCCAAGGTTGTAATTTCAAAGGAAGCTTAAGGTTTAGCAGCAAACAAAGAATTCTATGATTAGAGTTCTTTGTTTTTTTCTGCATATTTTTCGACAGGGTAATTTCTTGTAATGAAGATAGATATGGTTTATAATTGTGACCAGGTCACAATTGCGAAATGAGATTTTAGCTGAACGCGTTCACTGGTTAAGATGATCGGGAATATAAAGTAAGATTTGGTGATAGCAGTGGTTCGATATGGTAAGGATGAACGTCGCAAAATTCTTGAAGCAGAGTTAAGCAAACATCCTTTTTTTACGGATGAAGAACTTGCTCTGCGCTTTAGAGTGAGTGTTTCAACGATTCGTTTAGATCGCGGAGTCCTGGGAATTCCTGAACTGAGAGAACGGACCAGGGCAGTCGCCCAGGAAGCATATTCAACGTTAAAATCCTTAGATGATCAAGAAGTCATAGGAGAGCTTCAGGAATTAATTATCGGGGAAAGGGCCCGTTCCACGATGATAATCGAGGAAACCATGGTTTTGGCGAAAGCAAGAGTTGCACGGGGACATTATCTCTTTGCTCAGGCTAATTCTTTAGCGATTGCTTTAGTGGATGCTCCGATGGCTTTAACCGGCAGTGTAGAGCTTAAGTACATTCGTCCGGTCCAGTTAGGGGAAGTTGTTGTAGCAGAAGGCAAGGTTACCAAACGAAAAGGGGACAAATATTGGGTAGATGTCCTTTTGCAAGCTAATACAGAGGCTGTACTTCGCGGACATTGGGTTCTATTTGCCAAGGAGCGAGGGGAAGTACGTGAAACGGAGATGGAGTAGATGAAAATTGCCGTAGATGCTATGGGAGGAGACTATGCTCCCGAAGAGATTGTGAAAGGGGCCTTGAGGGCAGCAGAAGCAAACTCTGAATTACATCTGCTGCTGGTTGGACAAAAAGAACGGATCCAACCCTTCTTGTCTGGTTCATGTCCGGATAACCTTTCATTGGTTGAGGCGTCAGAAGTGGTGGAAATGGGTGAACATCCGGCAAATGCTGTGCGCAAGAAGAAGGATTCGTCGATTGTGGTGGCTACCCGCTTAGTAAAGCAAGGTGATGCTGACGCGCTGATCAGTGCCGGCAGCACAGGCGCACAAATGGCAGCCTCTTTGCTGGGCTTAGGGCGCATCAAGGGTATTGAACGTCCTGCAATTGCGACAGTGCTGCCAACAGCACAAGGGGGGAAATTAGTTCTCGATGTGGGAGCTAACTTGGACGCTTCCCCGGAACAACTTTGCCAGTATGGGCTTATGGGGAGTGTTTATGCTGAAAAAATCTTAGGAATTCCTAAGCCGCGGGTCGCGCTGTTAAATATCGGCAGTGAGGAAGGCAAGGGAAATGATTTAACCCAAAAAGCTTATGGACTCCTGAAAAATGCTCCCCTAAATTTCTCGGGTAATATTGAAGGTCGGGATGTGCCTTTCGGCCGGGCCGATGTGGTTGTTTGTGAAGGTTTTGTAGGCAATGTGCTGTTGAAAACGGCAGAGGGTCTGGCAGGGGCCTTATTTGAGCAGATTAAGGAAAAGATTACCTCTACTGCGCTGCGCAAGTTAGGAGCTTTAGCGGTTAAACCGGGCTTAAAGGAGATCGCCCAAATGATGGATTATGCTGAATATGGTGGTGCTCCTCTGTTAGGGGTCAATGGAATCAGCATTATCTGTCATGGAAGCTCGAAAAGCAAGGCGATATTCAATGCAGTCCGTGTTGCTCGGGAATGTGTGCAGATACAGCTCCTGGAACAAATAAAAAGTAATTTGCCAAAGTAACGTGTTTCAAATAATGAATAGAGAGGACTGCGGCTATGAAAAGTGTTGGAATTGTCGGGACAGGGTCCTTTGTTCCGGAAAAGGTTTTAACGAATGCTGATATGGAGAAACTTGTAGAGACAAATGATGAATGGATCGTCACACGAACGGGGATCCGTGAAAGGCATATTGCGGCTAAAGATACGCCGGTGTCAGAGTTATGCTATCAAGCAGGGTTAAAAGCGTTAGAAGATGCCAAGATAAGCCCGGAAGAGGTTGACCTTGTGATTGTGGCAACCGTTACGGGAGACTATGCTTTTCCTTCAACTTCATGTCTAGTCGCTGATCGCTTAGGTGCTAAAAATGCCGCGGCTTTTGATGTGCAGGCAGGATGTACAGGCTTTATTTACGGAGTAACGACGGCCAGTCAATTCATTGCCGCCGGTATGTATAAAACCGTTCTTGTCATTGGCGGGGAAACATTAAGTAAAATCCTGAATTGGACCGATCGCAGCACCTGCGTTCTTTTTGGTGACGGTGCAGGAGCAGCCGTATTACAGCCTGTGGAGGAAGGCTATGGCTTTCTGAGTTTTGAATTGGGCTCTGATGGTTCAGGAGGCAAGCTGTTAACCCAGACTGCCGGCGGGTCAATGCATCCGGCTAGTAAGGAAACTGTTGAGAAAAATTTACACACGCTTCAGATGGAGGGCAAGGAAGTTTATAAATTTGCCGTGCGGATCATGGGTGATGTTTCAGTAAGTGTTCTAGAAAAGGCAGGTTTAGCCAAAGAAGATGTGGATTTGCTTGTGCCCCATCAAGCAAATATTCGAATTGTCGATGCATCTGTCAAACGTTTGGGTATTTCACCGGAAAAAGTGGTTGTTAATCTGGACAAGTATGGTAATATGTCGGCGGCTTCCATTCCCGTGGCCCTTGATGAAGCGGTAAAAGCGGGTCGTCTCCATGAAGGGGATGTGATTGTCATGGTTGGATTTGGAGCTGGATTGACTTGGGGGGCCTGTGTCCTGAAATGGATGAAAGTGGGAAAAAAGCATGATTAAAACAAGAATCTGTGAGCTAATAGGCATAGAATACCCCATTTTTCAAGGGGGAATGGCTTGGGTTGCAACGGGGGAGTTAGCGGCAGCAGTTTCGGAAGCAGGCGGCCTTGGGATCATTGGCTCGGGTCAGGCGCCGGCGGATTGGCTGCGCGTGGAGATCAGCAAAGTCAAGAGAATTACGACAAAACCTTTTGGCGTTAATGTCATGCTAATGTCACCGTTTGTAGATGAAGTCATGCAGGTGATTCTCGAAGAGCGTGTTCCCGTCATCACGACCGGAGCAGGTAATCCTGGAAAATATGTTCCTGAACTCAAAGAAGTTGGCACGAAGGTGATCCCAGTCGTTGCTTCGGTAGCCTTAGCCAAACGTTTGGAAAAGGTCGGAGTTGACGCACTTATTGCCGAAGGCATGGAGTCCGGTGGACATATTGGGGAAATTGGAACCTTTCCTTTGATTCCGCAAATTGTGGATGTGGTAGATATACCAGTCATAGCGGCAGGCGGGATTTTAGACGGACGGGGACTCGTCGCGGCCATGGCTCTCGGCGCAGAAGGGGTACAAATGGGGACTCGCTTTATGTGTGCTCAAGAGTGTACGATCTCTCCTCTTGTAAAAGAAAAAATTATAAAAGCTAAGGATCGTTCGACAGTTGTGACCGGGAGGTCAACGGGACACCCGGTGCGCTGCTTAGATAATCGGTTTACACGAGAATTTGAACAGTATGAGAAAGAAGGCATGGCAGGGGCTGAGCTCGAAAAGCTTGGTCAGGGAAAACTCCGCCTGGCAATGGTTGAAGGAGACGTTGAGAACGGTTCAATCATGGCTGGGCAGATTGCCGGAGCGGTAAAGCAAATTGAACCCGCTGCCATGATTGTTCAAGATATCATGCAATCAGCAGAAAAAGAATATTCACGTCTAACGACTTTGCTTGGAAAGAAGGGAGACTGAGGTTGAATAAACTAGCAGTTGTCTTCCCGGGCCAGGGCTCTCAATATGTTGGCATGGGAAAGGAATTGTTGCAAACAGCAAGCGGGAAAGGGGCTTACGAGACAGCCCGGGAGGTCCTGGGAACATCGTTCTTAGAACTTTTGGAAAAGGGCCCTGAAGAAGAGCTTCAGCAAACGGCAAACACTCAGCCGGCAATTCTTCTTGTGAGTATTGCTGCTTGGCTTCAGCTTCAAGAGGCTGGTATTAAGCCTGATTATGTGGCAGGGCATAGCCTGGGTGAATATTCAGCTCATGTCGCTGCAGGCAGTCTAACTTTGGCAGAGGCCCTAAACGTTGTGAGACGGCGGGGAGAACTGATGCAGAAGGCTGTTCCTGCAGGAGGCGGGATGGCTGCTATTTTGGGGTTGGCGGCAGAAAAGGTGGAAGAAGCTTGTCAACGAGGAGCGGAGCTGGGTGTTGTTGCTCCGGCGAATTTCAATTGTCCTGGGCAAGTGGTGATTTCCGGAGAGCTGCCGGCGGTGACCCGGGCCATGGAGATTGCCAAGGAACTGGGAGCTAAAAGAGCTGTACCTCTTGCCGTGAGCGGACCCTTTCACTCGAGGTTAATGAGGAAGGCAGGAGAAGAACTTCTTTCAGTTTTAGAACAGGTTCATTGGGCCACTCCAAGCTGTCCGATTATTGCTAATATTGATGCCGGAGAGGTCGCTTCTGCAGAGCGTACTGTGCAATCCTTGGTTGACCAGGTCAGCGGACCCGTGAGATGGGAACAGTCTGTGCGCTATCTTGTTGATTCAGGTGTTGACACATTTATTGAGTGTGGTCCCGGCAAGGTTTTAACCGGGCTGATCAAGAAAATTGCCCCGGGGGTCAACCTTCTCCGCGTTGAGGATAAGGAGAGCTTAGAAAAGTCACTTGCATATTTGAAGGAGAGTCGTTAAAATGGTGCTGAATGAAAGCGTAGCTATCGTTACTGGGGGCGGTCGGGGAATTGGACGCGCCATCGCCCTTGAATTGGCCGCTGCGGGCGTCAAGGTTGTTGTCAATTATGCGGGCCGTTCTGATAAGGCGGAGGAGACCGTTTCCTTAATCCGCCAGGCAGGAGGAGAAAGCATAGCTGTTCAGGCAGACGTCAGCCAAGCAGCTGAAGTGGATCACTTAATTCAAATGGCTCTCGAGCATTTTGGAAAAATTGACATTCTTGTCAATAATGCAGGGATTACTCGGGATGGTTTGCTGCTGCGTATGAAAGAAGCGGATTGGGATGCAGTCTTGGCAACGAATCTCAAGGGGGTTTTTTTATGTACGAAGGCCGTCAGCAAAGGGATGCTCAAACAACGGTCGGGGGTCATTGTGAATATTTCTTCAGTAGTCGGTTTATCCGGTAATGCCAGTCAGGCTAATTATGCAGCTGCAAAGGCCGGAATCATTGGTTTGTCTAAGGCCACGGCTAAAGAGTTTGCTACCCGGGGAATAAGGGTCAATGTTGTTGCGCCGGGGTATATTAGTACGGATATGACGGAAACATTACCTGAAGGGGTGCAACATGACATTTTGCAAAAAATACCTTTGGGTCATATCGGTAAGCCGGAAGATGTTGCCAAAGTTGTCCGATTCTTAGCATCACCGGAATCGGCTTACATAACAGGTCAAGTCTTATGTGTTGACGGTGGTATGGAAATGTAATTGTAAATGAGTGATGTTTATCAGCGAGAGGAGGTGAAGAAACACCATGGGAGTTTTCGAACAAGTTAAAGCCATCGTCGTCGAGCAGCTTGGGGTCGACGAAGCAACGGTTACCCAGGAGACCTCCTTTGAAGAGCTGAATGCAGATTCTTTGGATATCGTTGAATTGATTATGGCTCTGGAAGAGGCCTTCGATATGGATATTCCGGATGAAGAAGCTGAAAAAATCCGGACAGTCGGGGATGCAGTCAATTACATCAAGGAAAACAAATAATCACAAAAGTCCCGTACACAGTTGCGGGGCTTTCTGTTAAAGAGTTTGCTTTTCTCTGAAATATTAATACTTCAGAGAAAATTTAAATAAATTAGGTTTTACAATAATTATTAAGTATGGGGTATAACTCTGACGGGAGGAAACATTAGTGAAAATACCCGAACTTCATATTGCAGATTTGGTAGCCAAAATTCCCATCATCCAGGGAGGGATGGCTGTTCGAATATCAATGGCTCCCCTGGCAGCCGCAGTGGCTGAAGAAGGCGGAATTGGCCTGATTGCGGGCAGTGGCTTGTCTGTAGAAGAATTGATTGCAGAAATTCGTGAAGCTCGTCGGCGAACAAAAGGGATTATTGGAGTTAATATTATGTTTGCGGTTCGAGAATTTGCCCAGTTGGTGCACGCTGCTTTTGAAGAGAAAATAGACCTTTTGGTCTCTGGAGCAGGATTCTCAAGAGATATGTTTTCCTGGGGGAAGGAAAAGGGTATCCCCGTAGTACCGATTGTTTCGACAGCTAAACTTGCTAAGTTATCCGAAAAGCTGGGTGCCGCTGCTGTTATCGTGGAAGGAACAGAAGCGGGCGGTCATCTCGGCACAGATCGTTCTATCCATGACATCCTGCCGGAAGTTATTGCGGCGGTAAATATCCCGGTAATAGGTGCCGGAGGAGTCACTGACGGCCAAGGTGTGGCAGAAATGCTGAAATCCGGCGCGGATGGCGTGCAGATGGGAACCCGTTTCGCAGTCAGCGAAGAGAGCAGCGCTGCTGAAGAATGGAAAAACGAAATGATTAAGGCTAAGGAAGAGGACATTGTTATTATTCATAGTCCAGTGGGTTTGCCGGGAAGGGGAATAAGAAATCCTTTTACAAAGGCCCTGGAGGCTCATGACGATGTCAAGTCTAAGGGATGCGCCATGTGTCTTAAACATTGCGAGGGTAACTTTTGTATCATGCACCGCCTGATCAGGGCTCAAGAGGGCGATGTTCATGACGGCTTAATTTTTTCCGGTGCCAAGGTTCATAAAATCAATGAGGTCAAATCGGTTCATGAAATTTTTGAGGATATAAAAGAAGGAATAGAAAAGGCTTAAGGAGGAAGAGATTTGAAGCATCGTGCGGTAATCACAGGGATGGGTGTCATCTCTCCTGTTGGCAATCAACTTGAGGAATTTTGGAATAACTTGATTGGAGGCAAGTCAGGAATCGGGTTATTAACTCGTTTTGATACGTCGAACTTATCGACGAAGGTTGCGGGAGAAGTTAAGAATTTTGAACCCACGGAGTGGATCGATAAGAAAGAAAGCCGGCATATGGACCGCTTTGCCCAATTTGCTATTGCGGCTGCCAAACTTGCTGTACAAGATTCCGGTCTTGATTTTGAGAACGTTAATAAAGAACGGGCTGGTGCCGTGATGGGATGCGGGATCGGCGGAGTCATTACCTTTGAAGAACAGAAAGAGGTGTTGATGAACCGGGGCAGCAACCGAATTAGTCCTTTTTTTGTTCCCATGTTGATTGGCAATATGGCCGCTGGGCATTTGTCGATTGAATTTGGCTTAAAAGGTTCCAGCATGACGATTGTGACGGCTTGTGCTTCATCAACAAATGCGGTGGGAGAGGCCCTGCGCTTAATTCAGCGCGGAGATGCCGATGTTATCTTATGTGGAGGGACAGAAGCTCCCTTAACGGCTCTGGCCTATGCCGGATTTTGTTCCATGAAAGCAATGTCAACAGAAAAGGAAAACCCTGAGCAGGCCTGTCGTCCTTTTGATAAGCGGCGCAGCGGTTTTGTCATGGGTGAGGGAGCAGGGGTTTTGGTTTTAGAATCCTTAGAGCATGCCAAGGCTCGCGGCGCCCGGATTTATGCTGAACTTGCAGGTTATGGCAGCACGTCTGATGCCTATCATATTACAACACCCGTTCCCGGCGGTGCCGGCGCGGCTCGGGCAATGCAGATGGCGATTGATGATGCAGGCCTGAACGTTAACGAGGTGGATTATATTAACGCTCATGGGACCGGAACGGGGCCCAATGATTCAACTGAAACGGCGGCAATCAAAACGGTCTTTGGAGATGCTGCTTCAAAATTAGCAATTAGTTCGACGAAGTCCATGACAGGACATTTAATGGGAGCCGCCGGAGCTATCGAAGCGATTATTTGTACTTTAGCTATTGAGCGCGGTGTAATTCCGCCTACGGCGAATTATGGAGAGCCAGACCCGGAATGTGATTTGGATTATGTTCCTAATCAAGCACGGTATCAGGAGGTGAAGGTATCAATGTCCAATTCTTTAGGGTTTGGGGGACATAATGCCACCATTATCTTGAAGAAATTTTCCGAATAACAGGGTAAGGAGATCTTGAGAAATGGGACAAAAGAACCACAGCTCGATGCCTGTCTCTGCAAAGTCAGATGGGAAATCGGGACGGAAACGTTATGGATTTATCTCCAGCAAACAGGACCTGGGACTTAATTTGGCAAAGCGATTGGGATTGGATGCTCCTCCCAATCGACTCTTTATTACTGCTTTGACTCATCCTTCCTATGTCTTTGAAAATCCCCAGTCGGGCAGAGAAAATAACCAGCGCCTGGAGTTTTTAGGAGATGCAATTTTGGATTTTGTCGTTGCTGAGTATCTGTATCTTAATTATCCTGATCGTCCGGAAGGAGAACTCACTAAAATGAGGGCTGCTGTTGTCAATGAAACAACTTTAGCCCGTAAGGCCCATGAGATTAGTTTGGGGCAGGAACTCTTACTTGGCAAAGGAGAACAAGTCTCAGGCGGGCGAGAAAGGCCTTCAATTTTAGCTGATGCCTGGGAGGCTGTTATCGGCGCGATATATTTGCAATATGGTTTTCAAGAGTCAAGGCGAGTTATTTTAGAAATGCTTAAACCCGCCATTGACGACGTTGCTCAAGGAAATTATGGCGACTATAAAACAATGCTGCAAGAGAAGGCCCAGCACCAAGAAATTGAAGTGAGTTATCAAATTTTGATTGAAGAAGGTCCTGATCATAATAAATCCTTTACAGCAGGGGTTTTTCTGCGAGGAAAGCTGATGGGTAAAGGAATCGGTCGGACAAAGAAGGAAGCAGAACAGCACGCTGCCCAGCAGGTCTTAGAGAACTGGGGGAAAGAAAGCGATGAGTCCTGAGAATTTCCCCGTATTCTTGAAGGAAATTCATATTCAAGGATTTAAATCGTTTGCTGATCGCGTTAAATTAGAGCTTGGTCATGGCCTTAGTGTTATCGTAGGGCCCAATGGAAGCGGTAAAAGTAATGTTGCGGATGCCGTGCGTTGGGTTTTGGGGGAGCAGAGTGCCAAGAGCCTGAGAGGCTCCAAAATGGAAGATGTGATTTTTGCCGGAAGCACGAAGCGCAAACCTGTAGGTATGGCCGAAGTTTCTCTGATTTTTGATAATGAAACAGGAATGTTTCCTTTGGACTTTCGCGAAGTTACCGTAACCCGTCGAGTTTATCGCGATGGCGAAGGACAATATTTGATTAACAAAGCGTCATGCCGCCTGAAGGATATTCAAGAGTTATTTATGGATACCGGGGCTGGCAAGGAAGGATTTTCGATCATTGGGCAGGGGCGGGTTGAGGAAATTTTAAATCTTAAGTCGGAAGAACGTCGATCATTGATTGAAGAAACGGCTGGGATTACAAAATACCGTTATCGGAAGCGCGAAGCTTTAAAACGCCTTGATGCTACAACCACTAATCTCCAACGTCTTGAGGATATAATCCAAGAGATTGAGGGACAATTGACTCCTCTGGCTGCCCAAGCCCAAGTGGCCGAAGAAAGCCTTTCCCTAATGGCTGAACAAAAATCCCTGGAAATTCAAGCTGTCGTTTTAGATGTTGCCGATGTCAAACAGAAGTTGGCGGCAGCAACGCAGGATTCTGATACAATGAAACACGGCTTAATAGAAGCTCAGACTCTTTTAAGTCAAATAGAAAGCCAAGATCTGCAGCAAAAAATTAAGCTCAAAACGATGGATGAAGAAATTCAGGCCAAACAAGCAGAGGCTTTCCAGGCTGAACAGGCCTATAATTCTGTAAAACATGAGCAGAGTTTACGTTTGGAACGAGCAAATAATTTTAAGGAACAAATTGAACGTTTAGCCCAGGAGATGAACGAGGGTGAAGATAAACTTCGGCAATTAGAACAGCGTCAGCAAACCTTGACGGCAAAACAAGCAGTTCTAAGCTTAACGGTAGAGGAATCCCGTCAAAGGGTTGCTGAACATGAGTCTAAATTAGCAAATGCCCGGGACCATGAACTGAGAGAAGATATCGACCGCTTAAAAGCTGATCTCTTTGAAGCGATGACAGAACAAGCGAATTGTTCGAATGCTCTTACGGGTATGAGACATTCCCTAGCCTCACTGGAGCAGCAGCTTCTGCAACTACAACGTGAGCAAGCCCATAAGGAACAGGAACTCCGAAGCATGACGGAGGAAGCGGAAGCCCAAGAACAGGAACTTTTCCGTTTGCAGGAGCAAGCAGAAGCTTATCAGCGGGAAAAAGTCCAACTTCAGTCGGAGTTGGAAAAGCTAAAAGGATTACGCCAAGCTAAAACTAGCGAATTGCAGCATCAGCGCACAAGAATGGATCAAACTCGCGCTCGGTTACATGCCTTACAAAGTTTGGAGGATTCCCTGGAGGGATATCAACGCGGGGTCCGAGAGGTGATGCTTGCGAAGAAAAAAGGAATTCGCGAAGGTTCTGGGCTCTGCGGTACTGTGGCCGATTTGATTTCTGTGCAGGAGAACCATGAAGTCGCCATAGAAACAGCTCTCGGAGCGGGCCTGCAAAATGTCGTCGCTGAAAATGAACAAGCTGCTAAAACCGCGATAGGATATTTAAAAGCCCATCAGCTGGGAAGAGTTACCTTCTTGCCTTTGGATGTAATTCAAGGCAACAGGATGAGTGTCGCTAGAACTGTGGAAAATGATCCCGGATTTATTGGAATTGCCGTAGATTTGGTAGGATATGATCCCAAATACCAAAAGGCTATTGAATTTCTGTTGGGCCGTATCGTGGTTGTCACAGATATGGATGCTGCAACACGGATCGCACGAATGTCCGGGTATAAGCTGCGAATTGTTACTTTAGAAGGAGACCAAGTACACCCGGGAGGTTCCTTATCTGGCGGCAGCATTCATCGCAAAGGCGGAAATCTGCTGGGGCGTTCGCGTGAGATAGAAACACTGCGCTCTGAATTAAGTCAATTGGAAAAAAACTATAAGGAAAAAGAACAGGAATCTCTGAGGCTGGAAAGTCAAGAAAGAGAGCTTCAAGAAAATCTGGAAACCTTAATTCAGAAGCAGCGTTGGGAAAAAGAACGTCAGGTCATCCTTAAAACGGCCAATGACAATTCCTTAGGCCAGATACGGCGCATCGGTAACGATTTGAGTGGGTTAGATCAGCGTAAACAGGGAACCCTGCGGGAGATTGACGAAATAACTCTGAATTTGCAAAAGAGTACGGAGCAATTTGAAAAAGCAGAAAATAATTCCCGCAGGATACGCGCAGAATTTAATCAACGAGAACAAGAAGCACAAACAGCTGCCGACGAACTCAATCAAGGCAGGGAGCTGTTGACCCAGGAAAAGGTACGCTTAGCTAAGTGGGAGCAAGAACTGGCCCAGTGCTCAGAGCAAATTGGACAGGAAAAAGAAACTTACAGAGAAAGTGAACAAAGTCTTAAACAGAAAAAACATAACTTCTTTACCTTCCAGCATAACCTTGAGACGGTCGACAAAGAACAACTGGAATTGAACGAGAGTCTGGAAAGCCATGGCAAGGCTCAGGAGTCTTTGCAATACTCTCTGATGAAGCTAAGACAGGAGAAGGAAGACCTATTAGCTCGAGCCCAGGCACTAGAACAAGAAATGCATGCTCAAAGTCAAAAAGTCCACACAAATGAACAACGTTTACATGCCAATGACCTTCGGATTGTTCGCTGGGAGACAGAGTGCCAAACAGGGCTAACCCGTCTTGAAGAGGAGTTTTCCCTTCAATGGGAAGAAGCTGTGACTTATCTTACCCAAGAAGAGAGGACAGCTATTGGGAAAAGAGTTCAAGAATTAAAACGGCGCATTGAGGAACTTGGCCCGATTAATCAGGCGGCTATTGAAGAATTTCCTAAGCTGCGTGAACGAAAGGAATTTATGCTGGCTCAGCAAAAGGATTTAGTTGAAGCTGATCAGACACTGCGTCAATTAATTGATGAGCTTGATGAAACTATGAGTGTCCGCTTTTTAGAAAGTTTTAATGCCGTGAACTCGGCCTTTCAAGAAGTCTTTAAGGAGCTTTTCATTGGCGGCAATGCCGAACTGTCTTTAGTTGAACCTGATAAATTATTAGAAACGGGTGTGGAGATTATCGCCCAGCCGCCCGGTAAAAAACCTCAGCTGCTTTCGCTGCTTTCCGGGGGGGAACGGGCTTTAACAGCAATAGCTCTCCTTTTCGCCCTCTTGCGCGTAAAACCCAGTCCTTTTTGCATTTTAGATGAAATTGAAGCCTCTCTCGACGATGCTAATGTACAGAGGTTTGCCCAGTATCTTCATCGCTTATCTGACTCAACGCAATTTGTGGTTATTTCGCATAGAAAAGGGACTATGGAATCGGCGGACATTTTGTATGGGATTACTATGGAGGAGAGCGGGGTTTCTAAGCTGCTTTCGGTACGGTTGAATGAGAGACTTGCATGATACGTCGCTCGGTCATACGTTCGCAGAGCAAACTACCGTTCAAGCTTTTGCTTTGGGGAGCGGGGTTCATCCTCCGGCGATAGTATTTTTTGAAGAATCCGCCTCCGGCGATAATCTCCACTGGAGATTATCGTGCCATAAGCGCCATCCATGGCGCTATGGCGGCGGTGCACATCCCTGTGCACCGCCCCGTGTCTGGGGTCGCTTTCACGGAGTTTGCTAATCTGCTCACGTAAAGACCTCACTCCCGTATCATGCTGCGTCTCAAACTTGGGTCGGGGGAGGGAAAAAGCGGAATCTCGGGCGAATCGGGGATATAATTTTTTTGTTTGGGCCAAATAAGGAAGGATTTAACGAATCAGTCCTTGTCTGTGGATCGGCTTAGGAGACGGAGTTTTGGGTGACGGCACATAAATGTGCGCCGTCTGTTTTTGGGTGGATCGGGAGATGGCTCTTTTGTTTGGGCCAAATAAAGAAGGAATTAACGAAACAGTCCTTGTCCGGGTTCGGCTTAGGAATCGAAATGGAGACGGAACTTTGGGTGACGTCACAAAAATGTGCACCGTCTGTTGCGGGTGGATCGGGAGACGGCTCTTTTGTTTGGGTCAAATAAGGAAAATTTAATGAATCAGCCCTTGTTTGGAGTCGACTTAGGAAACGAAAACGGTAACGGGATTTGGGTGACGGCACAAAAATGTGCGCCGTCTGTTTTGGAACGGACTAGGGGACAGTGAGTAGACAAGGTAAGGAGAGAGAGAGTCTCCTGCCCGAATATAATGGAGTTTTTTGAGTTATATTATAGGGATTGGTTTGGCAACAAAAAAACCGACCCCTTTTTGACTTGCTATTTTGGTTATATAAAGATATGGTATATATGGTAAACAATTCTTAAGTATTTTGTTTTTGGCATGAGTTGAGCAAAAACGACATACAAAATGAATGATACCATCTATGTCTGATTTCGGTCTGTGAATTGTGATTTCGAATCACGATATGGGAGGGTGGCATAGTATAGTATGGCAGGTTTTTTTTCGCAGCTGAAGGCTGGTCTAACGAAAACACGTCAAAATTTCGTGGAAAAAGTTGAGCAAATTTTTACCGGTTATAAAAAAATTGATGAAGAGTTATTTGAGGAATTGGAAGAGGTATTGATTCGTTCAGATGTTGGGGTTAATACCTCCATGGAGCTGGTTGAACGTCTGCGTAAAGAGGTGAAACAGCGGAAGATTTCTGATCCTCAAGAGTTGACTAAGGTTCTTCAAGAGTTGATTGTGGAATTGTTAGGTGAGGAGGAAACGATTGCTTTTGCGGCGCGGGGGCCGAGTATTATTCTGGTCGTTGGAGTTAATGGAGTTGGTAAGACGACGACGATCGGGAAGCTTGCTAATCGTTTTAAAAAGGATGGAAAACGTGTTGTTCTGGCTGCCGGGGATACGTTTCGGGCAGCGGCTATTGATCAATTGGAGGTTTGGGGAGAACGTTCGGGAGTTGAGGTGATTAAGCAGCGTGAAGGTGCTGATCCGGCTGCGGTTGCATATGATGCGGTGCAGGCAGCAAAGTCGCGCGATTTAGATGTTGTTCTTGTGGATACCGCGGGACGTCTTCATAATAAAGTGAATTTAATGGAAGAATTGCGGAAGGTTAAGCGGGTGATCGAGCGGGAAATCCCTGGTGCGCCTCAGGAAGTTCTTCTCGTGTTAGATGCGACAACTGGCCAAAACGCCTTGCAGCAGGCAAAATTATTCCAAGAGGTTGCCGGGGTTACGGGAATTGTTTTAACAAAACTCGATGGAACGGCAAAAGGCGGCGTTGTTCTGGGAATTCAGGGGGAAACGCGAATTCCTGTGAAATGGATTGGAATCGGTGAGGGTATGGAAGATTTGCGTCCCTTTGTGCCCAAAGACTTTGCTGAGGCTCTTTTCGGCAATTCTGAGGAGGGATAATTTGCGTCAGTTTGCCTTAATTGGCGGTACAGGTGTTGAAAATTTCACCTTAACGGATCAATGTTTGCTTACGGTAGAGACACCTTATGGGACAGTTCGCCCAACGGTTGGGAAGATTGCGGGCCGTGAAATTGTTTTTTTAAGCCGTCATGGCCATGGACATGCTGCCCCTCCTCACTTGGTGAATTATAGGGCCAATATTTGGGCTCTGCATTCTTTGGGAGTGCGCAAGATTTTAGCGACAGCAGCAGTCGGTTCTTTATCCCGAAATTACCGTTTGGGTGAATTAGTTCTTTTAAGTCAGTTTTTAGATTTTACTAAGAGTCGTCCTCAAACATTTTTTGCAGGCGAAGATCAGGGAGTCCTCCATGTGGATATGACTGAACCTTATTGTCCTTCTCTGAAGAAGGCTGTTTTGGATGTGTCCGAAAAAATTGGGATTGTAGTTAAGGATGGGGCATGTTATGTTTGTACAGAAGGGCCGAGATTTGAGACGCCTGCGGAAATACGGATGTTTCAGCAGCTCGGTGCGGATGTGGTTGGCATGACAAGTGTCCCGGAAGTAGTTTTGGCGCGGGAACTCGGGATGTGTTATGCTTCTGTCGGAATGGTAACTAATGAAGCTGCTGGGATTGCGGATCATCGCTTAAGTCATGCTGAAGTAACGGAGAGTTTGAAGAACTTAGGTATGAAGGCCGCGGAACTCCTTCAGGGAACCTTTGAGGTTTTGTCTCCTGAACAGAGTTGTTGGTGTCCTTCTGCGAATCAAGAAGTTGGTAAGTTTTAGAAAGGGCGGTGGGATGATGAAATCAATCGAATGGCTGGGAAATATTTTAAGAATATTAGATCAGACCAAGTTACCTAGAGAAACGGCCTACCGAGATGCTAAATCCTATGAGGAAGTTGCCGAAGCTATTGAAAAAATGGAAGTTCGCGGAGCTCCTGCTATTGGGGCTGCAGTGGCCTATGGCTATGTGCTCGGTGCCCTCGAATATAATGGTCCCAGACAAGGCTTGACAGACTTTATGGAAACAGTTCAGGGGCGTTTAGCCCAGACGCGTCCAACAGCAGTGAATTTGTTTTGGGCCTTGCGCCGCATGGAAGATCGTTTGCGTGATTGCTGGGAAATTGAGGATTTGGACGGAGTGCGGAAGGCACTTATCGAGGAAGCTGACCGTATTGCTGAAGACGATCGGCGTATGAATCGATTGATTGGAGAACTTGGGAATGAGGTTGTTCCGGAGAAAGGTAATATCCTTACACACTGCAATGCCGGAGCTTTAGCGACTGTGGAGTATGGAACGGCGTTAAGTGTTATTCGTGCTGCCTATTCATCCGGTAAATCAATTCACGTGTATGCGGATGAAACAAGGCCTTTGTTACAGGGGGCAAGACTAACTGCTTTAGAGCTTATGAATGACAAAATCCCTGTGACATTAATAGCTGATAATATGGCGGGCTCACTCATGCAGCAAGGCAAAGTCGACTTAGTCATTGTGGGGGCAGATCGTATCGCTGCCAATGGAGATACAGCCAATAAAATAGGAACGTATTCCTTAGCGGTTTTGGCTCAGGCCCATGAAGTTCCCTTTTATGTGGCGGCTCCAACCTCAACTATTGATTTAAAAGTTGCCACAGGGCAAGAGATTCCTATTGAAGAAAGACCGGCTAAAGAAATGAGAGAATGTTTTGGCGTGCCTATGGCTCCTGAAGATGTTAACGTTTACAATCCGGCTTTTGATGTTACTCCGGCGAAATATATTACGGGAATCATCACGGAGAAAGGAATTGTCACGGCACCATATTCAGTCAACCTTCTTAAGTTAATGGTGCGTTCTTAAGGTGATAGGCACAATGTAGGGAGTGATAGAGCTTGTCGAAACTATTAATTCGGGCTATGGTTCTGCCTATGACCGGCCCCGAAGTTTTTTATTCCCGCGGAGAAATTGGCATTGATGGCGATCGGATAGTATCAGTTGGGGAAGAAGGTTCTGCACCTGAGAACTTTGTCCCTGATCGAGTCCTTAATTTGCCTAATGATGTTGTCATGCCGGGTTTAATTAATACTCATACCCATGCGGCAATGACCTTGCTAAGGAGTTATGCCGATGATCTTCCTCTTATGCCTTGGTTAAATGAAAAGGTTTGGCCTTTTGAGGACAAGATGACCGAGGAGGATATTTATTGGGGAACGACCTTAGCACTTTGCGAAATGATCCGTTCAGGAACAACTACGATGCTCGATATGTATGCCTCAATGGATCAAGTCGCCGAAGCCGTCTTGCAGGCAGGTACTCGTGCTGTTCTTTCTCGTGGACTTATAGGGAATGGCCCGAATGGTGAGCGCGCCCTGCAAGAAGGCATTGATCTTGTCAGACGTTATCAAGGTGCCGGTCAAGGACGGCTTAAGGTCATGTTTGGCCCTCATGCTCCTTATACTTGCTCCGGAGAATATCTTCAGAAAGTAAAAGTCCATGCGGATCGTTTAGGTGTGGGCATTCATATTCATGTGGCAGAAACTCTCGATGAAATTAAAATGATTCATGATCAATATGGGAAGACTCCTGTGGAATGGTTAGAAGAGTTAGGCATGTTTGGCGGTCATGTAGTGGCAGCTCACTGTGTTCATCTAACCGGGAAAGATATGGAGATTTTAGCACGCAATAAGGTTTGTGTAGCTCATAATCCGGAAAGCAACATGAAATTAAACAGCGGAACTGCCCCTATTACAGAACTTCGTACTCAGGGAATTGTTGTAAGTTTAGGTACCGATGGAGCCTCTAGTAATAATAATCTTGATCTTTTTGGGGAGATGCGTTCGGCGGCTTTTCAGCAAAAACTTCGGGTGAATTCTACAGCCCTCCCTGCTTATGAGGTGCTTGAGATGGCTACAGTCAACGGTGCTCAAAGTTTAGGTCTTGAAGACGTAGGAATGTTGGCCCCAGGGTTTAAGGCAGATCTTATTACAGTTGATCTGGATCAGCCCCATTTTTATCCGCGGTTTTCTATTCCGGCTCATCTAGCCTATGTGGCCCATGCGGGAGATGTACGCACGATGATGGTCGATGGCAAGATACTGATGGAAGATCGAAAAATCCTGACTCTTGATGTTCACAAAGTATGTCAGGAAGCGGAAATCCGGGCTAAGAGGATTGCTGGTGCATTGAGTAGGTAATAGGTTCTTGACAAATCGCTGCTTTTAGTCTAATATTCGAATGTAAAGTAAAATTGCTTTACAGGGGGATTGATATGGAGAAACTTGCCTTAATGGCTCTTTTCGCAGATTTTTATGGTCCGCTGCTCACAGAAAAGCAGCGAAACGTTTGGGATCTGCATTACCAACAGGATCTTTCACTTGCGGAAATAGCTGAGTTGGAACATATCAGTCGCCAAGCGATTCATGACTTGCTTAAGCGAACAGAGAGAATCCTTGAAGAATATGAACATAAGCTAGGACTTGTCCAAAGATTTTGGCAGGAAAGGGAGAAGCTTGCGGAAGTGCAGACTTTGATGCAGGGGCTGAGCGAGCGAGATTTTTCCAGTCCTGAGGCTTGGGAACGTCACTGCCAAATTGGCGTTAAGATAGAGGATATAGTTGATATTTGAGAGTAAGTTGCTCCAGAACTAAGGTTTACGAGGCGACGACACAGGAGGTGTCCCAAAGATATGTTTCAAGGACTAAGCGATAAACTCCAAGAAACATTTAAGCGACTTAAGGGAAAAGGCATCTTAAAAGAAGCTGATGTTACCGAAGCCATGAGAGAAGTGCGTATTGCTTTGCTCGAGGCAGATGTTAACTTTAAAGTAGTTAAAGACTTCGTCGCTAAAGTTAAGGAACGCTGCATTGGGCAAGACGTTTTGGAATCCCTTTCTCCGGCGCAACAAGTGATCAAAATTGTCCATGAGGAAATGATTGACCTGATGGGGGGAGCAACGGGAAAAATCCTGATCGCTCCAAAACCGCCTACTGTGATTTTGCTGTTGGGATTGCAAGGCGCAGGGAAAACAACCCATGCCGCCAAACTTGCCAACATGCTTAAGAAACAGGGGAAACATCCTTTGCTGGTAGCTTGTGATATTTATCGCCCTGCAGCCATTAAGCAATTGCAGGTCTTGGGAGAACAACTGAATGTGCCTGTGTTTTCTATGGGGCAGGAACCTCCGGCGGATATTGCGGTTGCCAGTATAAACCATGCTAATCAAAATGGCCATGATGTTGTGATTATTGATACAGCGGGCCGCTTACACATCAATGAAGAATTGATGGATGAACTCCGGGCGATTAAAACTGCTGTTAGACCTCATGAAATCCTGTTGGTAGTAGATGCTATGACTGGACAGGATGCTGTCAATGTGGCGGAGTCTTTTCACAAGGAAATCGGTCTTGACGGTGTCATTCTGACAAAACTAGACGGAGACACGCGAGGCGGGGCAGCACTATCCATTAAGGCAGTTACTGGCTGCACGATTAAGTTCGCCGGGACCGGTGAAAAAATGGATGCCATAGAACCTTTCCATCCAGACCGCATGGCATCTCGGATTTTGGGGATGGGGGATGTTCTGACTCTCATTGAGAAAGCTCAGGAGTCCTTTGATCAGAAAAAAGCCAAAGAGATGGAACAAAAGCTGCGTAAGCAAGAATTCACACTTGATGATTTTCTCGATCAAATGCAGCAGATGAAAAAGATGGGACCTTTGTCGTCTCTTTTGGAAATGATTCCCGGTGTTGGAAAACAATTAAAAGATGTAAAAATTGATGAAAAAGACACTGCTCATATTGAAGCGATTATTCGCTCTATGACTCTTGAAGAACGCAGAAAGCCCGCCCTTATTAAAGATTCTCGGAAAAAGCGGATTGCTAAAGGAAGCGGAACAAGCGTTCAGGAGGTTGGGCGGCTATTAAAGCAATTTGAACAGATGCAAAAAATGATGAAGCAATTGACGAGTTCCGGCGGTATGGGAATGTTCGGAATGGGTAAGAAGGGCAAGAAGGGTAAGAAAGCTGCGTTTAAGGGCTTCTGAGGACTTGTGGCACAGAGCGCTCGGTCATACGACGCAGAGCAAACTACCGTTCAAGCTCTTGTCTTTGGGGAGCGGGGTTCCCGCCATAAGCGCCGTCCATGGCGCTATGGCGGCGGTGCACATCCCTGTGCACCGCCCCGGTTTGGGGTCGCTTTCACGGAGTTTGCTGATCTGCTTACGTATAAGACGTCGCGCTCTTGTGACACTGCGTCCTGAGCTCGGGACGGGGAACGACGGGAGATAGCGCGGGTGACGGCACATAAATGTGCACCGTCTGTTGTGAAGAGCTGGAAGAGTTTGTTGAGTCGAGGACTACGGTCCTATAAATTTGGGTATTCTGTAAAGGAGGTGAAAAGATGGCTACGAAAATTCGTTTGTGCCGTATTGGCGCGAAGAAGAAACCTTTCTATCGTATGGTAATTGCCGAGTCTTCAGCTCCGCGTGATGGACGCTTTATTGAGCAAATCGGTTATTATGATCCGACAAAGAGCCCTGTTGTTATAAACATCGACGAGGAAAAGGCTTTAAAATGGCTTTCTACGGGAGCTCAGCCTTCAAATACTGCTAAGTCTTTGTTAAGTCAAGCGGGTATCTTAACAAAATTCCACGAGTCCAAGAACTAGAGTAGTGTGTGGGGGGTGGTTCCTGTGAAGGAACTTGTTGAAATCCTCGCGAAAGCCTTGGTCGATCATCCCGACCAGGTTCTTGTTGCACAGTCTGAGACAGACAAGAGCGTGCATTTGCAGCTTACTGTCGCTCCTGAAGACATGGGGAAGGTTATCGGTAAACAGGGAAAGATCGCGAACGCTATTCGTACGCTGGTCAAAGCCGCTGCCGTTAAAGATGGTCGCCGAGTTCATATGGACATTGATCAATGATGTTAAGAAGGGCTTAGGGCCCTTCTTAATGTTTTAGGATATAAATTGAAAGAAAGGGCCTGAAAAATGGAAGAAGTGCTGATTGGTGAAGTTTTACGTCCTCACGGTGTGAGCGGGATGTTAAAAGTCTATCCTATTACCAGTGACCCGGAGCGGTTTTCTCGGCTGCGGGAAGTTATCCTTGGTAAGGGCAGGACAAATCAACGCTTTAAAGTTATTTCTGCCGTTGTACAGCCGGATCATGTCCTGCTCTCGGTTGAAGGTATTGAGAGTATTGAACAGGCGGAAGCATTTCGTGGCTGGGAGGTCCGGATTGATCGTTCGGAGGTTCCTCCTCTTCAGGAAGGTTGGTATTATTTTGAGCTTGAGGGGATGAAGGTTTATGATGGGGAGACCTTTTTGGGAGTTCTGACCCAGGTCTTGGAAACGGGTGCTAATGATGTTTATATTGTCAAAGGGACTCGCGGAGAAATTTGTGTTCCTGCCCTTAAAAGCGTTGTCAAACATGTGGATGTTAAAGGACGACGGATGGATGTTGAGCTTCCCCCAGGGTTGTTGGAGGACTAGCAGATGCCGATTAAAATGATTGTCTTGACCCTGTTCCCGGAGATGTTTGCGCCTGTGCATGAAAGCATTCTCAAACGTGCCCAGGCGGCAGGATATTTAGAATTTGAGTTCATAGATTTTCGCAAGTATTCAGTCAGCAAACATAAAAATGTTGATGATATTCCATATGGCGGCGGGGTTGGAATGGTTTTGAAGCCGGAGCCTATTTTTGCAGCCGTGCGGGATTTGCCTCAAGCTCAAGGCAGGAGGCGGACAATCCTGATGTCTCCGCAGGGGCAGGTTTTTCGCCAGGATACAGCTCAACGCTGGTCCGAGTATGAAGAGTTGGTGTTTATTTGCGGGCACTATGAAGGCTTTGATGAACGGATTCGTGAGTTGGCAGATGAAGAGGCTTCGCTGGGTGATTATGTTCTGACGGGGGGAGAGCTGGCGGCAATGGTTATGATGGACGCTGTAGCCCGGTTAGTTCCCGGTGTATTAGGGCAGGAAACCTCTGCTGAGGAAGAATCCCATAGTAAACTGCTTTTGGAATATCCGCAATATACCAGGCCTGCAGATTTTGAGGGGAGAATCGTCCCCGAAGTCCTGCTTTCCGGGCATCATGCTAACATTAAGCGGTGGCGCAGAAAAGAATCCCTGCGACGAACCTTTTTGCGGCGTCCGGATTTGTTTAAACATTTAAGTTTCGAACCTGAGGATTATTCCATTTTGGAAGAACTTCTTCTTGAACATCCAGAAATGGCCGTATGGCGTGAAACGTGGGAATTCCTCTGTCCTCCGCCGAAAAAACGTCGGCGGCGTTTAAAATTACTTGAGTAATCTACATGGCTGGAAAGGCCATAGATCTTCAGGCAGCAGGGCAGGGGACGTCTAAAGACGAGATAATATATAGGATTCAGTAATTATAAAGTTCGTATAGAGATCAGGAGGAAATATCGTGGCGGATATCTACCTAGCTTTAATCCATGCACCGGTTTACAATAAAAACATGGAAACGGTTGCAACCTCAATCACGAATTTAGATTTACATGATATTGCTCGCAGTTCAACGACTTATGGGATTAAACGCTACTATGTTGTACATCCAGCTGAAGCTCAGCGTCAGTTGGCTAAACGAATTATGGGTTTTTGGCAGGATGGGTATGGTGCAGAATATAATCCGGATCGCCAAGAGGCCTTTTCTAAGGTGAAGATCGCTGCGGATTTAGCCGAAGTTTATGCTGAGATCACAGCTGAGCAAGGAGTGGCTCCCTTGAGAGTGGCTACGGATGCTCGGAAATACGCGAATACAGTTTCCTACGCGCAATTGCGCAAGGATATTGACACTACGGAAACGCCTATTCTGCTTTTATTTGGCACGGGCTGGGGACTGTTAAAAGAGGACATGGAATCTATGGATCAAATCCTTGAACCAGTTTATGGTCCTACAGATTATAATCATTTATCCGTAAGATCGGCAGTAGCCATTATTCTAGATCGTTTAAGGGGACACTGATAAGTATTAAGAAAAGACCGAATTATTATATTTTGTAAATGGAAGTTGCATAACTAATCAGGTTATGATAATATAAATTGGTCTAAAAAGGATGGTCCTCTCGCTGTCAAACCAGTGTATGAACATCTAGGCAAGGAAGGGGGGTAATTTTATAATGGATTATATTCGCATGATTGAAGAAGAGCAAATGAAAAAGGATCTTCCTCACTTCCGTCCGGGTGACACAGTACGTGTGCATGTACGTATTGTTGAGGGCACTCGTGAACGTATTCAGGTGTTTGAAGGACTTGTTATTGCCATGAAAGGTGGCGGTATCAGGGAGACTTTTACAGTTCGGCGTGTATTTGCCGGCGTAGGAGTTGAACGTACATTTCCCTTGCATTCCCCTCGCTTAGATAAGATCGAGGTAATTCGCCGTGGTATTGTACGTCGGGCTAAACTCTATTATTTACGATCTTTGTCCGGAAAGGCGGCACGAATTCGCGACCGGCGTTCGATCTAAGGTTAAAAATGGGCTGGAGCGATCTAGCCCTTTTTTTACATGCATGCAAAAAAGATTCTCGGTTGGTCTTCTTAATAGGCAATCTTTTTCGGGCACTCAGTCATTCATGACGATGGTGCAGTAAAACCTGACGGCTTCCGCCCTCGCGAGGCTCGGCGCAAGCCGAGCCTTCTTTAATACGATCCGTAGAACTATTTTGAGTTATCAGACTTGACTTACTGATAACTTTGGAGATTATTGATTTTTAACGTATGCTCCATAAAATCTTGTTCATACTATGAAGTAGTTCAAGAGGGGAGCTATGGAATGGAACAATCAAAATCAAAAAGAAAGTGGATTGTAATTTTGTTTGGGGTTATTTTACTAAGCGGAGGATTGCTGCGTTGGGGAGTGTTACAGCCCTATTTAATACCTTCTCCATCCATGGAACCGGGGATTGCTCCGGGAGATCGTATTCTTGTCAACCGATTAGCCTATCGACTTTGGGCTCCTACCCGCGGAGATATCGTTGTCTTCGCTTTTCCCAAAGACACAAAACGGACGTTTGTTAAACGTGTCATTGCTGTTGAAGGAGAAAAAGTCGAACTTCGTGATAATAAAGTATTCGTCAATGGCCAAGCAATTCAAGAGCCCTATGTTAAACCGGGAGATTATCCGCCTTATGGCCCGCAGGTTGTACCTAAAGATAAAGTGTTTGTTTTAGGTGATAATCGCCGTCAAAGCGAGGATTCCCGAGAATGGGGACTTCTTCCTAAAAGCTATCTTTTAGGAAAAGCCTGGCTTGTTTATTACCCGTTTCCAAGGGTTAAGTTTCTCTAATTTGATTTATTAAAGTTCTTTAATTTATTAAAGGTTGTTTTAAACTAATAAGGAAGGTTTTTAATGAGTATACAGTGGTTTCCGGGGCATATGGCCAAAGCGAGGCGTCTTTTAACGGATCAGCTAAGATGGGTTGATGTTGTCATAGAACTTGCTGATGCCAGAATACCGACTAGCAGCCGCAATCCTTTATTACATGAGATCCTTGGCAAAAAACCAAAGTTATTGTTGCTCAATAAAGCTGATTTGGCAGAACCTGTCTGGACAGCAAAATGGCTCGAAAAGTTGAGAAGCATCAGTCCAGCCTATGCGTTGAGCGCTGTTACGGGAAAAGGCGTTAAACAGATTGTACCGGCCTTAGAAAACATGGTACAGCAAAAACAGGCGAAACTTGCGGAAAAAGGCGTTCGCCCGCAAATGATCAAGGTTATGATCGTGGGGATACCTAATATCGGCAAATCGTCTTTAATTAATCAATTGACTGGGGGAGCCCAAGTCAAAGTTGGCAATAAACCCGGTGTGACCCGGGGAAATCAATGGGTTCGGATCCATGATCGAGTCGAACTCTTGGATACGCCGGGTATGTTATGGCCCAAGTTTGAAGATCCTGAAATCGGACGTAAACTTGCCGTTTTAGGGGCGATTAAAGACGAAGTTTTTGATTTGGAAGAATTGGCCCTTTGGATGATTGATTGGTTCAGATTACATTCACCCCAGTCTTTAAGCCGCTATCAGAATTCTGACTCGGACATAACCCTGGAGACTATAGGTATTAAACGGGGTTGTTTGATTCGAGGCGGGCGGGTGGATACATTAAAAGCAGCTCAAATATTTTTGCGTGAACTGAGAACAGGGCAACTTGGCCCCATTACCATGGATATATTTGGATAGGTGTTTTCCGTTATTTGGAAGGATTTCAGCCCCGTAATTAAAGGATATAGACCTGTGATGTCGAACTCAGAAAGAGGGAAAATAGGTGGTACCGTTATCCCAGATGAATATTAAAGAAGTTGAAATCGCATTATATAATGATCCTTCTCCTCGGATGCTTGCTGCTTGCCAAAATGACCCACGGCAAGGGGTTCGGCGGCTCGCAGAACGTCAAATAAAGCATCAGCAGGCCCAAGCGCAAGAAGACGCGCGTGTTCAGGGATTACTTATCGAGGAAAAGAAATTATGGCAGAAGGGTTTTTTACTGATAGCAGGTATTGATGAGGCCGGCCGGGGCCCCCTTGCTGGACCGGTTGTTGCTGCAGCCTGTATTCTGCCGACACGGTTTACGCTGCCCGGTCTTAATGACTCAAAAGCTTTAACAGAAAGCAAGCGTGAAAAACTATTTTCGCAAATCCAAAACCAAGCCATAGACTACGCTATTGGCAGTGCAGAACCAGCAGAGATTGATGTTCTCAATATATTACAAGCAACAAAGCTGGCAATGAAGAGAGCAGTCGAAGGTTTGACAGTTCGTCCCCATTACTTATTGATTGATGCCCTCACTTTGCCGGCGGTCAATTTACCGCAGCTTCCTCTGGTAAGAGGAGATCAGTTAAGCGCCTCGATCGCTGCGGCTTCAATCTTAGCAAAGGTAACTCGTGATCGATTAATGGTCGAACTTGACGCACTTTATCCTGAATATACCTTTTCTAAAAACAAGGGTTATGGTACGAGTGAACATATGAAAGTTTTGCGGCGTTTAGGGCCATGTCCTCTTCATCGTAAGAGTTTTGCCCCGGTAAAAGAAGGGCTGTCCGCTCTTTAACTTTGCCGAGGTCAATGGCGCCGCTTTATGCCGGGATAATGAGAGGTTCTTTCTGAGTCCGTGGATTAACCCGGCTTATAAAAAAATTTTTCAGGAAGGAGGTAAGGAAGTTGGACAACAATTTTGCTGCTGTCGGAGTGTTTCTTGTTGGTGCCATCGCTGTATCGGTCATTATGATGCTAATGCCCAAGTTGTTGGCGCCCAATAAGCCACATAAGGAAAAACTGACAACGTATGAGTGCGGGAACGAAACTATTGGACGGACCTGGCTCGGATTTAAGAGTAATTACTTTATGTATGCTCTTGTATTTACGGCGTTTGATGTTGAAACGGTCTTCTTATATCCTTGGGCGCTCACATTCCAAAAACTAGGGACATTCGCCTTCGTGGAAATGTTCATCTTTATCGTCATTCTTTTGGTTGGCTTCTGGTATGCTTGGAAAGAAGGTGCTTTAGAGTGGATGTAAGGTTGGAAAGACAGCTGCGTGAAGATGAAACGCTGCTGGAGAAGAACATTTTAGTAACGAATATCGATAAGCTTCTTAACTGGGCGCGCGGGCACTCTTTTTGGCCTGTTACCTTTGGTTTAGCCTGCTGCGCCATCGAGATGATGGCTACCGGCGGACCACGCTACGATATTTCGCGCTTTGGCTATGAGGTATTCCGGGCATCACCGCGGCAAGCTGATGTCATGATTGTGGCGGGAACCTGTACCCGCAAAATGGCGCCGCTTTTAAGACGTATTTATGACCAAATGCCTGAACCAAAATGGGTTATCGCCATGGGAAGTTGTGCCAACGCCGGAGGACCTTTTGTGGATTCCTATTCAATGATGGCAGGCGTTGATAAGATTGTCCCGGTTGATGTCTATATTCCGGGGTGTCCTCCGCGGCCGGAATCCTTAATCTATGGGCTTTTGCAACTTCAATATAAGGTTTCAAATCCCGCTAAGGTGAGGTTAATGAGACATGGAAAATAAAGAACTGTTAAAACAACGAGTGGAAGAGCTGGCCGGCAGGGTTAACGGTGAGGTCGAAGAGATCTTAGGTACACTTATTCTTAAAGTTCAGGCACCTTATGTGACAGAAACCCTCACAGCTGTGAAAAGCTTCAATGATGTTCCATGTGACTTTCTCCACGATCTGGCGGGGTTAGACCTAGTGGATCATCTTGAGGTTGTATATCAGTTGACAAGTCTAAACGGCCCTCAGCATCTGCGCGTAAAGGCCATTATTGACCGAGAAAACCCGGTGGTTGATTCGGTCACGAGAATTTGGCAAGGCGCAGACTATTTAGAGCGTGAAGCCTACGACATGTTTGGAATTCAATTTAAAGGTCATCCTAACCTCAAAAGGATTTATATGTGGGATGATTTTGAAGGCTATCCACTACGCAAGGACTATGAGACCGAACCCATTGAGATTCGTAATCTTGTCCGCCAGCGTATAGACGGGGAATAGGGGGGAAAACCATGAGTATTGATAAAACGGAAGAACTCGTTCTTAACATGGGTCCTCAACACCCGAGTATGCACGGCTTATTTCGGATGATTGTTCATTTAGAAGGGGAGACTGTAACAGAAATCGAGCCCAAAATTGGATATTTACATCGAGGAATAGAAAAACTAGCAGAAAGCCGGACTTATACGCAGTTTATTCCCTACACGGATCGCTTAGATTACTTAGCTTCTCCGCATAATAACTGGGCCTATGTACAGACTGTTGAAAAGCTGATGGGTGTTGAAATTCCTGAGCGGGCTGAATATCTTCGGGTAATTTTTGGGGAACTTGCTCGGATTGCCAGCCACCAGGTCATGATTGCCAGTACTGCCCTGGATATCGCGGGCTGGACGGCTTGGGGCTATGCCTTCCGGGATCGGGAACGAATCCTGGATATGTATGAAATGACTGCAGGAAGCCGCTTGACAGTAAACTGCATGCGTATTGGCGGCATGAGTGCCGAACCTCCGGCTGAGTTTTGGCCTGCATTAGAATCGTTCTTGGACGATACCCCTGAGATGCTCGAAGAATACTACGGCATCTTTTTCGGGAATGAAATTGCTCAAGGCCGTTTGAAAAATGTGGGGATTATGCCTAAAGAACTGGCAGAAAATCTATCAATTACCGGTCCGGTTTTACGGGCATCCGGGGTTCAGTATGATGTGCGCAAGGCTTATCCGTACAGTATCTATGACCGCTTTGATTTCGATGTCCCTGTTCGCTACGGATGTGACAGCTATGACCGCACCATAATAAGGATGGATGAAATTAAGGAAAGCGTTAAGATTATTAGGCAAGCTATTCGTGATATCCCTGAAGGGCCGATTATGGCCAAAGTACCGAAAGTCATAAAGCCTCCGGTTGGCGAAGTTTATCACCGCGTGGAGAACCCCAAAGGGGAATTGGGATTTTATATCGTCAGTGATGGATCGACGAAACCGGCACGTGTTCGCATTCGTCCAGGCACATTCGTCAATTTGCAAATGCTTCCCATCGTTGCTAAAGGGTGGAAAATTCAAGACGTTGTGGCGATATTTGCAACTTTGGATGCAGTCTTGGGTGAAGTGGACAAGTAGAAAATCCTATGAGGGGAGAATAAGATGCAGACTTTAAATAATCTGTTTTTGATTATCGCGCATTTCATCCGTAGTTTATTTGCGGATCCCCAATCGGTTTGGGCTAATTTAACCATGGATGTCATTAATTTCATCATCGTGGTTGTCATTATTGTCCTGGCTGCATTAATTCTTATTTTACTTGAACGTAAAGTAGCGGGTTGGACTTCAATGAGAACAGGGCCCAATCGTCTCGGTCCGCGCGGATGGTTTCAGACAATTGCAGATGCTTTAAAATTAATGGGAAAAGAAGATGTTACTCCGGCTGGCGCCGATAAAATTATCTTCAAAATCGCACCAATGATTATCTTTTCACTACCGATGATGACCTTGGCCGTGATTCCCTATGGAAACCATATGGCTCCAATAGATCTCGATTTGGGAATCTTCTATTTCTTGGCGGTTTCTGCTATTTCTACCTTGGCATTTTTAATGGCCGGCTGGGGATCCAACAATAAATACTCTTTGTTGGGCGGTATGCGGGCGGTTGCTCAAATGATCAGTTATGAAATTCCCCTGTTATTTTCCCTTCTGGGAGTAATTATGATTACTCAGTCCTTTAATCTCGGCGATATCGTTAAAGCTCAGCATACGATTCCCTTTATAGTTCTTCAGCCTTTGGCCTTTGTTATTTATATTATTGCGGGAATTGCTGAAGTCAATCGTGCACCTTTCGACTTGGTTGAAGCAGATCAAGAGGTTGTTGCAGGCCCTTTCACAGAGTATACCGGTCTTCGCTGGGGCTTGTTCTTCTTAGGAGAGTATGGCAACATGACGGCGGTTTCAGCTCTTGCTGCAACGGTATTTCTGGGAGGCTGGCAAGGTCCTTTTCTGCCGGGCTGGGTTTGGTTTTGGATGAAAGTCGGGGTAATCATCTTCTTTATGATGTGGGTGCGCTGGACGTTCCCCAGAATTCGGGTGGATCATCTGATGCACTTGGCATGGAAGGTATTACTGCCGCTTTCGATTTTGAACATTTTCTTAACGGGTCTGGGAATTTTTATTTACCGGCTCGTGATGGGAGGTTGACGCAGTGTTTGGTAAAGGTCTGTTTCAAGGATTAGGCATCACGTTCAAACGCATGGTCGGTCCCAATATCACAGAGTTTTATCCCGAACAGAAGCCTGTGCTTCCAAGTAGAGTGCGAAGTTCGATGGGTCTGCAGCGGGAAAAATGCATTTGTTGCAATATGTGCGCGATGGCTTGTCCGAATGGCGTGATTAAATTAACCGGCGAAAAAGATGAAGAAAGCAAAAAACGAGTTCTTAAAAGCTATCATATGGATCTTGGTCGCTGCCTGTTTTGTGGTTTGTGCACGGAAGCTTGCCCGACTAAGGCTTTGACAGTCACCCAGGAGTATGAAAATGCAGTATTTGAAGCTGATGACATGAAATGGGATATGATTGCGCGGGCTGAGCGGAAAGGGAAGGAGGGCTAAGCGTGGGCACTATCGTTTTCTTTATCTTTGCTATCTTGGCAATAGCCGCAGCTTGGGGGGTAGTTACTTCCAGGAATATTGTCCATAGTGCGTTTTATCTGGCACTTTCCTTTTCAGGAGTAGCCGTACTTTATGTCCTAATGAACGCGGATTTCCTCGCAGCTGTTCAATTGCTTGTTTATACCGGTGCAGTATCGATTATGGTCGTTTTCGCAGTAATGCTGACGCTGCGCGGAGAGGTTAGTGACAGTAATCCGGAGAATCGCAAGTGGGGATGGGGAGCGTTTATTTCTGTACTGCTCTTCGCGGTGATTGCTCTCGTCGTTCTTACAAATCCTGACTGGCGTATTTTGCCATCGGCCTGGACGAGCGGCGGTTCTGCCGAGGATATGTCCCTCCTGCTGCTTTCACAGTTTATGATTCCCTTTGAGGCTGCTGCTGTATTGCTGACTGTAGCTTTAGCCGGAGCCGTAATTTTGGCGAAGGGAGTGAAGGAAAACAAATGAATTTAGGTAATTTAAGTGTTGGACTTTCAACCTATCTTTTGGTAGGAGCGATGCTCTTTTGCCTTGGACTTTACGGTGTATTTGCTAAGAGGAACATTATTGCCATACTCATGTCCCTTGAGTTAATGCTTAATGCTGTTAACATCAATTTTGTCGCCTTTAACCGGTTTCTATGGAATCAAAAAGTTGATATTCACTATATCCTTACAGGAAATGTAGCGGCACTCTTCGTAATCGTGGTTGCTGCAGCTGAAATTGCTGTGGGCCTGGCCCTCGTGATTACAATTTATCGTAATCGTCATTCAACAAATGTTGATGAATTTGATTGGTTGAAGTGGTAAGAGAGACTATGGAGAAGGTAGGTGTTCAAGGAAATGCATGATCTCTTTCGATGGGCATGGTTAATTCCTGCTTTGCCCTTCCTGTCGTTTCTACTCATCGCCTTTGTCACGAAACGATCCAAAGGACTGTCTTCCACGGTGTCGATCCTTGCGATCCTGACTGCATTGGGCTTAGCTGTCGCAATTGGTTTAGGCATTATTCAGTCTGGGGCTGAAATTGTGGAACATCCGGTGATCGTTAGCGCGAACTGGCTAAATATTGGAGGATTAAAGATTAATTTCGGTACAATCGTAGATCCTCTAAGTGCTATGATGTTGTTTGTTGTGACCTTAGTTGCCTCTATGGTACAAATCTACTCCTTAGGCTATATGCATGGAGATAAAGGTTGGTCACGTTACTATGCGTACCAGTCCTTATTTGCTTCCTCTATGCTGGGAATGGTTATTGCGACTAACTTATTACAGCTCTTTATTTTCTGGGAACTTGTCGGTCTTTGTTCTTATTTGCTGATTGGTTTCTGGTATTTTAAAGTCTCTGCTCGGGAAGCAGCCAAGAAAGCTTTTATCACAACTCGTGTTGGGGATTTTGGTTTACTGCTGGGAATTCTATTTCTGTACAACAGGTTCGGAACTCTGGATTTCACGGCCCTCTCCGCTGCCTTGAGTACTAGCCTGCAAAACGTGGCCGTTGTAGGTACAGCCGGTTATGTCACGGTTATGGCCTTTCTGATCTTTATGGGACCGATGGGCAAGTCAGGCCAATTCCCTCTGCACGTATGGCTGCCTGATGCAATGGAAGGTCCTACACCCGTTAGCGCCTTGATTCATGCTGCAACTATGGTTGTGGCCGGTGTTTATCTTGTGGCCAAAATGTATTTCCTGTTTCAAGCTTCCCCGGCCGCGCTGCAGTTTGTTGCAGGAATCGGTGCTTTCACAGCACTTTTTGCGGCAACTATCGCCATTGCCCAGGATGATATAAAACGGATTTTGGCCTATTCAACCTTGAGTCAATTAGGTTATATGATCTTCGCTCTTGGGGTTGGTTCTTATTCAGGCTCAATGTTCCATCTGATGACTCATGCCTTCTTTAAAGCCTTAATGTTCTTAGGTGCAGGTTCGGTAATCCATGCTATGCATGAAAAACAGAACATTTGGGACATGGGTGGTCTGTGGAAGAAAATGCCGATTACGGGCTGGACTTTCTTTATTGGTGTGTTGGCAATTTCCGGTATTCCACCCTTTGCCGGCTTCTGGTCGAAGGATGAACTGTTAGCCAACGCTTTACAAAATGGTCACCCCATAGTCTATGCTGTTGGCTTGTTTACGGCGTTTTTAACGGCCTTTTATATGAGCCGCCTCTTCTTCGTAGCCTTTATGGGCCCTGAAAAACCGGAGAATCATCCTCACGAATCTCCGTGGACTATGACTATTCCACTGATTGTTTTGGCAACGTTTAGTACTATAGGTGGATTAGCTGCTTTACCAAGTCACAATTTTGCCTTCTTTATTCACTTTGGTGAATTTGAACCAGAAGGTATGAATTGGGGTTTGGCTGGAATATCAGTCATTGCCGGTTTGCTGGGCATGGGCTTGGCCTATTATATCTATATCAAAAAAGCAATCAGCTCAGAGAGCATAGTTGCCCGTTTCCCAGTGCCTTACAAAATCCTCAAGAACAAATACTACATTGATGAGCTGTATCTCTGGATTATCCACAATATCATGGATGGGTTGGCTAAAGTACTCTATTTCTTTGACATCTATATTATTGACGGGATTATCAATGGAATTGCTCTATTGACACGTGGGAGTGCTAAAGGATTGCGCAGAATGAGTACCGGACAACTTCAAACCTATGCTATGGTATTCTTTTTCGCAGTTGTTGTCATTTTCATGGTCTTCGCTTTTGGGGAAGGACAGTTCTCATCCCTTAACCCCTTAGCGATGCTGGGAGGTGTGAAATAATGTCAGCACTGCCATCAGGAGGGTCTTACCTGCTTCCTTTTATCTTACTGGCACCGTTATTAGCCATGTTTATCATTGTATTCCTGCCGAAGGAAGAAACGAAAACGATAAAGATTGTTGCAGCTCTAGGTACCTTTACCTCTATGGTGCTCTCGCTTTATGCATTCTTCGCCTATAATCAAGCGGCAGGCGGCATGCAGTTTACTCTGACAATCCCCTGGATTCCTGATCTTGGTGTCAATTTAGCCTTCGGGGTTGACGGAATTAGTTTGCCGATGCTTCTTCTGACGAATTTGATTGGCTTTTCCTCAATTTATGCTTCCTGGAATATGGAAAAGCGGGCCAAAGAATTTTTTGCTTTGCTGCTTATCCTTATTACCGGTGTCATGGGAACATTTATCGCACGCGACCTCTTCATTTTCTTCCTGTTCTACGAGATCGTCGTTATTCCAATTTACATCATGGTTATTATTTGGGGTAGTACTAAACGGGTCTCCAAAGAATATGCCGGTATGAAACTGACCATTTACCTTCTCATCGGATCGGCATTCCTTCTCGTTGGGATGGTGGCTCTCTATCTAGCAGCAGCTAAACAGGGGCATCCAACCTTTATGTTTGACCAATTAGCCGCAAGACAAAATCTTTATAGTGCACCATTCCAAAAAGTTGCTTTCGGCTTAATGCTCTTCGGCTTTGGATCTCTAATTTCTATGTTCCCTTTCCACTCCTGGTCACCGGATGGCTACGCCGGAGCGCCTACTGCTGTCAGTATGATTCACGCCGGCGTCTTGAAAAAAATCGGTGGTTACGGATTGATTCGACTCGGGATTTATGTTCTCCCCATTGGAGCTAAGTATTGGGCTCCGGTGATTGCTGTTCTGGCTATTGCCAATGTTCTTTATGCGGCATTCATTGCTCTGGCTCAAAAAGATCTTAAGTATGTCATTGGTTATTCTTCGGTAAGCCATATGGGCTATGTCCTCATTGCCATTGCGGCTTTAAATCCGACAGCGGTTGGAGGGGCCGTGGCGATGATGTTTGCTCATGGTGTTATGTCCGCTTTGTTCTTCTCGATGATTGGGTTTATCTATGAAAAGACGCATACCCGCAACATTCCTGATTTAGGCGGTTTAGCCCACCAGATGCCTCGCTTGGCCACGGGATTTATTATTGCCGGGATGGCTTCTCTGGGATTACCGAGTACCGTGAACTTTATCTCTGAATTTACCATTTTCATGGGTACTATTAAAGCTCTGCCAGTGCAGGCTATTCTCGGAATTGCAGGGATTATCTTTACGGCGGTATACACCTTGAGGGTGATTGCCAATGTGATGTTTGGCCCGCGGCGCTCGGAATGGGATCACCTGAAGGATATTAAAGGTCCCGAACTGGTTCCTTTGGTTGTACTGGGTTTCGTAATTTTTGCAACAGGGATTTTTCCGAATATCTTGTTTGGTTTAGTTAATACTGGTGTTACCTCCTCAGGCCTTGCGAAGGTTCTTGAGACGGTGAGTCAGGCGAAGATGGGGGGGCTGTTCTAATGGTTGATTTCAATATCTTTGCAGTACTCACGCCCGAAGTTGCGCTAGCTGCAATGGCCTTGATTCTCTTGGCCATTGGGCTTCTGATACCACCCAGCGCGAGAAAGGGCATGATGCCTCTCACCGCTTTCTCTCTAATCGGAATCCTTAGTTATACCCTCTATGATTTTTACTTTGGTACGAAGACTTCCTTTATGAATGGACTTTACTGGCACGATCAATTCGCTCTGTATTTCAAAGTGCTTTTCTTAGCGGCGGCTCTCTTGGTTGTGCTCTCTTCGGGCGGATATATACAGAAATTGCCGAAGTACCGGGGGGAATTTTACACCTTAATTTTGACAGCAACGTTAGGTATGATGCTTATGGCGGGAGCCGGCGAGCTGATTACCCTGTATGTTGGCCTGGAATTAATGACGATTTCCTTTTATATTCTTGTTGCCTATTTATCTGAAGATGCTCGTTCCTCTGAAGCAGGAATCAAGTATCTGGTCTTAGGCGCAACTTCTTCGGCGATTTTGCTCTATGGTATCAGTCTTATCTATGGACTGACAGGATCGACTCAACTTTCAGAGATCGCCAGCGGACTTGGGGCGTCTTTAACCCCAACCTCATTTTTGGCCACTGTCTTTATCTTAGCAGGTTTGGGCTTTAAGATTTCCCTGGTTCCCTTTCATCTCTGGGCCCCCGACATTTATGAAGGAGCGCCGACACCTGTCACTGCCTTTTTAGCAATTGCTTCTAAGGCTGCTGCTTTTGCGGCGTTGATCAGAGTTTATCTGATTACCATGAACAGCCAGTCTTTTTCAGCAACAGGTCAAACCCTGCTCATAGTTCTGGCAGCCCTGACGATGATTATCGGGAACTTAGTTGCCATACCGCAGAAGAATATCAAGCGGATGCTTGCTTATTCGAGTATTGCCCAAGCAGGATATCTGATGGTTGGCATTATCGCCGAGTCTATTCCCGGTGTGAAAGGCGTACTCTTTTATGCTATGATTTATGTCTTTGCTAATATGGGTGCCTTTGCTGTGGCGACACATGTATCCGAAAAACAAGGCAGCGACGAGATTCAGGATTTTGCCGGTTTGGCTCGAAGGTCTCCCCTGGCAGCAGTAGTTATGACAGCTTCCTTGTTGTCCTTAGCCGGGATTCCGCCACTGGCCGGGTTTGTCGGGAAATTTTATCTCTTCTCCGCCGTCATGGGTCAAGGCTATACGGCTATCGCTTACATCGGTTTTGTCATGAGCATGGTGTCTGTATATTATTATCTGTCGGTTGTTAAAGTCATGTTCCTCGGAGAGGGAGAAGGGCTTCCTGATATTCCTGTCCATGGAGCAGTTAAATTCACAATGTTATTCACAATGATTATTACCATCGCTATTGGGATTTACCCAACTCCCTTGGCCCAAATGGCTATTGCGGCAGCTCAAAGTTTAGTTCAATAAGAACTAACGTCCACCTTTATCCGGTTTTTAAGACCCCACTTCTATAAGTGAGGGTGGGCGAGTTCACTTGTGTTATGTTTCTTGTATAATCATTAAAGAGGTTCTCAGTCATTCTGAGAGCCTCTTTTTTGTACTATTTGAAAGAATAATTTTCGCTTGTATAACTTTCCTGTTGCTTAAGTGCAACTGCATAAAGGACTTCCGATCAAGGACAAAGAATTAAATGATATTGCTCTGAAAGGAGTGAATGATCATCGGAGTCAAGAAAAATAGCTTGGGAAAAGCTGGGGAAGAATTGGCTGTCCATTCGCTGACAGCGTCCGGATTAAAAGTCCTTAAGCGGAACTACCGCTGCCCAAAAGGCGAAATGGATATTATTGCTCAAGATCAAGAAACATTGGTGTTCATTGAGGTGCGAACTCGCAGTTCTGCGTATAGAGGATGGGGTGAAGAAAGTATCACCTTTCGGAAGGCGCAGCGTCTTAGGTCAATAGCAGCGTATTATATTCTGCAGCAAGGATATGTCAACTGGCCGGAAATGAGAATTGATGTCATTGCCATACGATGGCTGGGAGATAATCCTGATCTTATGTGGATTAGAGGAGCTTTATAATATTCTTCAATTAATTTTCACAAAATAGCCATGATAACGTGGTAAACTAAAGACAAATACCCAAGAAAAATCTTGCATCAAGTTTTCAAAGGGGAGTTAGAACATGGATCCAATTCTAATTGTCGATGATGAAGAACGAATTCGTAGTTTAGTTAGATTGTATCTTGAGCGGGAAGGATTTCCTGTTGAAGAGGCAGAGGATGGCAGTGTTGCTCTGTCTAAATTTAAAACAGGCCAATTTTCACTATTAATTGTTGATCTAATGATGCCTGATGTTGATGGCTGGCGGGTTTGCCGTGAAATCCGCGAAAGCTCCGGGATTCCCATTATTATGCTGACGGCACGCGGGGAAGAGTTTGATCGTGTACTAGGTTTGGAACTGGGTGCAGACGATTATTTAGTTAAACCATTCAGTACGAAAGAATTAGTCGCCAGGGTCAAGGCGCTTCTGCGCCGATCCAGCGGCCAGATGCATACAGTTTCCTCGGAAATAACTGTTGGTTTGCTCAACATTGATAAAGAAAGGCATCGCGTCACAATTGGCGATGAGGTGATAAACTTAACCCCTTTGGAGTTTGACTTACTCTATTTTCTCGCCAAAAATCGGGGAAGAGTTTTTTCTCGTGAGCAGCTTATGGAAACGGTATGGGGATATGATTTTTATGGAGATGCTCGTACCGTGGATACCCACGTCAAAAAATTGAGGGAAAAACTGGCCCATCCTACGATTAAAAAAATGCTTGTTACCGTATGGGGCGTCGGTTATAAATTTGATCCGGATATGGTGTCCTGATGAAATGGAGAAAACGGCGTTCTTGGACCATCTCCATGAAACTTTGGCTGGCTATGACACTTCTGATTCTTCTGGTACTGGGAGGATTAGGAGTCACCATTACATGGTTGTTCGGGGATTTCTATTTACAGCAAAAGCTTGATTCTCTGCGCACAGAAGCAACGGAAGTTTCGACCCAATTAGCTTCAATTCCAGGTTGGAGTGAACGTTTAAGCTTATTAGAAACCTTTAAACTCACCTCTGGAACCCAACTGGTTTTGCTTGATCCACAAGGAAATATCCTTGTGATTGCGGGATCAACTTCAAACAAGACTCAAGGAATAGGACTCAGCGGACCTATCGGCGAGATTAATGGGTTACTTGGAGGATGGACGCGAACGTTGCTCCCTTCTGATTTTTTCACCGACGATTATTTAGCGCAAGTCCTGGCCGGCAATACCATCTCGATTAAGGCTCTGCCCGCCAGCGGAGGGGGGCAGGCCATGCTCCTTGCGGCAGCACCTGTCGGAGCAAAACCCGTACAAGCTGTTGTTCTGCTGGGCAGTTCACCAATTCCCATCCAAGAAAGTATCGCAACCTTTCGGCACTTGATCGTTTATGCGTCCTTAATTGCTGTGTTTCTCGCTACTATAGTCAGCCTGATTTTTGCTCGGCAGGTAACGAGGCCTCTGGCTTTAATGCAGCGAAGTGCTTCGAGAATGGCAAAAGGAGATTTCTTGCCCATCCAGGGAGTAACGAGTCAAGATGAGATTGGAGAACTGGCTGAAGTTTTTAATTCTATGGGGGAAAGTTTAAAAAACCACATGGAATGGCTGTCACAGCAAAAAAACCTGCTTCAAGGTATTATTGAAAGCATTAGTGATGCTGTAGTTATGTTAGGCTGTGACGGAGCTATACTTTATGCCAATGACACGGCAAAGTCATTATGGCAAGAGCAAGAGGCGGAACTCCAAGATAGGAAACTTCGAATTGTTGATTTTCTTCAGGCCATGAGAAAAAACCAAGAGCAAACTGAAAATTATGGAACTTTAAAATTAGGGCTTCAAGTACTTCAGGTGATCTTGGCCCCTATGACAGAGACTGAGGGATTTCGAGGACATGTTGCCGTTCTTCGCGATATAACTGCCTCGCTGCGGGCCGAAAAGGCAAGACGTGAATTTTTGGCCAGTGTCACCCATGAACTAAGAACTCCGCTCCATCTTATTCAAGGGTACTTAGAGGCAATCCAGGATGATGTGATACCTAAGAACGAGCGGGGAGAATATATTGACTTGGTCTTGGAAGAAGCGAAACGCTTAGCCCGTTTAGTTAAAGATCTGCAAGACATTAATTGGTTAGAGCGGGGACAGAGTTTGCAGCCGGTTGTCTTAGATCTGGAGAGCTTTCTTAGTGAAGTTTACCAGCGCTTTCAGGGCAGAGCTCAAGATTTGGGTTTAACGTTGGAAGTCGCCAAAGGTTCAGGCAAAATCACGGCCGATCCTGATCGCCTTTTACAGGTATTTATTAATCTTTTGGATAATGCAATGCGTCATACCCCGCAGGGCAAAACGGTTCGAGTCCTTTTTGAAGATCAGGAAACTCATGTTCAATTTGCTATCCAAGATGAAGGAGAGGGGATACCGCGGGAAGCTCTGCCCTATATCTTTGATCGCTTTTTCCGGGTTAATAAAGCACGTACGAGAAAAGACGGAGGAATGGGACTTGGTTTAGCGATAGTTCGTCAAATTGTAGAAGCTCATGGAGGACAGATAAAAGTAGAAAGCGATATGGGAAAAGGAACGACCTTCCTTATAACTTTGCCCAAAGATTTCAATGCCCCTTCTTTAGAATAAGATGTATTTTTTTGCTTATTCTGGAAGGATTAAAGACTCTTAAAGCGAACATTTTACTATTGCCTTTTTGGGGGAGAGTATGATGTTCGCTTCAATTTACGGAATGACCGTTTTGGGATTACATGCTCACTTGATTCGGGTAGAAGTTGACGTGTCAAACGGCTTGCCAAGCTTTGAGATTGTGGGGAGATTACCCCGTCATCAAGTCACAAGTCAATGGTATACGGTAAGCGTCTAGCAACATAAAACTCCCCTTGCTTGTCCACTTCTACTCTGCTCAAAAAAGATTGGATAATAATTTTCTTGCTTTTATTAGGGTATCTATCCCAATTTTTAAGAACTTTATCCAATAAGGCTCTTAATTTCTCGGGTGATTCAATCTTAATATCTGATTTGGATAAAGTGATTTTAATCTGGTTAATTCTGTTCTCTAATGCCGCTTTTTCCCTTGAAGTTTTGTCAACATGCTTTGTATATAACAAGGCTGGCAAATCTCCGGATTCATAATCTGATTCTAATTTCGAAAGTAAATTATCCTTGGATTTTACTTGTTTATAAAGTTCATCTAGTTGTAATTCTAAGGCGTCATTATTCCCCCCAATTTTCGACTCTCTTTCATTGGATAAATCTTTGAATATTTCTGGATTGTCGATGATCTTCTTGAGTTCATTAATAATAAATTGATGAATCTTATTAGCGTTGATACTATGAAAGCATTTTGATTTGTTTTTGCCAGAACAAATATATATATCCTTTTCGGTGTACCATCTTTTGACTCCTTTGACTGTTTTAGATGGTCTTCGATGTTCACCATACATACGTCTTCCGCATTCGTGGCAATACAATTCGACCAGATAGGGATTATTTTCTTTAGTCCCTTGCTTATTGTGTTTCCTTATTGAATTAATTTCCTGAACCTTTTCCCATAAATCGAGAGGTATTATTGCCGGATGCTTAGCCTTATATTGTTTTCCGTTCCATCTTGCGATTCCAATATAACGAGGATTATGAAGTATTTTACAAATAGTTGTGAGATGGTATTGGGTTCCGCGTTTTGTCTTTAAGTTTCTTGAATTCATATAGGTGGCTATTTCTTGATAGGAATTACCTTCAGCCCTCATAGTGAATATTTCTTTTACTAAATTAGCTTCTTCAGGTATTATTTCAACTATTCCTCTGGACTGCCTAAATCCTAAAGTGACGATATAATTACCGGCGTAGCCTTGAGTTGCCCGGTAATTTCTATTGTTCCATAGTCTTTCTTTAATGCTTTCATATTCTTCCCGAGACATAAATAATTCGAATCTTAACTGGCGTAAATCTGAGGAGTTGTTGGGGTCATATATCTTATTTGGGGTAACAATCTTAATATCGTGGGTAATAATTGTTTTGTAGATCCTGCCTGCGTCCTCCATGTCTCCTCGCCCAAGTCTTGATATTTCAGTAACAATGATACATTCATATTGGCCAGATGGTATATCAATATTTAATACTTGCTGGAATTGTGGCCTACCTGCTATAGTATCACCGCTTTTCACCTCTGCTCGTTCGTCAAAGGTAATTTCTCTAGCATTACAAAATTGGGTCAACCTTTCCCGATGAGTTTGTAGAACGTCCTCACCAGTGTTTTTTTCGTATTGCTCATCTTCTCTACTTTTACGTAAATATAAAATGCCATGCATTAGAATCAAGCTCCTTTATTTATTCTTTGTTCTAATTCATAGACAGGCGCATAACTATCGAAATCACCGTTTTCTATATGATTTATCTCATGGAGATAAGCATCTAACTGCATTTTGTGGCTTAGGTTTTTGTTTATAAAAATATTATAGTTTCCATCCACATCAGGGATAGTTAACCCCCTAACAGTAAGAGGTAAACCGATCATCCTTACAATCGTCAATGTAACTTCCTCCTATTCATCTTTTAATGCTTCAATTATTTTAATAGCTCTTTCAATATCTTCCTTAGATGCGTTTTTAGATGCGCTAAATAAAGCTTTCATTTCGGGTCGTTTATGGAGAATTTCGAGTAACTCAGCTGCTTCATCTCTGTTTTGTTTTATGGAGATATAAGTAGTAATTGCTTCGCTTTCCTGAACCTTTACTGTATCGGTGAGAATTTCATTGGCATAAATCTGCGAATTACCTGTTTTTATTGGCGGGCCAACCAAATCAGTTCCATCCAAAATCTCAGGAACGCTAATATCTAATCCATTTGCAATTTTATTTAGATTTTCAATACTAGGTTTCCTTCTACCATTTTCAACATCTGAGATGAATGATATTGAAAGATTCGTTAACTCCGATAATTGTCTCAATGTATATTCTCTTTCATTCCTAAGCAGCTTAAGTTTTTCTCCAAATTTCAACGGTTACACTCCCTTATTTGATTCGATATGATATATGAATTATATAATTTTACGCTGTCAGTGTAAATATACACTTGGTGCGTAATTTCAAGAAATATAACGATATAGTTTGATATGCCCAAATTATTATTAAAATATTCCGCTTTAAGAGTAAATACGCTTGTTTTTGCGACTTTTTATTACGCCACAGGAGTAATATAATTTACTCATGAAGCGTAATTATGCAAGTTGGAGGTGAAATTTGAAATGGATAATAAAAAATTAGGTTCTATTATTAGAAATAAACGTTGTGAAAAATCGCTAACTCAAACTGCTCTTGCAGGGCTGATTGAAAGAAAACCTCAACTGATATGTGATATTGAGGCTGGCAGAAAAAAACCTGGTATCGACACTATGATTCTTCTTGCAAGGGAATTGGGATTATCTCTGGATACCCTTTTTTTATCAAGTAATTACGCTACAGGAGTAAAAGGGGAGGAACTAGAACATGTCGGAATTTAAAGTTACTTATCTCCCTTCACCTGAATTTGATCCTAAAAAATATCATGAAGGACTTAGGGAACTTCTTCACTTGGTTAAGCTTCAGGAAGAAATGGATAATGCAGTGCAAGCAAAGAAGGTGAGCGCATGAACAACTTAAAAGTCATCAACCAAAACGGATTATTCGTCATTGACAGCCGGGAAGTGGCTGAAATGACCGGTAAGGACCACAAAAATTTATTAAGAGACATAAAGGGTTACGTTGAGATCCTAGATAGCCCCAGCTCAAAATTGAGCTCGGCTAACTTCTTTATTCCAAGTACCTACTTAGACGCACAAAACCAAGAAAGACCCTGTTACCTCCTCACCCGCAAGGGCTGCGACATGGTGGCAAATAAAATGACGGGAGAAAAAGGAGTCCTCTTCACAGCAGCATATGTTACCAAATTCGAGGAAATGGAAAAGCAACTTACTCAATCGGACAAGCCCAAACGAATATCTTCAAGAGTTAAACCAGCGATCAAGGATGCCCTGGACGCAGCGGATTACCTCACTCAAAGATTAGGCGTCAAACCCGGCATAGCTCAAGCGGCATGTATGCGAACCATCGAGAAGAATTACAACCTCGATCTAACGGAAATCTCGAAATGCCTTCCGCCTGCTGAACATGAAACTGGATTTCTGAACGCTACTGAAGTCGGGAAGAGACTTGGCATAAGCGCAGTCTCGGCTAATAAAAAGTTAGCCTCTAAAGGGTTGCAGGAACAGCAAGTCGATGGCAAGGGGAATAAAGATTGGCGGCTTACCGAAGATGGTAAGAAGCATGGTGAGGAGTTCCCTTACGTGAGGAATGGGCATAGCGGTTATCAGATCAAATGGAATGAAAGTGTTATGGAAGCATTAGCTCAGGACCCAGAAAAAGCTGAAAGTAATAGTTTGTGAAAACCTTAATTCCTCGAAAGGAGGGAGAAGAGATGCCGGCCTATTTAAAACTAAAACGTCTTAAAGCAACGATTAACCCAGCCAATAACGATCTACGCGAAACTGTTAAAAACGCTCAGGAATTGGCCTTAATTGAGGATTTAGGCATTCAGATTATTAACCTAATCAAAGAAAATAACCTGAACACGAGACAAGTAAATGCACTACTTGAATGCGTTCAGGTTGAAATCAAGGAATTTCCTCTTATTCAAAAAATATGTTCTTGTCATTCGGGCTTGAAATGATGATTAAGTGCTGTTCGGAATGGACTTCGCAATTAGCGTTTACTGACTGAATAAAAACATAACCATCGTCCCTCAGATTAAGCGTAGCAATTTTACTTTGGTTAAACTCAATCATTACGCTTTCCTCATTCTGATTAGCCCAGATAGTGTAATTTTCCGTATAACACCTAACGGTCCAATTACCTAATTTTACATCTCTCATAGATACACCTCCTTCCAAAAGAAAGTAAACTTCGACAATTTACAATTCTACAGAGGAAAGGTAAACCCTGCTTACTTATCTACACCAAGTACCAGTGAGGTGAAACCACATGGACCACATGAAAGGATGGAAAATTTTGCGGAAAGATCAAGCCCGCCGTTTGAGGTACCAGGAGCGTCAGAGGATACAGTCAAATTGCAATGGGGCTAACTGGAAAGATCCCTCAAAGTTTGTTGAGTTAACAAAAGGACAACTCAAATCATTCTCGGCGAAGTTGGTTAAGTAATGGTATTTCATGAAAGGAGGTGAGAGAAGAAATGCGGATTGGGTTGCACGATGCAGAAAAAGATCATTTCAAGAAAAAACATTTTCCAAACTTGGCATTAATGAAAATAAGCGCATGGCACAAAGCGCAAGGTGATTCCGTTGAATGGTGGGACCCAATTGAAAAATATGACCAGATTTACTCAAGTAAAGTATTTGATTTTACTCCCGAAAATCTTTATTTACCTACAACTACAATTAGGGGTGGGACAGGATACACGGGTATTCGGATGAACCACAAATTGCCTGAGGAAATTGATGATCTTTATCCCGACTATTCTATCTACCCTGGATGCGATTACGCCATTGGCTATATAACAAGAGGATGCCCAAATAAATGTCCTTGGTGCTATGTGCCGGAAAAAGAGGGAAACATAAAAGCTTATCGACAATGGCAGAAAGTAATTAGGACCGATTCAAAAAAGTTGATCCTAATGGATAACAACATTCTTGCTAGCGAATACGGCATTGGTCAACTCGAAAATATGATCGGGACCGATTATGAAATTGATTTAAATCAAGGCATGGATGCTCGACTAGTTAACAACGAAATAGCAAATATCCTTTCTAAATTAAAATGGATTCGCTTTATAAGATTCTCATGTGACCAAACTTCGCAGATCCCTGCAATTCTAGACGCTGCGGAATTACTTTTAAAACATGGCGTTCGTCCGTACAGGTTATTTATTTACCTCTTAGTGAAAAAGGACATTGATGACGCGGCTTTTAGGGTTGAAAAGCTAAAGCATCTTAAAGCGATCAATTTGTATGCTCAGCCCGAAAGAAACGAGCGAAAGGGCATTATACCAAATTCCTTACAATTAGAATTTGCCCAAAGATACGTTTACGGAGGTTGTTACCGCAAAGAAACGTGGGAAGAGTATGTTTCTAGGAAAAATTTAATTTAAGGAGGTGAAAACCATGAACCAAACGACAGAAGGCCAACTCAGCTCAGAAACCATCGCCGAAATGCACCTTGACGGAACACTCTGCGAGAGCTGCGGAACCTATATCGGCGAAGCTGTTGGGCATCCGAGAGTGTGCAAAGGATGCGAAGAGTAAGGAAGGGGGGCGAAAACTTTTGAACGCTCTTAAATCAGTTGAACTCTTAAAGAAATACTCTAAATGTCCAAAATGCGGAAGCGAACTCATTGGTAACGGAGAAGGCACCCTTGATATATCAGACGATATCTTGAAGCGCACCTGTGAGTGCGGCTGGAGAGTCGAAGTGGATGAGGACGATGTTCCGATTGGACTAAAACTCACTCGCCCAGGCATCTACAAAAAGGGAAATCGAACAAGAATTTGTCTTGGTCAAGAAGGGTTCTTCGTTTACTACAAGACTCCAAGCAAACTAGGACACACTGCAGGTTTACGAATTGATCTTTGGAAGAAATGGGCTAAGAGTGCCACTTATGAAGGACGGTGAACCCAATGTTAACCCTTGAAACTGAAGAAGTCCGCCCAGCACTGCAATGCCAAGCGGACCGAAGAAAAATTACATCTACGGTTATTATACCACGTGATACAGAAAATAATTCAATCTTTCTTTGCGGATTTATTGGATCGATCAAGGAGTTTAGACACTACTTAAATGCACAACGCTTCTTTCTAAACTCCGGTGTGATCTCACCTTAAAGGAGGCGTGGTTATGGTCGTAAAACAAGCACTCGTTAAGTGTGTATGTGGACAAGCTATGCAGTTCCCTGATGGTCAGATAAAAACTCGTTGTGAGTGCGGCACGGTCTGGGAACTCAGCTTGGACGGTCTGTGGGAAATTTGTAAGGTTCCGTTTGTGACTTTTTTAATGATATCTCGCAGGAGTGATCTTAATCATTATCACAGATACATGTTGTGGAGATATAAAGGAGGGCGGAGATGAGTCGAGAGATTAAGTTTCGTGGTAAGCGAGTCGATAGCGAAGAATGGTTTACTGGTTATTTATCTTGCGGTGTTAGTTTTTATAAAGCCAGTCATTTTTCCTTAATCATACGTCCTATTGGATGTAGCATGATTGAATCCCACGAGGTTGATTCCAAAACAATTGGTCAATTCACCGGACTCCAAGACAAGAACGGTGCTGAAATTTATGAGGGAGATATCGTAAAAATCACAGGCGATTATAAGCCTGGAATCTATGAAGTAATTTGGGATGACTATAGAGTTGCTTGGTGGCTAAGAAACATAAAAGCAGCCAGAAGGGAATTAAACCGTGACGATAATTATTACCAGCTGCTTAATAACGTTTGGCAAGACAGAGAAGTCATCGGCAACATCTACGAAAACCCCGAACTCCTGGAGGTCTCAAAGTGCTAAGAAAACTACTCGAGATATTCCGCCGGAAAAATCATTTTGCAGAGCTGTTGAGCTCAGGTAATACGGTACGTCTAAGGAGGGAGAAGTTTGAAGAACTCACTTGGAGATCTGAATAATCATTTATTTGCCCAACTCGAGCGCTTAGGCGATGAGGACATTAAGGGCGATAAGCTCTCAGAGGAAATCGAAAGATCAAAGGCTATCACTCAGGTTGCCACTCAAATTATTAATAACGGCAAGTTAGTCCTTGATGCGATAAAAGCAAAAGATGAGTACCTTGGCGGCGACAACAAGAAAATGCCAGCAATGCTGCGTGAAGCATTTGTACCTGAGGGTTGATTATGAATCGTAAATATAACTCGGATCAAATCGAATTTGTAAGATCTCATATTGCTGGAACAAGCTTTAAGGATTTAACGGACATGTTTAATCAAAAGTTTGGGATGAACTTAAGCGTTCCTGCAATGGTTTCGTTAGCTGATCGACGTGGCCTGCACAACGGCAGGGATACAAAACTCAACAAAGGCTATGAACCAACGCAATTCAAAAAAGGCCATATCCCTTTTAACAAAGGCCGAAAAGGAGTTAGCTACCCAGGAATGAAGCCGACTCAATTCAAGAAGGGGCATAAGCCAGCCAATTGGGTACCGATAGGAACTGAAAGGTTAAGCAAGGATGGATATATCGAAGTAAAAATTGCGGACGGTAAATTAAATAAAAACTGGAAATCCAAGCACGTTTTGATTTGGGAGTCTGCGAATGGTCCAGTTCCTAAGAACCATGTAGTGATTTTCGGTGACGGGAACAAAGGTAATTTTGATCCGGATAATCTAATCCTTGTTTCCCGCCAGCAACTTGTAAGGCTAAATCAAAAGAATCTGATCCAGAGCGATGTTAATTTAACAAGAACAGGGATTATTATTGCGGATATTTACAACAAAATCGGTGAGAGAAAGAAAACCAGAGGTGGTAAATCGTGAAACATGGACGCAAACCCAACGCCAAGCAAAAAGCAAGAATCACGCTATTTGGCCTTAACCACGAAGACTGGTTTGTCACAAAAAATACCCCTTCATTTTTTCAAATCATTCATCGTGATACCGGCGAAGTTAGAAGCTGGAAACGACGTGAGGCTGGATGAATCAGGAAAACTACTATGCTCTTGCTTTATCGATAATAGGCGGATACCTTCCCGAGACATCGTTTGCAAAGCTTGCGAGTCCTCATCCTGATTTAGTTAAGAGAATCATCCTTCCAGAGGATTTAACCCTAATGAAACGGTACCGAAAACAAGGATTAACTTACAAGCAAATCGGTGACATTTTCGGGTTAGGTATGGACGTTGTTTATGCACGGATTAAGAGGAATGTCGGGAATAAGAGGATGAAGGAGGAAAGCGCGATTGTGTAAATGCCTACAGTGTAAAGGTGGCCCATGTAAATGCAAACAGTGTGAATATAAGGGCGAATGCTTTTATTGGTATATCGACGTTTGCCGGTGGGTGGAGATAAGGAAAAAACAATAATGAAAGGAGTGTGATGCCCGCATTAAATAATTTAGTTTTTTGAGGTGGTGATTACAATGTAACGCCAATCTTTTACAAATAACCAAAACTTAAAATGAAAGGAAGAGAAAAAATGCCATTAACCAAAGAAGTTAACATCTTGGAATTAGCTCAAGGTGCTATCCAAGAGCAAGTTATGAATGAAACAGGCGTAGTTTTAGCCAATATCTTGGATCCTAATACGGATGCTACAACAGCCCGAAAATTAACCGTTACTCTTACATTCAAACCGGATGAAAATCGAAATGTTGTTAAACTTTCAGCTTCGGCTAAGGCTACAACAGCCCCGATTAAATCCATTACAACGAGCATCATGGTTGATCAGGATAGAAACGGTAATCCGTGTGCTTCAGAAATTCTTAAGAACGATCCTAACCAAATGGCAGTATTCAGCGAAGATCAAGTGACAAATGTAATTAAGCTAAATGCAATTAATTCCTAAGTTTTATCCCGATGTTCTTTAAATTCATTAATTTAAATTAGGAGTGTGTAAATTATGTCAATGATTAAAGAAGCCCTTCAATACATTATGAGTTTTCGCGATGTTCAAATCATCGAACACAACAATACCAAGTATTCTAACGAACGTCTTACAAAGCTTCCTGAGCTCGAGCCGGATTTCGTAAAGGCAAAAAGCCTCGCTGCCATTGTCGATCTTGTTCTAAATGAACTTAATCATCCTCGCATTGCTGACCTTAAGATCATTATCCAGGTTGAGGGCCCAACTGAAGTTTCTGTATATAGTTCCCTAGATCAGAACCTTGATCGTAAGCGATTGTATGCTGCCGGAGCAGAGGTGCCTAAGCTTCAACTCAATACCTTTATTGGATTGGAATCCATGAATATTCATCTGAAGAGTTGCTTTGTTACCGCAGAAGAAAGAGATGAGCTTATCAAGTTGCTCGGAAATATCACGGAGGAAGCAGTTAAAACAACCAGTGATGATGGATTCTCTCAACAGGTCGTCGCCAGAACGGGAATTGCTACTATGGGCAACGTTACGGTACCGAATATCATAAAACTTACTCCTTACCGCGCATTCCTTGAAGTTAATCAGCCAGAAAGTGAATTCTTAGTCCGGATGCAGGAAGGTCCCAAGGTTGCTCTCTTCGAAGCCGATGGTGGGGCGTGGCGATTGCAAGCCCGTGAAAGAATAAAAGAGTATTTCGAAAGCGCCTTAGAAGCCCTGATCAATGAAGGCCGCGTTGTAGTCTTGGAATAAGTCAAATTTGCCCAACAAATAAAAAGGGCTCCGGTCATTGCACTGGCCGGGGCTCTCTAGAAAAAATGTTAATTTACATTCTAATTATAAAGTTATTGGAGGGTATACGCAATGTTCTGGAAAGGACTGATAGTCGGGCTATTTGTCGGTGCGTTCGTGGGAGTTGTAGTAATATCCATGCTGATTATTTCAAAAGAAACGGAGGAAAAAGCGTGAGCATTAAAATAAATAAGCTCGAAATCGAAAACGTCAAGCGTGTTAAAGCTGTCAAGATTGAGCCGACAGCAAACGGGTTAACTGTTATTGGTGGTAAGAATCGACAAGGTAAAACCTCTGTACTTGATGCTATTGCCTGGGCCCTGGGCGGTAATGCATATAAGCCTTCTGATCCTCAGCGAGAGGGATCGGTGATTCCTCCTAATCTTCACATGGTCATGTCTAACGGTTTGGTCGTTGAACGCAAGGGTAAGAACAGCGATTTAAAGGTTATTGATCCTGGCGGTAATAAAGGCGGCCAGCAGCTCCTGAATGAGTTTGTAGAAGAACTTGCTTTGAACTTACCAAAATTTATTCAAGCTAGTCCAAAAGAAAAGGCTAACACGTTGCTTCAAATTATTGGTGTAGGAGACAAGCTTCAGGAGTTTGAACGGCAAGAAAAGGAACTGTACAGCGAGCGTCAGGCCATCGGCAGAATTTCAGATCAAAAGAAAAAATTTGCTAAAGAGCAACCATACTTTTCGGAAGCGCCAAAAGAACTAATATCCGTATCTGAGCTTATTAAACAACAGCAAGATATCCTGGCTCAGAATGGTGAGAATCAACGAAAGCGGCTTAAAGTTGAACAACTTCGCAATGATCATAAATCATTAAGTGAAAGCATTCAGCGATTGGCAGAACAGCTAAGAGAACTTAAACAGCAGCAAGACAATGTTTATGCTGATTTAGAGATTGCCCAAAAGGACGCTCTTGACCTTCACGATGAATCAACTGCAGAGCTTGAAGCCAATATTTCAAATATTGAAGAGATTAACAGAAAAGTAAGGGCTAATCTCGACAAAGACAAGGCTGAAGAAGATGCCCGGGATTATGCCACCCAATACGACTCTCTCACAACTAAGATTGACGCTGTCAGGAAATCAAGGATAGATCTCCTTCAGAATGCCGACTTACCTCTTCCTGGTCTCTCTGTAGTAGATGGGGAACTTACTTACAACGGGCGCAAATGGGATGGAATGTCTGGAGCTGATCAACTCAAGGTATCTACTGCAATTGTCCGGAAACTTAATCCTAAATGTGGTTTTGTTCTCTTGGACAAGCTGGAGCAAATGGACCTTGATAGCCTTAAGGAATTTGGTCAGTGGCTTGAGCAAGAAGGCCTTCAAGCCATTGCAACCAGAGTAAGCACCGGTGATGAGTGCAGTATCTTAATCGAAGACGGTTATGTCGTGGGTGCTGATAAAGCAGCAGATGAACCGATTCAGGAAACTCCAAAATGGAAGGTTGGTGAATTTTGATTGCTTAGCGTCGACCATAAAGAAGTTATTTTAAACCTTTGGGGATTTGTTAATAGACCAGGTATCGATAAGCTTATCAATTTTCTAAATGAATCCGATTTCTTTAAAGCCCCATGTTCTACGAAGCATCATTTAGCGGAACCAGGTGGATTAGCTGAGCATAGCTTACATGTTTACAACTTGCTATACGAAAAAATTAATCGCTTTGGATTAGATGTACCAAGAGATACGATAACCATTTGTGGCTTGGGACATGATCTATGCAAAGTTAATTCTTATCAAGAAGGCGGCGATCCCTGTAGTGATGCTCAATTTAGTTACCTTTGTAATCTTTGGGATCAGAATCAAAAGCATGCAAAAATTGATTTAGATGATACTACAAAACTTTTCGGCGCTGACGGTAAATTATTGAGATCAATCCCTACCGCAACTGCAACTATCTTGATTAATTGGCTCAAGAATAGCCCTCGTATTGCCTTCACAGAGGAATTGCCAATTGTATATTCCATCAAGGACCAGCTACCCCTAGGCCATGGCGAAAAATCAATAAGTATTTTACAAGACTTTATAAAGCTTACTGATAACGAAAAGTTAGCAATTCGCTGGCATATGGGGGCTTGGGATCTTAGCGATTATTCCGGAAGATGGTCGTTCAACAATGCTAATAAAATTACTCCATTAGTTGCTCTTTTAACTACTGCTGATTTCGAAGCAAGTAATATCCTGGAACGCGAGGAGGTTGAATCTTAATGCAAATTATCCGCGGTGAAATTAAAAGTGCTCAGAAAGTAGTGATTTATGGACCTGAAGGTATTGGTAAGTCAACCTTTGCTTCACAATTCCCAAATCCTATTTTCATTGATACTGAAGGAAGCACTAAAAAATTAAATGTTGCCAGAACTCCCAAGCCTAGCAGTTGGACTATGCTGCTCGAACAGGTTAAATACTTCAAGAATAACCCGAAGGAATTAAGCACGTTGGTCATTGATACTGCTGACTGGGCAGAAATCCTTTGTATTAGTGAACTTTGTTCCAAGTCCCGTAAATCAGGCATTGAGGATTTTGGATATGGTAAGGGATATGTTTATCTTGCTGAAGAATTCGGGCGCTTACTTAACCTCTTGGAAGAAGTTATCGAAGTCGGAGTTAATGTGGTATTTACTGCTCATGCTCAAATGAGGAAGTTTGAACAACCGGACGAAATGGGAGCTTATGACCGATGGGAAATGAAGTTACAAAAGAAGACAGCTCCCTTACTCCGGGAATGGGCAGATACAGTACTCTTCGCAAATTATAAAACTTACGTAGTTAATGTAGATGGTCAAGGAGTTCAGAGCGGTAAAAACAAAGCACAGGGCGGTAAACGTGTCATGTACACAACCCACCATAACTGTTGGGATGCTAAGAACCGCGACAATCTGAAGGATGAGCTATCATTTAGCTTTGATGAAATAGCTCATATTATCCCCGCTGGAGTAGCGATACAGAATACTAAGCCTAAGCCAGCCTATGAAACTCTTCCGCCTAAAGAAGAACCACCTCAAGAACAACTCAAAATGGATACCCCGCCGGCTGATCCTCCTAAACAGGATCCTCCAAAAGAAGACCATCCAAAAACAGAGCAACCTAAAGATGAAAAGCCAATTGACTTAACAGGTGTTCCTAAGGCATTAGCAGATCTAATGGCTGCCAATAAGGTTACGGTCGAGGAAATACAGCAGGCCGTTGCCAGTAAAGGATATTACCCTCAAAATACACCAATCTCGAATTATGATCCAGAATTCATTAGTGGTGTTCTTGTAGGGGCTTGGCCTCAGGTGTTCAAAATGATCGAGGCAATTAGGAATGATATTCCATTCTAGGATGGTGATCATGATGAATTATTTTTCTGAAGCGAGACGTTATCTTTCGTCATCAAACTGCCTCCGTAGAAAATACTCTTGTGTGATTGTTAACCCAGTAGGTCACATGATCTCGGTTGGATTTAATCATAGTAAGATACCCTGCCAAGTATGTGCTCGTAAAAATATTCCTCACAATACGGGCGATTATGGCGAGTGTCACTCGATACACGCTGAACAAATGGCATTGTTGACAGCTGGGATGAGCAGTAATTTAAACAGTTTGAAGGGCTGCAAATTATACCTGGTTTGTGATAGTGATGAGCATCCAGAGCCCTGCCCGATTTGTGCGAGGATGATGGAGTTTTGTGGAGTGTATTTAGTAAAAGAATAAAAAGGGAGCGAGAGACTAATGAATGAAGAACGCGAATTAGGTTGGGATGATCAAATAGAAAACGATGGTCCAGAATTTGTGACATTGCCTGAAGGCGATTATGATTTTGAGGTTATTGAATTTGAAAGGGCACATCATGGTGGAAGCGAAAAACTTCCTCCATGCCCTAAAGCAGTTATTCATATCAAGGTCCAAGGATCAGAGGGCGTTGCGGTAATCAAGCATCAATTATTCTTGCATTCAAAAACTGAAGGAATGCTCTGTGCGTTCTTTACAGCCATTGGTCAACGAAAAAAAGGTGAAAGAGTTAGCATGAACTGGAATAAGGTTGTTGGCTCGGGAGGCAGAGCGAAGGTCGGTATTAGAACATGGAAGAAAGATGATGGTTCTGAAATGACCTTCAATGAGATTAAGAAGTTTTACGAGCCACCTGAAGGTCCACAAAACAGCCAGAAAGGCTTTAAAGCAGGGAGCTTTTAGATATGGACTTAAGACCTTATCAAGCCGAGGCAAAAGATGCTGTATTCAAAGAGTGGGATAATGGGATTCAAAAAACTCTTATAGTGCTTGTTACAGGCGGCGGCAAAACGATTGTTTTTTCAAAGATCACTGAGGATTGTGTTCGAGAAGGTGAGCGAGTTTTAATACTCGCCCACCGGGGCGAACTCCTTGATCAGGCAGCCGACAAAATGAAGAAATCCACAGGCCTAGGATGCGCAGTTGAAAAAGCTGAAAGCTCATGTCTTGAAAGCTGGTACCGGGTTGTTGTTGGGTCCGTGCAAACACTTATGAGGGAAAGTCGGCTCAAGCAATTCCCACAAGATTTCTTCGACAAAATCATTATTGATGAAGCGCATCATTGCCTATCAGACAGCTATCAAAGAATCCTTAACTATTTTAATAAGGCCAAGGTACTCGGAGTTACTGCAACACCCGACAGAGGTGATATGCGAAACCTTGGGCAGTATTTCGAAACTTTAGCCTATGAATACCCATTACCTCGTGCTATTAAAGAAGGTTATCTTTGCCCCATTAAAGCTCAGACAATACCTCTTAAGCTGGATCTCTCCGGAGTAAGCCAGCAGGCAGGAGATTTCAAATCATCAGACTTAGGAAATGCCCTTGACCCATATCTTTATCAGATCGCTGAAGAAATGGCGAAGTGCTGCATGGATCGAAAAACGGTAGTCTTCCTGCCATTGATCAAAACCAGTCAAAAATTTCGAGATATCTTAAATTCTAAGGGATTCAGTGCGGCAGAAGTTAATGGGACTAATGATGACCGTGAGAAAGTGCTTAAAGACTTCGAAGATGGTAAATACAATGTTCTCTGCAACTCCATGTTACTTACGGAAGGCTGGGACTGTCCTTCAGTGGATTGCATCGTCGTATTAAGACCAACAAAGATTCGAAGTCTTTATGTTCAAATGGTCGGGCGCGGTACCCGCCTTTTCGATGGCAAAGATTATCTCTTAATCTTAGATTTCCTTTGGCACACAGAACGCCATGAACTCTGCCATCCTGCACACTTGATATGCGAGTCTCAAGAAGTCGCCGAGATTATGACTAAGAACATTGAAGAAGCCGGTTGCCCTATCGATATTCAAGAAGCTGAAGTGAAAGCCACTGAGGACGCAGTGTTCGCCAGAGAAGAAGCGTTGGCTAAACAACTCCAAGAAATGAAGAATCGTAAGCGTAAGCTCGTGGATCCGCTACAGTTCGAAATGAGCATTCAGGCCGAAGACCTCGTTGGTTATGTACCGGCCTTCGGATGGGAAATGGGTCCACCAAGTGAGAAACAAGTTCAGACTCTTGAGAAATTAGGTATTTTCCCAGATCAAATTGAGAGTGCAGGTAAAGCTGGTAAGATCCTTGATCGACTTGATAAGAGACGACAAGAAGGATTAACGACACCGAAACAGATACGATTATTGGAAGGTAAAGGATTCCAGCATGTAGGCTCTTGGCAATTTGAGACAGCTAAAAAACTGATTGATCGAATTGCTGCCCATGGCTGGCGAGTGCCGCATGATATTAATCCGCATGAGTATAAACCAGAGGTTGTGCCGAAGTCTGATTTTGAGTGGGAGATGTAAATGAAAGCGCAAATTAAAATTAGAATGCTTCAAAATGTTCGTCCAGACTTTATTTTTCTTGCTAAACCAGGGACTATTTTACGTCAAGGCTTAGAATACGATGCAATGACCAATCCGAACGGAGCAATTTCTGGTCTCTGCGATAACGGTGAATATATGGGTGTAAAGCCAGGAGAATTTGAGTTCGTTACAGCCCCTGAATGGATTCTTGAGATTCACAGGAAAACAGGTGACAAAACATGATTGATTTCAAAACAAAGATAAAGAGACCAACAATAAAGCCTTTTGTTTCAATCGATGGAATTGAAATCGATATCGAAAATACTCCTTCCGGAAGCATAACGCTTGAACAGTACAACAGCGCAAGAGCTAATTCACCAGGATTCCATCTACTGTACACTAAGCTTAATAATGAGGCGCTGATAGAGGCAGTAAAGCATAACCTAAACAATTGTAGAGTTAATGTTTCAGAATCAACTTACGAATGGTCATTGCAGAATATTTTAGTTCCTGAACTTATTAAGAGACTGGAGGCCTAACTTTGGAAAAGCAGTATGACTTGCTTGAAGCACTAAATAATGTCGACCCGGCAATGCTGAATTATCAAGAATGGACAAGCGTCGGTATGGCCCTAAAAGAAGCAGGTCATACTGCTTCCGATTGGGATGCCTGGAGCCGACGGGACGTTAAGCGATATCATGCCGGCGAGTGCTTCAAGAAATGGGATAGCTTTCGCGGGACAACAAAGCCGGTAACAGGTGGAACGATTGTTCAATTAGCCAAGGACCAGGGATGGAGGCCAGAGCGAAATACCGAAAGCTATGAACTAGAATGGAACGCTATCATTGGCAATAAAGATGAGCTCGTGGTTATCAATAAGAACTGGATCGAAGGCCGAGAGATCAATGAACCTAATTCATGGAATCCTGTTGAAGAGTTAATTAAATATCTCTCAATCTTGTTTGAAGCTTCAGAGAACGTTGGTTATGTCACAGAAAGCTGGGAGAAGGATGGTAAATACCTTCCTACTAGGGGTTGCTGGGATCGTACAGCCGGGGAGCTAATTCAGCAATTGAACCAGTGTAACGGTGATATTGGATCAGTCTTGGGAGATTACAAACAGGAAGTTGGGGCATGGATTCGGTTCAATCCCTTAGATGGTAATGGTGTTAAGAATGAGAACGTTACAGACTTTCGATATGCCCTAGTTGAGTCGGATGACATGGAAATCGACAAGCAAAATGCCATTATCCGAGAACTAGAACTTCCAGTGGCCTGCCTTGTTCACAGCGGAAAGAAAAGCCTTCATGCCATCGTGAAGATTGAGGCCGCCAACTATGACGAGTATCGGAAACGTGTTGATTACCTTTATTCAATTCTTAAAAAGAATGGTCTCAATGTAGATACACAAAACCGTAATCCCTCAAGACTTTCACGGATGCCCGGGGTTATGCGTAACGGTCAAAAGCAATTCCTAGTCGATACCAACATAGGTAAAGAGAATTGGAAAGACTGGCAGGAATGGATTGAAGGCATCAACGACGATCTTCCAGAGCCCGAAAGCATGGCTAGTATTTGGGATAATCTTCCCGAGCTGTCGCCGCCACTGATTAATAATGTTCTCAGACAAGGTCATAAAATGCTTATGGCTGGACCGTCTAAAGCTGGTAAGTCATTTGCCCTCATTGAGTTATGTTGTGCCCTTGCTGAAGGGCGCAAATGGTTTGGTTGGGATTGTACTCAGGGGAAGATTATGTACGTTAACCTAGAACTTGACCGGCCAAGCTGCCTTCATCGTTTTAAGGATGTATATCAAGCGTTAGGATGGGAGCCAAAGAACTTAGGCAATATTGATATCTGGAACCTCCGTGGAAAGTCTGTCCCTATGGATAAATTGGCACCTAAGTTGATCCGAAGAGCTGCCAAGAAGAATTATATTGCCATCATCATCGACCCGATCTACAAGGTCATTACAGGCGACGAGAACAGCGCCGATCAGATGGCCAACTTCTGCAACCAGTTTGACAGAGTCTGTACGGAGCTGGGAGCCGCCGTGATCTATTGCCACCATCACAGTAAAGGGAGCCAAGGCAATAAGCGTAGTATGGACCGTGCTTCGGGATCCGGAGTATTTGCCCGGGATCCTGATGCACTAATGGACCTTATCGAACTTGAACTTAATGAAGATATTCTCAAACAGGAAGAAAATAAGGCCGTCTGTAAGGTATGCGAATCCTGGCTTAAAAAACATGTCCAGCACTGGGAAAATGAAGTCTCTCAGGATGATTTATGCAGTGAAAAGGTCATGCTTGAGGTCACTAAAAAGCTTTTAAATCCAGAGATGTATAAAACTATGGAGAAGGAAGTCAGCGCCGCCAGAAGGTCAGTTAAGCAGCGTACAGCCTGGAGAATTGACGGTACCTTGAGAGAGTTCCCTAAGTTCGATCCGGTAAATTTGTGGTTTGACTACCCTATTCATTATGTGGATGAGGTTGGTAGTCTTAATGATGTTGAGTCTGAAGGATCGGGTCCATCATGGAAACGCGCTATAGGTAAGAGAAAGCCGAAAGAATCTAAGGCTAATGACAGGAAGCGATCCGTTGAGGTTGCCGTCGAAGCTTGCAGTTTCAGCGGGCAAGTAACCGTTGAAGAGGTCGCTAGATACATGAGTGTAAGTGAAAAAACCGCTAGAAGAAGGATACAGGAACACGGTGGATTTACCATTTCTGAAGGTATTGTTACTAAGACAGGGACAGGGACAAAAACGGAAAATTAACTTTTGTCCCTATAAAGAACAGAGGGACAAAAACGGAATTTGTCCCTGTCCCTCAAAAATGTCCCTAGGGACAAGAGTAGGGACAAAAACAGAAAAAGCGTTTTTGTCCTTAAAAATTGTCCTCAGGAAATCTTATGGACAACTTAGGGACAAAAACACAAATCACGTTTTTGTCCATTAAGAATCCCAGGGACAAAATGAGGGACAAAAACGTATATATATACATTTCTGTCTGTCCCTCACGCGTCCGTCACAGGGGTAAGGAAGTCGTGCGTGAGCTTGCACGACGCCTCCCTTTACCCTGTCTGTGACTAAAAGAAGTTGTCCAGAAAGAAAAAACGCAATTGGAAGAATTGTAAAAAAATAACACAAAACAAGAGGTGTGTAAAATGGCATGGGTTAAAACAAGTGATGATTTACTTTGCGTAAAACAAATGCCTGAATTAAAAAGCAAAGGTTATGAAGGAGAATTTGATATCACCAAAAGTGAAGTTGTTAAGTGGCTTATTAAGCAGCCTGGAGTTTTGCAATATGTCTATGATGTAGTACGAGGCAAAAATCATAATCGAGAACCATTAATTGTTTACAATCCAGAACGCGGTACATGGCGGGGTATTAATTATGGCAAGAACTGAATTTTTCATGCCGATGATCCCGCCAACCGAAACCCATCAAGAGAAAAAGGTAAATATCAAAGCAAGTACCAAAAAGGGGAAACCGGTATTTTATAACCCAACAGAACTTAAGGCCGCCAGAGCTAAACTTGAAGCGAACCTTGCAGGGCATAAGCCGGAGAAAAAATACACAGGTCCAATCAGGTTGTTGGTGAAGTGGTGTTTCCCGATGACGGGTAAGCATCAGGACGGTGAATACAAAACAACCAAGCCTGATACGGATAATCTGCAAAAAATGCTTAAGGATGTTATGACGGATCTTGGTTTTTGGACGGATGACGCTCTGGTTGCTAGCGAGATCATTGAGAAGTTTTGGGCAAAGATCCCGGGAATCTATGTGGTCATTGAGAGTCTTTGAGGAGGTAGTTTTTCATGGGTAAATATGATCATTTACCAGATGTTCCCGCTGATGCACCTTATTCAAAGTGTGACTATTACGATGCGAAATCTTTAGGACTAGATCTAGATGACTGGAATGACTACGTTGAATACTATGAGTTGGGCAAAAATGAAGAGTATGAATAAAGAAGATCATCATCCAAGCGATCCAAGGCCAGACTTAGTAAGAGATCATCGACTTTGGGGAATTGTGCTCTATAACTGCTGGCATCTTAAAGAACACGAATTATATTTCTTGCTTCATGGTATCCGTTGTGGTGGGGCTGAGATCACAAAGACTCAAACGAGCTACACGTTGATGCCTGGAGAGTGGAATGATAAAGAATGGGACGATATTAAGCGAAATAATTTAAGCCCGCTGAAGATTGATCTAATGCTTGTTTTTAAGCTTACCAGGGTTGGTAAGGTGACGGATGAGAAGCCGCCAGAGATGTTTATGAGAAAGTAAGGGGATAGTCGTATGAATGATAAGTATAACGATTCACTATATAAAATAGGGGCTGATGTCAGTGAGGAACTCCAAAAGTCCATGGCGAAGTGGCCTTTGTTTAATTCACGGCATTGAGGGATACGGAGTCATTCTTGAGGAACTTGACGAGCTTTGGGATGAAGTGAAAAAGCATAAACCAGACGTTAAGAATATGAGAGCCGAGGCCGTACAAGTTGCAGCAATGGCTATGAAGTTTATCATGTCGATGGAGAATGATTGGAAACCATATTCGGAAAATAGGAAATCAGAGAACCTATTTAAGGGGAATGAGGAAGAACTGAGAATGATCGAGCAAAAATGCCATCAATGCCTGTATGACGTTATGACAAACGAAGCACTTGAAAAACTTGGTGCCGATCCCTGCGATACATGCACTGATTTCTCTAACTGGAAGCCGAAGGAGGATTAGGCTTATGAAAAAAATTCAAGTGGACTCTGTCAACCGGCTTTGGCCCTGGGGCAGAGCATACTGGGGAATTCAAGATTGAAGACGATGCCACGGAAGAAAAGATTAGAGAAGCCTGCGTGGAAGAAGCATGGAACTATATGGACTTGTACTGGGAGGTTGAGGAGGCCAAGACAGATGACCGACAATAATAACACCTGCCAATGTTGTGGTAATAAACTGATCCACGAATCTGGATGCGTTCACTGCCCAGTGTGTGGATGGAGTAAGTGTGGATAAACTGGAGATAACGTGACCGCAAAGGAAGTGAGTTCAGCTTGGCTGATGAAATTATACGCGCTGCTTTTAAAGTAGCTGAAAGATGGCTCTATAACTTAACTAAGTGGAAAGCAGAAATTGAGGTAATGCTCGAAAATCAAAATGACCATAGCAGTAAAATTACAGCAGGTTATAGTCCGGGAATCGGAGGATCAGGAACTACGAGCGATAGTACAAGTTTACGAGCAGCCATTATCCTTATCGAAGAGGACAAGCTTCCTGTATTACAATCAAAAGTAAGAATGATGGACGCTGCTATTGACTCACTTGGAGATGATCAGCGGCAACTTGTCAAGTTAAAGTATGTCAAATGCTGGACAAATCAGAGCTGTTGGGAGCACATGCGATTAAGTGAATCGGATTTTTATAGAGAACGCAGAAAAGCCGTTGGTAGAATAGCGGAAGTTATGTTAAATGCAGATCAGTTTTTAGTTGAAGTTGATAGGCATTTAGGAAAAAACGAAATTGACAGGAATTTGACAGGAATTTGACAGTACTGTATTGACTTATAAGTGGTATAATAAAGCCGTAGGCGATATACGGTTAATGAGCAGAAGCGTTCCCGAAAGGGGCGCTTTCTTTATTTTGTTAAGGCGGTGATTGGATTGCCAAAACAAGCTTTCACCTGCGTAGGATTTGAACCCAAGAAAGCTGGGCTAAATCCTAACTGCGGTAATTGTAAAAACTGGAAGAATGCGAGTTGCTCGGTCCGGGCAATACTGGATGAGTTGTACGAGGAAAGTCCAAAGTTTAGGGTTTATGATATGATGATGCGAACAAACAAGGGCGTGAGGTTCGAATAGGCGGGGGCGCTCCCTCCCGCGTCAAATCGTGGACAGTCTCATCTTGAGACATTAAGGTAAAAAATGGTCACTTCGCATACTATACAATATGCGAACAGTTATGTTATAATATCTACAATAATAAGGCCTTGAACAGCCTATTATCTGTTAAAAAACTGTTCGCTTATGTGTAGGGGGCGTTGTGAATGTTAGACGAATACTTAGCTGTCTTGGAGGGCACCGGGAAGAGTAGCCGGTCAATAGCAACTCGAAGGATACAATTAAGCAAGTTTTTAGCATGGTTAAAAGAGACAACTGAGTCAGACGATCCCCTGGGAATCACTTCAATCGACGCAGCCAAGTACAGAAAGTATTTGCAGGATAATAACATGAAGCCAAATTCAGTAAATACGGCACTATCGTCGATAAAAGCCTTTTGCCAATGGTTGTATGAAGAAGGCAAGTTATCTCATAACCCAGTCAAAAAGGTTAAGCAGGTCGATGTTGTCAAAACAGCTCCAAGAGGATTGAATAAAAATGAGAAGCATAGGCTCCTCAGAGTCATAGAACATACAAAGAATAAAAGAGATGGGTCTATTATTTTAACCATGCTAAGTACTGGCATTCGAGTATCAGAGTTGGTCGAGTTAATACCAGAGGATATTGTTTTGAGTGACAGGAAAGGCGTTTTGATCGTAAGGGCTGGCAAGGGGAACAAGTTTAGGCAAGTACCCATGCGTAAAATGCTAAGAGATTACATGGCAGATTACATGGGTAACATTCGAATCAAGTACCTTGGCGAATACTTATTCCAAGGGCAAAGAGATCCTAAACTAACACCTCGTGCTGTGCAATTGATATGCAAGAAGTACGGCGAGCAGGCGAAGGTTGACAACCTAACACCTCATATATTAAGACATACTTTTGCTCATGATTTACTAGATGCTGGTGTTAGCCTGGATAAGGTTGCCTTGATGCTTGGACATGCAAGCTTAAATACGACGGCGATCTATACGAGGCCAGACATGAACGATCTACAGAAGGCAGTGGACCAGGTTGATTATGTATAAAAGGGATTCCTTATTAACAGGTAGGGCTGAGAGAAGTTCTATCTGTTTTCTTTTGTCTGTGCTTTGTGTGCGTGTTAAAGGAGCAGGCATGCCCAGTGAGCAGGGTACGTTGGGCAAATGTCGAACATGGTCGGAAATTGACCACGAAAATCGAATTTTTTTATACGCAATCCCCCTCTCGCAGAAATTTTCCCCATTTTTATTAGCCTTAAAGTGAAAATTTTTCCCGGTAAAAAATTTATACACATAAAACTGGTGAGTTGAAAGAAGGAATTTACTAATGGAAAAACTTGAGCATGATTTATTGACTAATAAATATACAGAAGTTTGGCACGAAGAACATAAGACTATGAAATTTAACGCTCCACATCACTTTACTGTATGTGAAGTTGAAAAGAATCACAAAATCTTAGCAAAAGTTGATTTCCAGGAAGGCCCGATAAAGGAATGCGGCGTCAACGGCGTATGCAACGAAGATTTAATAGCAATGGTCATTACTCGGCTTGAACACTTCCAAAAATCAGAATATGCGTGCCGTGATAATTCAATTGCTATTACCAAGCTTGAAGAAGCTATGCTCTGGTTAAGAAAGCGAACAATGGCAAGAGAAAAGCGTGGAGTTGAAGGAACCCACGTTAAGTAAATAGTAGTTAAAATACCCCACAAAGGAGGGATAAATCATGCAAGACAATGAAGAAAAACCCCTAAACCTTGTCGATGACGATGACGATTTCACAACCTGCGTTGAGGAGTATGACCAAGCCCTCCGACAAGTCATCACGGAAAGCGAAGCCAATAACTCCGCCGCCACTCAGAAGCGTAGCAAAACGTATCTATCTTCTGAAATTCCAGTAAGGCCTTGTACTAGCGAATGCCTTCACCGTGATCAATGTAAAGATTTTATGTCTGGAAAGGTTAAGGATAAAGAACTTTGTCGTCCAGAACTTCGTCAGATTAAAAAATGGCAAGTAGCCTTCAGAAAAAATGATCTCGAATCCCTAAAAGATGACGTTGGCACAGTAGCCGGTGGCATGGCAGTTCAGGTTAATCGCTTGTTAGAAGCTGTTATAAAAGATGGCGTGGTTGTAGAAAGCGAGAAGCTCACCAACAGCGGCTTAAGATATACAGAGAAAGTCGCTCACCCGGCGCTCAGGGAAGCGGCGCATATTATGAAGACTTTGGGCATAGACATGGGGAGCTTCTTAATGACTCCAAAATCTGCTAAGGATGCAGGGCCTCAGGTCCATGTTAATATTGGTATCTCTGCCGATGAAGTACAGGCAAGATTTGCGGCGAGATATAACCAGAAGTTGCCTGAAGTGAAGGTAATCTCGGATGAGTAGAGGGCCAACAATTATTACCCAAAAACCAATAACGTCTGATGTCTTGGCAGACGTACTCGCAACGGAGGCTGGCTATCTTGAGTTGCTTACAGATCCAGCGATTGAGTTTGATGATTATCAACGTGACTTTTTGGAATCAACAGAGCGTTTTCAGATATGGCTTAAGGGCCGGCAGTTAGGATTCTCCTTCGTGTCAGCTGCTAGAGCCTTGGCTCGAAGTCAAAACCTTGATGATTATACCTGTATCATCGCGTCATACAAGCTGGATGACTCCAAAGAGAAAATTCGATATGCTAAGCAACTTTATGATTCATTACCTGACAATTACAAGAAACGAAAGCTCGTGGATAACACAACATCGCTTGAATTCGTTTCTAAGTCAGGGCGAAAGTCTACCGGCACTCGGATCATAGCTCAAGGTAAGGGGCCTATTCGTGGTAAGGGTAGTAATAACGTCCTTGATGTTATCCTTGATGAGTTCGCCTTTTTTGGTGGTTGGGACAGCGTAGTCTATACTTCAGCAGTACCGGTTTTTACTCGAGTAAAGCATGGTTCGCTGACAGTTATATCAACGCCACTCGGTAAAGCCGGTAAGTTTTACGAGATATGGGATAATCCCAAAAAATATAAGAATTATAAGCGTCGCACCATATACTGGTGGGACTTTTCTTTACTCTGCAAAGACGTTCCGCGAGCTCGAAGAGAAGCCCTAAACATGGAAACCCTTCAGCGAGTTGAGGAATTCGGTACAGAACAACTACATGAACTCTTCAATGCTATGGACCTGGAGGCATTTCAACAAGAGTTCGAATGCGCCTTTGTCGACGATAACTCATCATACTTTCCCTTGCAAATGGTATATGCCTGCGTCATGAATGATGAAGGCGAAGAGGGGGAGACCGAACAGGACCGCCTTATGGCCAGTGGATTTACTGACCTTCGTAAAAAAATCAAAGGTAGACTCGGAGCTGGGTACGATGTTGGCCGCCGAAAAGATGCCTCAGAACTTATCAGTCTTGATGAAACGGAAGTCGCTAAGATTCTTCGGCTTATGGCGACCTATAAACAATCTGACTTTGAGCTTCAGCAGCGTGAGCTTAGTAGATTTTTAGAGATCGCTAAGCCGGTTCGACTTGATATTGACGAAACCGGCCTTGGAATGAACTTGGCCGAAGATCTTCGCAAGAAATACGGTGGGCAAGTTGAGCCAATCAGTTTCACGAACGCCAGTAAAGAAGCTATGGCGATTGCCCTTCACAAGGATTTTGAAAAGGGACGCAGCGGGATTCTAATTCCTAATGACCGAGATTTAATCTCCCAGATCGTAGCTATTAAGCGTGATGTCACGAGTACTGGAGCCTTCCGATATTCCGTCGAACGCAACGATAAGCACCATGGCGATAAATTTTGGGCGTTGGCATTGGCAAATTGGGCGCTTGAAGTTAAGAGAGAACCTGTCCACATGCAGGCAGTTCGAACATCATATGCAGATATTCTCGAAGAGGATTATTATGATGGGCTCGATGATCAGGGAGGATATTATGATGGGTATTTTTAAGCGGATACGATTGCCAGATCCGCCTTGGAAATGGAATATAGGGAAGTTGAGTCAAAGAATTTTAGCATTGGAAGGCGTTTATGATGTCATGCCGGAGTATGTTTCACCGGGTAGGTATTTGGTACATGTTTGGGCTGAAATTAGGGACGATCTTGAGTCAAGGATTCGGGATGTAGCTTATAGGCGGCCAAGAGATGTGAAGATTGACGTTTTATTGTATCGGAGGGAGTAAGGATGTTTAACGGAGTTAATATTGAGCAGATTGCCGAATTGTGCCATGAAGTTAACCGTGCTTATTGTGAGAGTCTGGGGGATCATTCGCAGAAAAGATGGACAGAGGCGCCTGTTTGGCAAAAGGAGAGTGCCATTAACGGAGTAAGGTTTCACCTAAATAATAATGCTACTCCGGAAGAAACGCATATTAGCTGGATGCGCGAGAAGGAAGCAGATGGATGGATATATGGAGATATAAAAGATCCTAATAAGAAAACTCATCCCTGCATGGTACCTTATGATCAATTACCTCAGGAACAGCGTAGCAAGGATTACTTATTCAAAGCTATTTGCGAATTTTTCCTGAAATAAATTCGTAGCAATCCCCATCAAGGGAGGTGATTCCATAGTGTGGCAAATCTATTAACAAAACTCTTTGACATGTTCGTCAATATCTTGCCTGAAAACGCAACACGAACCGCCAAAGATGATCCAGGATTAACAATTAAGACGTCTCCCTTACTCTGGCCTTATGAAATATTCGTGTTAGAGTGGGAACGGCGAACCCTCCTCAGGGACTTGGAACTTTTAGTAAAACGTGATAGCCGTCTAGACCGTGCTAATTATGTTATGGCAAATGCCGCAACACGCGGAGGCATTACGGTGACAGTTGGCGGGAGCCGAACAACAAAGATCCAGAAAAAGGCGCAGGAAATCATTGACAAGCTCATGAAGGATACAAAGCTAAATGCTCATCTTCCGGCATGGGCTAGGACGGTCCTGAGAGATGGTGACATATTTTTGAATGTCATTCCGGCGATGAACCCTGATGGTATGTCCGCACATATTACCCGAATAAAAAACCTGCCAGCCATCAGTATGGAACGCCTCGATGATATGACCGATAGCTTTCCGGATTTAAAACGAGCTTTTCTTCAGATTGACCCAATTACCAGGCAGGAAATCCAAGCCTTCCCGCTATGGAGTGTCAACCACATTCGCTGGAAGTATGAGCCGGGCGAGCGCTACGGACGAAGTCAATACTATTCAGGTAGACCGATGTGGAAAAAGCTTCAAATGACAGAGGAAGATATGGTTGTCAGACGTAGAACCCGTGCCGTACAGCGCCGGGTTCATGTTGTTGGCGATAAGGATAATCCTGGTACGGATACTGAACTCAAGAAATATATCAAGGATAACCGATTAGATGATCCTAAAAACTCACGCATCACAGCAGATTACTTCATTAATGGTCTTGGCGATGTGCGCAATCTCGAAGGAGACGCCCACCTTGACCATATTAAAGACGTGGAGTATTTGCTGGAAAACGCCATGATTGGCACCGGCGTACCGTTGCATATCCTAGGATTTGGCCGCAACGTTAACCGGGATGTTGTGGAGGACCAAAAACGAACTTACAAAGAGGACGTTAAGGGAATCCAAGATTTACTTGAGAATGGTGACCCTGGAACATTCTCCGGAATAAGAGCTATTTTTAACATGGCCTTGGCCCTTGGAGGAATTAATCCTGAGGAGGTCTCGATCAATATCGGCTGGGCACAGTTAGACGAATTAACATTTGGTGAGGCGACAGATACTGTGCTCAAGCTTAGAGCTGCACAACCTAAGCCGCAGATTACGGCGAAGCGCGGGCTAACAATCCTAGCTCCATTCCTTGACTTTGATAATGAACAAGCTATTGATGATGAGCTTAAAGCGATTGATGAGGAAATTGCTTCGGATAAAGCGGCTCAAGCCGTCGAAGCCAATGCTGTTAATCCCGAAAAGCCAAGTCCGGTAGCCATTAGCAAAAGCACCGTTGCCAGCGCTGGAAGGGCGGCTCTCGATAGTAAGAGCGGAGGTAGCAATGTAAAAAAGTCTAGTCCCCTGCGGTCAGACAAAATGGCAAAGTTTGAATCTGATTTCGCAGGGAAACTAAAAGATTCCTTTTCAGAAATAGCTCAAAAACTTACTTCAGAGAAGTTTGTTAAAAATATCGCCCACCTTACGGGCCAGAGCGCTGGTACTGAGCAAGTAAGTGATAGGCAAAAACAGCAGTCTGAAGTGCAATTGGATGAAAAGGTAATAAATATTGCTCGGGTTGATCTCGAACTTCTTCAAAATTATGTTTTGGGCCAATTCAATACGGCATGGAATTTCGAAGAGAAAACAATGAGTAATCATTTTTTAACCAGTTACTTAAAATCCATCGGGTTAGCTGAAGAAACGCTCCAAAAAGACATTCGCGAGAGCGTAAGCTTTTCTTTAGTAAGCAAAGAGGTCCAGGATATCCTGAAGGATCAGATTAAGTACCGACTTAAGGGGATTCAAGCAACCACTCAAAAGGAACTCATGAAAGCAATTAGCGACGCTTACGAAGACGGAGACAATGTCGCGGGGTATACATCACGCATGAAGGACGTCGTCGACGTTCCGGAGTGGCGGCTTAACATGATTGCACGAACAGAGATGGCGTATGCTTTTAATACAGCAAATCTGAAGTACCAAGCTGAGGCTGGGTACACAAGATTCCGTTCTGAAGCGGTCGTTGATAATCGGACATGTCCTATTTGCTTAAGCAAAAATGGGGGGATATTCGATTTAAACGACGAACAACCTCCATATCATCCAAATTGTAGGTGCATTTGGCTTCCTGTTGAGTAAGTAGAAGGAAAATATATTGAAAGGCGGTGGTGCGCATTGTAGAGCACCATTTTTGTTTGTCCATAATCGGCAGAAAGGAGTAATTGAATGGCTAAATTAGATTCGGCAGATCGCAAAAAGTTATCAAGCGATCAATTTGCGCTGCCAGGAAAGAAAATGTTCCCCATTACTGATAAAACACATATAAAGCTTGGCTGGGACATGGTTGATAGGGCGAAAGGGCTTACGGATTCCGAGCGTAAAACAGCCCGAAAGAACATATTAGCTGCCGCGAAAAAGGAAGGTATTGATACTTCCGATTGGGACAAGTCTCCTATGACAGATGCTATCTATGAACATCCAGAGATATTACTCGACTCGGCAAATGCTGAACAGAAGGAGCAGCTTCCTCCCGGTATCATTATGCGGCTACGTAACAAGGGGACCCGTGCTAATGTGATTAACGCTCATAATAGGATGTATCCAGTGAACGTTATGACGGACAGCATGGAGCGAAGAAAAGGAAAATGGGAGCCGATGGAATCCCCACACCCGGCTCATTTTGTGGACTCTAGCGGCCAAATTAGATTTAAGACAAGCCTGGATAATCGTGTAGCTCGGATTCACGGAGACCCCTGGATGGATAGTGATGGATGGGTCTGGTTTGACTCAGATATCTTCGATACAACAAAGGGGCGAAATATCGCAGCTTTAGCACGAGCTAGGGAGCCGGTCGGGATAAGTCTTCGAAGTGTTGGCCATTCCAGTAAAAAGGTTATCAACGATAGTCTTATTTCGGTTGCAACTAACATGGAAATGCTGACCTTTGATTATGTACCCGATCCAGCGACCGAGGGATGTGGAGTAGAGCAAATTGTCATGACAGATAGCCAGTTGGAAGCCATGATGGATGGGATTAACTTTAACGATCCTATCTGTCCCTTGGACGGAACGGCGCTCGTTCCTGTCGATCCGGACAAGGATGATGACGTAGATTTTTGGCAATGTCCAAAATGTAAAAGCCGTTATGACGTTTACAACGGCATCCAGGTTAGCACCACCAGTAACCAAAACCTCTACCGTCGATATGACTCACCGAATTACGGAGCAGATCGAGCTGTCCAAGAGCCGCCTGGCGGAAACCCAATGACTGATAGTCAAACTCAAAATAAGGGGGAACGTGAATTGACTAAGGAAGAAATTATGCAAATGATCCAAGAGGCTCAAGGAACGAGCTTACAGCCATTCCAAGCCATGTTAGACGCACAGCAAGCCCAGCAAGAAGCCGAACAAAAAAAGGCTGAAGCTAGGGCTTTTCTTGACTCAAAATTTGAGGAACTGAAACCAAAATATACTCCACAAGTGTTAGAAGCGATTAAAAAAGCTACCGGTGAACCCAAAACAAAAGAACAAGCCGAAATTGTGCTTGATAGCGTTCTTGATATGGCTGGGCAAGTATCGGCTGCGGAATTCCTTCAATCATTAGGATTTAATGCAGCTAATACACCATCCGGGCAGCAACGGGTTCAGGTTGGGAATGAGCCAAAGCCGTGGCAGCCATTAGTTGACAGTATGCTGCAGGCATTTAGTCGTATTGATGACGAAAAGGGCTTCACTCCTGATCCAGAATTACGGAAGCACAACGGCGAACTTGTGAAGAAGATTCTTGATAAGTTCGAACAAAAGGATATTGGATATTCGGTCATGAAGGATTCTGCAGAGAAAGTCGAAGCTCTTCTGGATAGTGGCGCTTCAGTCACGACCGCAGCTCTTCTTAATCAACCGACGATCCAGGAAGTAATCCTGATTCAAAAATTCCAAGATACGGAATCAACACAATTCATGATGACGGATGTTTTCGAGGGCTCTGAGTGGAGAATTCCGTCTGAATCCTTCAAGGGATCTGTCGCAATTGATCCTGCAACGTTGCTTTATGATCTTGTAGTTGCCGAAAATAGTGCAATTCCTGAAAGTCAAATTGACGTAATTTGGGCATCATTCACGCCTAAAGCTCGTCGTAATGCTATTAGCTTAACCACAGATGTTATCCGTGCTATGGAAACTGGTCCGCTGAAATACAATGCCCCTGCTCGGGCTATCTACCACATTGGTAAAGAAGCTGGCCGGCGCGTGGATCTCTATGCATATTGGGATATGGCGGTTACTGCTGACGAATTCAATCCTTTGATCGTTACGAATGAAACAGTTACCACGACTGCTGTTAACGATGGAACAAACGTTAAGTTTAAAGGACAATTGAAATTAGGCGGCCAAGCTGGGCAAGCTGCACCGGCTTATGGTAGCAGTTTTGTCTTTGCCCCTGCAGGGTCCACTCCTATCGTTCGTCCTCGCACGAAGCAAGTTATTAACGCAAACGGTTCGGTCCAATCCAGCACCACAAATGCAATTACCTGTAAGGTTGGTAGTACAACTTTAACTATCGGAGGATTAGACAGCAATGGTAATATCGTTGGTACTGGTGCTCAGTTTGCAATCAACTTCGAGACTGGCGATATTTACTTTGTAACTGGACTGGGAATTGTTCCGGGAACGACCGATCCCGTTATCAGCTATAGCGCTGCAACAAACTATGACCTCTGGCATTCCGCTATGGGAGCTGGTTATACCAAAGAAGAAGATTGGTACAACACCCTGCTTATGCAGCTCTCTTTAACTGGAGCAATCATGGGATCAAGCCCGAGATTTAATCCTCCGAACCTCGGATTATTTAGCTTGAATAGTTCTAATTTTGTCCGCAATGCTCAAATGTTTTATAAGCTTGCGCAGCCGCCCGCAACGTCATTAACCCCAACCAAGAACTTCTTTGGTGTTCGTGATGAAACAAGCCTGTTTAAGTTGAATGCTCCTTGGATTCTCGGTGATAGCCGTATTTTATTGACTCAGAAAAACGCTACTCGATATGGAATTCAAACTCCATATAAGATCGAGGGGCCAATAACTAAGCAGGATCCTACAACGGGTAACCTTTTGCCGGTCAAAGCTTGGTATGGTGAAGAATTCAGTGCCATTGTTACTCCTCAGGTTTTGGATAGCAACGGAAACGTACTGAACCCTGTCAGTCGTACAATTCGAATCGTACCTTAGAAAGAGGTGTTAATAGGAGCTGTCCTTGAATGGCGGCTCCTATTCTTCTGAAAGGGGGAATTATGGTGACTCATCGTATGTTAATAAACACTACAGGCAAGCCCATGAGGCATCCTCTCACAGGGCAAATTATTATGCCAGGACAATCCTATATGGAACTAAAGGAAAACGAAAAGCAAGAACTTAAGTATCCTGCTGAGCCGGCGGTAACTGTCCAAACTGTAGCCGATCCAGAGGCGACTCAAAAGGCGATTGCTGCTAGTAAACGCAATAAGCCTGGTGATAAGTAATGGCTATTACCATTACCGATTTAATCACCGAATTCCGCACCCAAATTCGTGATAACGGAACAACTCAGGCCTTAACCGACCAAGAAGTTACTCAATTTATCACGGATGGCTTCAGGACCTATTCAAAATATCGTCCCCGTAAGCGACCGACAACCATCAGCGTAAAAGCTGGTCAATCAACATATTCTCTCCCAGACGATTGGATCACGCAGGAGGAAGATAGCTTTGAAGCGGCAATTAACCCTTCACCTGCAATTACACCGATGCAAGCCTGGACGCTTTCTCCGTTCACCTTGTTATCAGCAGCTCGGTTAATCGCAAAACCTTTGGCAGCCTACGAGCAAGATGTGCAGTATGATTTTTACCCCAGTGACCTGCAACTTATCATTGTCCCAGTTCCACAAATGAGTTATGACCTGGCATTTAATTATTATGCTTATCACACTTCAGATTCTATTGGGTGCACGGTACCTTATCTTGATATCGATAATGCACTTCTCCCAGGAGTGGTCAAGGCGCTGCGTTCGATTGCAACGGATTATAGTGTTAAACTTCAGCACTATAAAATGGGCAATAACATTGAGATCGATGACAAAACTGTTGCCAAGAATCTCCAAAGCCGTGCAGATGAACTTGAAAAACAGTTTGTGCGAGATATTATCAAGCGTCCAAGCGGAATGGCGGGATGATGGAATGGCAATAGGAGATAATCGTTTTAATGTTTCGCGTTTAGCGCTTGCTTTTAATGAAAACGCAACTCTGGTAACCGTTACACTCTCAAAAGCTGATGAAGCAGTTCCTCGTGATAAATTCGGTAAGCCAACTGATTCTCCAAATACGACAACTATTTCTATTGTTGTCAGTAAAGCTGAATTAGACATCTCAGCTGTAGTTGCAGGCGGCAAACCCAAAGAAGTTCTTGAATTTTACGCTTTACTGGGAACGATTAGCGAAAATGATGAACTTACTTGGAATGGACATACGTTCAGAACAAGTTCTGCTTGGCCCTTTGGCCTTGGCAGTCAACAGCAATTGCTTTTCTGTAAGGCCGAAAGAGAGGTGGATCGTTAAATGAGGCAGATCACCTTTTCTCAACTCATAACTAAATTGGTTGAAGCACCCGCAAAGGTTGACACAGCTGCAATCGTGGCGTTAAAGAAATGTGCTGTGGAAGTCCAGAAAACAGCGCAAGAGAAGTTTGGGGAATATCAACCAGCGGTTGGCCCTTACCCAGCGTGGAATCAATTGGCAGATTCTACGATTGAGCAGAAGGCACAAGCGGGCGGTGGAGAAGACCCACTGATTGGGCATTACCCCAATAGTTCAGGAAACAAACTATATCCGACCAATTTACGCCAGTCGCTAACGATTAAAATTCACGAATCAGCCCTGGCGGCAGAAGTCGGCACAAATAATCCTATCGGAAAGTGGCAGGAGTTTGGGACGGCTGATGGAGAGAGGATACCACCACGACCATTCCTGCGTCCGGCTCTTTATGAGAATGAGGATTATATCAAAAAGGCTTTAAAAGAGGCTCTTGGAACAGCTTTCTTTTCGATTTAGGAGGTGTTGCTGCAATGATTCCGAATGACCCAGTGCTTACGGTAGACCCTTGGGATGATTTGTGCACCACTCTCTCGACTCAATTTAAGAATCTTGTGCCAAGCCTAAAATATGCCGTTGAGGGATGGCCTGATCCTAAATGGTTCGAAGATACCGGTGTTAATTTTCCGTCAGCATTTTTTGTAAAAGTTGGTGAAAAGGGCACCAATACAACAGGGAGAGCTAAAGTTTTTAAAACCATTACGAATAGTGACGGAACTGGGGCAATTTATTTTGAAACTAAAAAAATATTATATCTCCTGCAGATCAGCCTATTCACAACAGATCCACAGCAACGCTTAGACATAGGATGGGCTATTATGCAATATCTCAACAATCAAATTCAATTGCCTATCAACACCGTCAATACTGCGCGTTTTGTTTTCAAAAGTTTAGATCGAATGCCCGAAGGTCGCGACAACTTTTATCAGAGAGATATGCAATTTGAAGCCCAAACTCGCATTCTAGACGGTGTTCAGGGCTATAAGGTTACTAATCTTATTCCATCATTGGATATTTCACCAACAACTCAGACTTCTTAGAAAGGATGTGACAGCATGCCTATAGTCCAAAGTACTTCAGGCCAGATTCTTGATGACGTTTATATTACCGAAACCCAAAGCCCCCCGAATATCCAAGGTGTACAAACAGGTATTGTTAAAATGGTCGGTGATTTTACTCGGGGAATCCCTGGGGCAATTTATACATTCAGTGATTACGCGACAGCAGTACGTAATCTGGGCCCTTCTACTTTAGCGGTTAATGGTCCCTTGAATATCCAGGCCTTAATCAAACAATATGCGGGAGGATTACGAATTACTCCTGTATTCGGCACGACAGCGACTCCTGCGAAAGTAACCTTACAAGATACAGCTACACCCACCGCGGGTAACGTGCTGACGCTGACTGCAGCTCAGGTCCACCCTCAAACTAGCTTAACTACAGCCATTTTGGGTAGCGATGCTAATAGTATGACTGCGACCGTGGCAATAAATGGCTCAGCATTTGATCTGACTATTTATGATCCAAGAACCAATACATCCGAAACTTACACGGAGTTAACAGACTCCTCGATGATGGCTACAATTAACGCAAAAAGTAAAATAGCTATAGCGTCATTACCAAGTTCACCTAGTTCTCTTCTTCCTGCTGCCGGAACATTTGCATTTTCGGGTGGTACCGAGGGGACACCTGGAGATAGTGATTTTGTCGGATCTTCGGGAACTGGTTTAACCGCATTAAACGCAATAACTGGTAACATGGTTTTCGTAGCCAATCAATATAGTACGACCATTAATGCTGCAGTAGCCCAGCACGGTACCACCTATAACTGTATGCCATTGACCTGTATGGCACCTGGTTCCACTGTAGCGGCAACCGTGACAGGGAATGTGAATAAGCAGGATAATATGGCGTATTGTGATGGTTGGCAAAATATTTATGATCAGGATACAAAAACAAATCGCCAGATTGCCCCAACAGCATTAGTGGCCGGAATGGCAGCACAATTGCCTTGGTATAAGTCGTGGGGCAACAAAACGATTTATGGAACATTGGGGTCTGTTACACCGCGTAGCACGGACGATCTTAAAACGTTACAAGCTGCGGGGGTTCTTTGTGTTTGCGATAGTATCCCGCGAGGCGGTATCGGCACTCGTTCTGGCGTCGCTGCCGATGGTTCGGACTTATATGTAAGACGTTCGAGATATTTTCTCGAACAGTCTGCAATGACATCTATGGGTTGGGCTGTAGATGAAATGCAGTCTAGCGGGGACAATGATCCATTACGTAAGGATGTGAAAGGTAGTCTTGATGCATTTTCAGAGCCTTTAGCCAATCCGCCCGATCCTAAGAACAAACAGATCGATAGTTACCTAGTTATTTGTAATTCGTCAAATAACTCAGCATCATCGGTAGCGGCAGGTAATCTAGTAGTTAACTGGAAAGTACGGCTACTAGGTACAGCTAAGAATATAGATGTTTTTTCTGATATCAGCACAAGCACTATCACTACATCCAGTACCGTATCGTCTTCTTAAGGGGGTGGAAGAATGTTATTAGGAATGAACTTACAAAAGTTTGCTCAAGATCGTGTATTGGGCAGCTCGGTCACGATTGACTTTTACTTACCCACTGGGGTTTTAACAATTAGTGAGCTTGATTCGTTTAAATCTGACCGTAAATCTACGCAGAAAAAATTTCAACCTCTTGGACAAGTTGGCCAAAGGACCCAAGATATACCTGGTGATTGGGAAATGACATTTAGTGGCGGTGTAGTAGATGAGAGCTTTGACTCAATTGTGGATCAGATTGAGGCGGCTGGGCGATCTGGTCAGACAAATATTCGCGTCGTTGTAAAGGAAACGACGATATATTATAGCGGTCTCGTGAAAACATGGGTATGGAATGACACTGTACTATACAATTTCGCTAAAGACGAACAAACGGCAGCAGATGAAATTAAATGGTCGTTCAGTGGTGCTGCTACAACAAGAGTACCGGGATAAGCGCGGTTAATTCCGCGCTTTTTACATAACATTTTTAGGAGGGTTAAGTCATGGAACGAGAATTTGAAATCGTTAAATTAAATGATGGTCGTGAGGTCAAAGTCGTTGAATTGACAGGACTTGATGAAATGATTGCTGCTAAGGTTGTAGGAAAAGAAATGAATCAACCTGGCGCTGGGGGCTTGCAGCTTCGTTATATTTTACTTGCTTTTGCCGTTAAAGAGGTTGACGGAAAAGAGATTCAAAGACCAGTAAAGTTGAATGATGTCAGAGGGTTCCTTGCTGGGTTCACTTCTAGGCAATTAAGTCAAATAGGTAAAGCTTACAGCCGCCTAAATGATTATATTGAGAAAAAAGAAGAGGCTAGCGACGAGGGGGAAGTTTCAGCCGCAGAGTTGATGGATTAAAAAACTCAGCGGCTTTTTACGAAAGTATTATGTTGGCTGATGCTACTCAAGGTGGAATTCCGTATAGGGATGCTTTAAATATGACCGGAGTGGTACGCAGGGCAGCAATAGGAGTAATAAAAGATATTCGGAAAAGGCAAGAAGAAGAAACCACGAAAAAACGTAAGCGTAAGGGGGTGGAAGAATGAGTTTTCTAGAGCAAGCATTTGAGTTAGCTGTAACCTTTAGGGCTATTGATGCTCTCACTGGGCCTGTAACACGTATGGCCGGGAGTCTTGGAATATTAGATGAGCGAACTAGAGCCGTCCAAGCTCGGTTAAATAATTTTAGAAACATGGCTTTTGTCGGCGGAGCAATGACAATAGCGGGAGCTGTAATGGCTAAGGGTCTTATTAGTGCTGCAGACAAAGCCGGGGAGTTGCAGACATCACTAATGGGGGTTAAAAATGCTTTAGGAATGACAAATCAGGAATATCAAAAGGCCATGAACTTATCTCAGACTGTTGGAATCCCAACAATTTTCTCGGCAACAGAAGTCGGTGGCATCATGCAAGCTATGGGAACATCCGGCCTTACGAAAGACCAGGTTTTAAATTCTGGTATTCTTCAGCAATATGTAAATTTTGCAGATGTTCAAAAACTGCAGAAAAAAGAGAATGCCCCGGATGCCGTAGCGTCTGCGGTTAAAATGGCTCACCAGTACCAACTTTACAGCACAGCTCAGATTTCACCTTTCTTGAACCAATTAAATGCCGCATTGCTTCACACTCACGATACTGCAAGCGAATTTTCAACAACATTTAAATATATTTCGAATCAATCCAGATCGATGGGGTTGAATTCAGGGGATGCCTTGGCAACAACCGCATGGTTATCTCGCATGGGTTTTGGTAATGGCCGTGGAGGCACAAATTTTGCTGATTTTTTACAGCGCAGTATTTATCATTCCTCAGGTAAAAAAGCGGATAAAGCAATGCAAACTGCCGGATTTGTTACGAATGGTCACTCAGTATTCGAGGATGCAAAGGGCAACTTTGTTGGGATACCTGAAGCCGTTAAAATAATGCAAGATTTCTCAAAGCGTTTCGGTGGTAATGCGAATACCATGAACCCTTTGCTTAAAGATATATTTGGCACCCAAGGCGCACGCGTTGCCATGATGATGTCAACGTCTGGGGCATCAGAGCAATATACTGCTGTTCAAAAACAAATTCAGGGATCGCCATCGATTAACACGATGCAAGAAGATCAGAACAAAACATGGCAAGGCCAAACAAGGCAGGCTGCAACAACCCTGCAAGATATTTGGACAAATTTTGGATTTGGTGTGCAACAATCTATGCTCCCCGTCCTAGAGGGGTTAAATAATATTTTAGGTAAAATTCTGGAGTTTGAACAAGCTCATCCCGAAGTCGTGAAATGGATTGCTACATTTACCGAGATTGCGGCTGCGGTGCTTTTGGTCGTTGGACCTATTACTTTACTGGCCGGGGTACTTGGGTATTTAAAGGAAGCTAAAATTGTAAGTGCTGGATTTAGCCTTATGAAAACAGCTGTAGGTGGTGTGGCAGGACCTGTTTTAGGATTGATAGCCGCAGGTTATCTCTTATATCAAGCTTGGACACATGATTGGGGTGGAATTAAGGAAAAAACTAAAGCAGTTACTGATTGGATAGGGAAGGAAATACCTAAGGCTGTCAAAAGTGTTAAGGATTTCGCAAAAGATTTGGGACTAATTGATGATAAAGGGCATTTTAGTGAAACTGTGCAATGGCTAGGGAAGATCGCATTAGGAATAATAGCAGCTAAGGGTGCATTCGATATTATGAAATTAGCCGTGTTAGGTGTAAATCTGGTAATGAATTTGAACCCTTGGGTTTTAGCAATTACCAGCGTGATAACTGTAGTGGCAATTTTAGCTACAAACTGGGATAAGGTTAAAGCGGCAATCGATGGAGCAAGGGAAGCGTTAGGCAAGTTTTTTAATACGAGTAATGTTCAACAAAAACAAACTGAGAATGCTTATACTAGCTTTTATAACAACCCAAATTATGTTCCAAATAACCCAAATGGTACAATAGCTCAGTCTTCCTCTCCAGGTATTTTAGGCTCAATCGGAAATGGATTAAGCACCTTTCGTAGCTGGGTACAAGGAAAGGCTTACGCCACTGGTACAAATTATGCTCCCGGTGGATGGTCACTTGTCGGTGAAAACGGACCTGAAATAGTTAATCTTCCTCGTGGAAGTCAAGTTATCCCGAACGGCAGGCTCGGAGGCACCGGAAATACAGTAATAAATATTTATCCTCAACCTGGTCAATCAGCAAGAGAAATTGCGCAAGAAGTAGCAAGGGAATTAGGATTAAGTACGCGGACAAACAACATGTCTCGATCTATGGGCGCAAATCGCTTAGTATTCGGTTAAAGGAGGTGCTCCTAGTGCTCCAGCTCGGTACGTTTGCATTTAATATCGACGACTATCCTGAGGAGTTACCACTAGGTGGCTCCTCTTTAGTCACTGTCGAGAAATTCCCCGGCGGTCAGAAATCAGTGCAGGATTTTGGGGCGTTCGACGATTCAATTACACTAAAGGGCACTTTTACCTTTTTTGATGGCACAACGACAGCCATAGACCGAGCTAACGTCATAGACGCTATGTGGCGTGCCGGCCAGCCAGTACAACTTACAGCCGGAAGTTTGCGCCCTCGTTGGGTACAGATTACAGCGTTTAAGCCAGTTTATAAAAATGACTACAATGTGGATTACGAGATAACGCTCGAACCACTCACGGCTCAGGATCAAAATACTATCCTATATGGCACAACAGCTTCCAGTAACGCTTCAACGAGCACAGCTAGCTCATCGACAGCGGCAGCCACATCATCCAGTGCGGCTCCTACGCCTCCAACACAACGGAGTTATACCGTTGTTTCTGGCGATACTCTCTGGGGGATAGCGGCGCGCTCAGATATCTACGGTGACGGTTCGCAATACACCAAAATAGTATCCTCCAATAACATTAAAAATCCTAACCTTATCTATCCTGGGCAAGTGTTGGTGATACCATGATAACACTTCAGCAGCAAGGAAATTTCAGACCATTCAGCCGCCCGAGGAGCATAGTTAAGGTAAACAATACTTACGTCCCTTTTGACTCATGGAACGTTGATTTAAATGGCTATTCGGCAGCAGACACCTTTACCTTAACTTGTCCATTCCGCATTCTCGATTATCTTAAAGGCTCAACAATCTTAGCGAATACTCCAGATACCAAAACGATTTTACTCACTCAGCCGGATATCTTAGTCGAGGTTTATGGTGGATACCCAACCAATCCTAATAATTATACAGAAAATGATTTAACTCAGCTTATGTATGGGTATTTAGATACAATCGATTTTTACTTTGATGAACAAGGCGAACGTGTTCAAATTCAAGGACGTAATGAAGTCGCTCCGTTTATGGATACCAAAACAACAGACAAGTACCCAAACCAGACATCATCAGCAATCGTAACGATGTTTGCGCAACAACAAGGGTTGCAATCACAAATTACGCCGACTTATACATTGGTTGGTACTTATTACAGTGATAATCAGGTACAACTCACAACGGATATAACCCAATGGGATCTCATGAATTACTTGGCAGACCAAGAAGGGTTTACACTTCGAGTTGTGGGTAATACGCTCTATTTTGGCCCTCGTGATTCGTTTTTGAAATCATCGACACTGCCTTATACTTGGGGGCAAAACATTAAAACGCTCCATCTCCAGCGTACTCCGCATGCGGCGAAAAATATTAAAGTTGAAGTTATTACGTGGGTACCAGGCAAAAAAACTCGTATTACTGCAACAGCATCAAACACAACAAGTTATGCCAAACGTGTAACCGGAACAAGCGCTCATCAAGAATGGACTGAAACCTATTATTATCCCGGTCTCACGAAGGAGCAGGCTCAGCAAAAAGCTAACACTATCTTGGATCAGCTCAGCCAAAGTGAGCTCATAGGTGATCTGACCTGTGATGGTAATGACCAACAAGATATCTACCAACCTATACAGTTATATGGAACCGGCTTAGGCTCGGACCTGAAATACTGGCCAACAAAAGTGACTCATAGTTTTGACCAACAGCAGGGCAAGTATGGTATGACGCTCAACTTCTCAAATCTGAATTTACCTACATCAAGTAACGGAGGGATCTAGAATGCCGATAGCTTCAACAGATTGGTTTGAACAGATAAAAGATTATGTCCATCGGGCAGTTGGGCAAAACTTCTCAGTTGTTGAAGGCACTGTGACATCAAGGCAGGCAAGTCCTCCAAGTGTTAAGGTAATGCTTGAACCGTATGAAGTGGAGACCGGCTGGATTAGAGTCGGAACACAGTATGGCGGTAATGGTTTTGGGCTCCTTGCCATTCCCCCGGAAGGTATGGCTGTAAAGGTTCAATTTGATATGGGAGATAAGTCTTCAGCGGTAGTTGTGTGTGATGTCTGGAATGACGTAGACATAGCGCCAACGCTTAATGATGTTGATGATGCGGTATTTATTCATTCTTCAGGATCAAAACTTTACTTTCATAAAAACGGAGATGCAGACTTGGTCCCTGCTGGAAAGCTCAATATCGCAGGTGGCGGGGCCGCTATTGCCCGTGTTGGCGATGCTATAACTGCTTATGGCGTGGATTCCCACGGTGATAGCGTTACTGTGACGGGTACAATCACAAGCGGATCTTCAAAAGTAACCTCAGGATAGGAGGGACGTTATGAATTACTCAAATCCTCCATTGCAATTTAACGATCCCTTAGGGACAGACTTAGCCTTAGACGAAACAGGTGATCTTATAATTTCTCCTCAGGGAGACCTAATGTTATATACACAAAATGATAATGTTCTTCAAATGATAAGTACCCGGGTGCAGACAATCCCGAGTACTTATATTTTTGGCAATGACTTGGGTAGTGATCTTGGAGCACTGGTTGACGAACACATCACGGACGATTTACAAAATCAAGCTTTTCAAGCTATTAATGCTGCTCTTATTGTCGACCCGCGTGTGATTCAAGTGATTAGCGTGAATGTGAATAAAGGAGACAGCCAAATCATAGCCGACATAGCGGTAGAAATCATTGGGCAAGGAGTTATCAAGACTTCAATACCGATTGGGGGTGGAAGTGGTGTTTAGTGGCGCGCTTTCAACTATGGTATCAACAATACAAACTGGGCTTGCTGCCGTCGGAAAAAAATTAAGTGACTATACTTCCGCCTCAGCTATCGGGAATATATTGGCTGCTACGGCATCAGTCGCCGACGAACTTAACACTTCTATATCAGTGGCACAACAACAGGCTTATCTCGCTACAGCAACCGGCACAGATCTTGATAACAAAGCCGCTGACTATGGTATTTATCGGAAACAAGCTACAAATGCACGGTGGACATTCGTGGCTACAAGACAGACAGCGGCAACCCAGCAATACACTATCCCTGCAGGCGCCCTCATAACAACGGTTCCAAGCGCTGGCTCATCTCCGATTACTTTCACGGTTGATCAACTCACATATTTTCCAATTGGCGGAACTTCAGTAAGTATACCAGTGACTTGTACGGGAGCAGGAACGATTGGGAATATCTCGACTGGAATGGCCTTATTGTGGGGGAGCTCAGTCCCTGGGGTTGACGGTGTGCAGTTTGCGGATTCGTCAACGGGAACCAAGGGAATTGATCAAGAGACAGACGACGAACTTAGAGCGAGAGCAATGGCAGCATTTAAAGGGTTAGCAATTGGCACTGATACTTGGTATATACAGCAGGCCAAAACAATCCAGGGAATCACTAGTGCTTCCGTAGAATCCAATTATATTTCGCCGAATGGAATTGCCGTTTATATCGCTGGCGAGGGGAATACATTGCCGACTCCGGAGCAAATAACTGCAGTACAGACTTTATTGGATGGCAGTAGGCCGCAACTCGATAAGCCCACAGCTTTAGCCCCAAACGTCTTAACTGTAGACATTGCATTTAACATTACAGTAATCGCTGGAAATGATCAGGCAACAGCGAAAGCTAATGCCGAGAACGCAGCTGCAGCATTGATCAACGCCTTGGGCCTTGGAGCACAGAGCAACAATAATTACATGTATCCCTCTCAGATCGTTAAGGCCGCCACGGCAATAACAGGGATAGCGGATGCTGGGAGTGTGACGTTAAACGGCGGAATAGCTTCGATTCCTGTTAATCTTTCGCAATTACCTCAAGCCGGTGCAGTAACAGCGACGGTGATCAGCGTATGAGTATACAACGCGATAATATTTTAAAACGGCTTACCAATAAATTTACTCGTGACCCTAAATCAGTCTTGTATCAGATCGTTAATGGCATTGGAACGGCTTTTGATGCCGTTGATCCAGGTCAAATAGAATTAACCAAACAATTCTCTGTCACTACTGCCACAGGAGCCGGCCTTGATAGAAATGGAGCAGATTGGGACGTTCTCCGCAGGATCGGAGAGTTAGACGATACCTATAGGGCAAGAATCCTATCGCAGTTACCTGTATATGCTCAAGGCCCTATTCCGGATGCCTTAGTAAATGCAGTAACTCCTTTCACCGGTGTAGCTCCTGGTTATAGCGAACGAGGGCAGATGATATTTACATTCCCGTTTAAATTCAACTATGATGGAGGATTACCTGCGCGATGGGATGGAGTAAATCACCGGGATTTTTCAACCGCAACATTTCCTTGGATGTTTGGAAGCTACTTGCCGGCCATACCACCTTCCGGGAAAGGAACAATTCTAACTAGGAATGAGGTAGGGGCTGATCACTTTATAATCGATATCACGATGAAGAATCCCAACAATGTGCAGTATCAGCGGCAGGACGTAGTTAAAGCTGTAAAAAATTCTAAGCGAACCGTAGCAAAGATCGTTTTGCATTGGGAAGATGGCACAACAACAAGTGTGCAGTAAGGAGGTAAAGTATGTTACATGCAACATATATGGCCGGAGTAGAATATTACCCGTCAGACATGATGCAACGAGATCAAGATTTTATTGCTCCCGGCGTGATCACATCTGATGATTTGGTCGTTGCACCTACAAGTGTGCCAAGTATGGCGGTTACTGTTTCAGGAGCAACACAAGGAAGCCCAGGAGGTAATGCGTGGCTGCCGGGTGGATACAGAGTTTATAACGATACTCAAGTAATGCTGCCTATTGCCGCAGCAGATGCCACGAATCCAAGGCTTGACTTAGTGATAGCGACAATTGATACCACATCAACGCCTTATTCAGCAAGCTTGCAAGTCATCATGGGAGCCCCTGCCGCCAGTCCTACAGCTCCGTCCATACCTGTAGGGCTGATTGCGTTAACTTTGGCTCAAGTTGAAGTTCCGGCAGGAGTGACTTCCATCGTGGCGGGGAATATCACGGATAAGCGAGTAATATCAGGTTTACAGGGGGATGGATCAAGGCTTAGAAATATACCTTCTTCTGCAGTTCCAGTTGCAACGTCCACGACAGCTGGTATCGTGAAGAGTAGCTCCAGTATCTTGGTGGCTGGAGATGGTACTTTAAGCGCAACACCTAACAGTATTGGCGCGGATCCAGCTGGAGCGGCGGCTTCGGCTCAGACAGCTGCAGAGGCTTATTCTGATACAGCCCTTGCTGCTCATCAGGCCGATTATGCGTACCAAAAGGCAGGGGGCACAGCAACGGCGATTACATTAACAATCAAGGAAACTCTAACGGATGGTTTCCCCATGACGTTTATTGCAAGTGCAGCAAACAGTGGAGCTTCGACAACGATAAATGGCTCACCGCTATACAAACCAAATACCACGACAGCGCCAAATCTTATCGCTGGTAAAGCCTATACCGTATGGTGGAGTCAATCTGGTAACTGTTTTTTTATCAAAGCTAGTGCGGAAGGTACTGCCGTTGCTACAAACGTACTAGCTGGGACAACATTCAGCAACGATAACGACACAGGCATTAGTGGCACGATGCCGAATAATGGAGCGTTAAATTATACTCCATCAGTTTCAGCACAAACAATTCCGGCAGGATATACAAGCGGAGGGACAGTGCAAGGAGCACAACTCAAACAAAATTTTGATAGTCATCTTCAAAATTTACCTACAGAATATGCTCCAGCCTGTTATGACGAATACACTGGATATTTATGGGCTTATAAAACTTCCGTACCAGATGGCAAAGCTTATGGTTTTAACAGCACAGGAACCTTAGTAAGCACAATAATTTGTTCGCAAGCTAATACCCAAATTATCAATGTGTCTAAAAGTCATATGCTTTGGGCTTATAATAACTATCCGTCATATATAACAGATAAAAACGGAACTTTAATTCATACTTTTCAATCTCCCTTACTGGCTGAACCAGCAATAGTAAATTCGGGAACTAACAGGTTGTTTTCGTGTTATATTTCTTCTTCGAATTATTATTGTTATGTATATGACTTAAATGGCACACTCATAGGTTCTCCACAGATTACAACATCAACGTATCCAGTAACGGGCTTCATGACTTCGTCAAATGGTGTATATGCTATTTTGATTAATAGTGCTGCTACTCTTGCTTACGTATTTATTAATAATTTCGGTGTGGTAGTAAACCTGAATGGTATCAGTAAGCTATATATGTTTTGGTCATTATTTCCAAACGCCTTAACACAATATTAGGAGGGATTAAAAATGAAATATTTAAAGATAGTAAATCTAACTAATCAATTTGGTCAATGTGATTACAAAGGGCTTGATATTGAGCAATTTGTACCCGGTAGTCAAGCATATTCTACTGATCGCTCATACTGTTTAGTAACTACAAATGAAAATATAACTACATTACCAATAGATGTGACAGAATTACAAGAGGCAGATTACACGACTCAAAGGCAAAGCATAATTTCTCAGCAACAAGCTAATGACCCCATTAAGCAGTTACAATCTCAAAACACTCAACTCCAATCAGACCTAGCTGTAGCAAACAAGTCCATCGGAGAATTAACCATTATGATGTCAACATTGCTAACACCTACAACACCAACTACCTAAGGCGTTAGCATTTTTATATTGCGAAAGGAGGCGAGATCATGACATTTACAAAGGATTCAGGCTTAGTGCTAGTATGGGTATCCCTTGTTATGGCAGGAACTTACAAACTAGATCAAGTTCCAGCACTTTATAATCTAAAAACTGTGGTAACTGAGGTTGTAAACGGCACAGCGGCTTAATTCCAGAACGAAGGGCAAAGCAAGGCGAGAGATCGTCTTTTTTCTTTGCCCTTCCTTAATTTATTTAAGTGCAAATAAGATACTGCCGATAAATGTTATATAAATAGCATTTGGAGGTGGCAATTTTGATTTTTTTATACTATATTATTTGCTTAATCGAATTATATTTTATAATCTGGTTCTTCTATCAGATTATAAAATGCATTGACGTGAAAAAAAATTCCATACGAATAAATGATTTCTTTATTCTAACCAATGGATTCATCAGCAAGAATTGGATTCATCAAAGCATTACGAAAAATAAAAAGAAAGAACTTAAAAATTTCAAAAACAATAAAAGAAAGAGGGTGTTTATAGAAGCGGGCGAAGACCTTTTCGATAAAATTCCACAGAATAAAGTATTTAAAACCAAAACTCACGAGAAAATAGTTTGCGCCCTCGAAAATAAAAATAATGTTAAAATTTTAAGGAAAAAAAGAAATTTTTTTAGATTAACCCTTTTGTTAGAAAAGATTCTTCTAGGGAATAAAGAGGATCTATTCAAAATAGAAAAATTTTACAAGATAAAATTTGTTAAGACAAACGAATCGGATACCCAGTGATAACAAATCTTTACTATTACACAGTAGACCCATTATGCGTAGTAAGAAAGCCCCTGATTTTAGTGATCGGGGGCTTAAGATTAGTAATAGAGGGAGGTTTGGCAAATGGATAAATTACAGGTCGGAAGGATAGAGCAACTCACTTCTGATGTTAATTTTTCGCGATTTAAACCCATCGTGGCTAATGGTAAACAAGTTGAGCAAATCAATGAGCGACTCGACATAATTGAGCAACACATCAAGCTGATTGAGGAATTCATTCTTGAGTTTCGCCATTTTCTTCCTCAGAACGAAAACCGATCTTCCGCTTAGGTTCATCCGGATTTTTTCTCTTAAGTGCCATTAAGAGAAAACTTATCTGAGTAACATGCTGGACTAATTCAACCGGCGTACCATCTTCTAACTGTCCGTAAAATCGGATGAGACTAGGATTCCAGTAACCAATATCTTCGACCGAAAAGGTTATTGATTGTCCAAAGGTTACCAGTCTTACGCCGACTTCTTCGGTTTGATTAAGTTTTTCGTCAAAATCATTTATCATTTTAATAAGTCTCATATGAAATTCGCTAGCGAGGTTTGGATTAGTTAGTGCAGGCAGTTGGAATGCTGGATTTTTGTAACTATTGACTTCATCTATTCTTTTGGAAATTGATTGCAAGTCGATGCCTTGGGTAGCTCTCTTTACAGCGTCTACCTGTGATTGTATCTGTTTAAGCGTTTGAGGATCAAGACCAAAGGACATTATTTAACACCTCCCTTCTGAGCAAGATTAGGTTAGCCCGAACAACTTACCCAATTCGACACAAGAGAGGAATATCCTGTAAATAAAAAAAGAAACACCTCGAAGGGCGTTCATTGAACAAGGTATTGTTTATACGCTTGCTTTCGTTTTTCGTCGGTTATCTGAGCATAGATTTGAGTTGTGGCCGGATCGGTGTGCCCGAGTAATCCCTGTACGGCTACCAGATCCGCGCCATTGTTCAACATCAAAGTTGCAAAAGTATGTCTAAATATATGTGGGTGGACGTTCTTCTTGACTCCGGATCTAGCGGCTATAATTCCTATTGCCCGCTGGATTCCTCGGTTTGAGAGCCTGCGAAATGGCTGCCTCTCGGTTGTAAACAGTGCCGGCACTTCATCTAACCGGCGCATCAAATATTTTTTGAGATGATACGATGCTTTAAAGCTAAAGTACACTGTCCGCTCTTTATTGCCTTTGCCGATTACCCGGGCGGACATAGTTTGCCAGTCAATATCCTCGCGATTTAGGCGCTGTACTTCAGACAGGCGGGCACCTGTTGCATAATAAACTTCGATGAGGGCTCTTTCACGAGGGGTAATGCAGGACTCGCGGATCATTTCCAGTTCCTCAATTGTTAGTGCTTTGGGCACTCGTTGTTCTTTCTTCGGCGGCTTAATTTTTGCTGTGGGATCTTTTCGAATTATATCTTCGGATGCAAGCCAGCCCAACATGCTTTTTAAGACGGATAGTTTCTTCGAGAGCGATGAGGGTTTTAAATGTTCAAATTCTCCTAGATAACCGCGAATATCCCCCGTAGTAATATCATTGGTGGCTTTGTGAATGTATTGAGCAAAAATCTTTAATTCAAGGGCGTAATCATTAAGCGTTGAGGAGCTAAGACCTTCCAGACGTTTCCCATCCAAGAAAAGATTGATCTTTTGTTTTAGATCAGGATGGCCATTAGGGATCATTGCCGGTTTAATATCGTATTGGGATAAGATCGAGGATAAAGATTCTCTAAGTTCATGACTGTTCTCCTTTGAGTAAATATCTATTATTTGTTTAAGTAAAATTTCTGCGGTCGAGCTAAGTATTAGTTTTGACATCTCTTTTCGCTCCTTCTTTCTTTAAACCGAAGCGCCGTGATATAATAACCACGACGCTTCGGTGTCAATGTTAGCACTCGTCTAGGCTGCCAGGCTTAGGGACGGGTGCTTTCTAATTTCCATGATTTGCAACATTGAAAATGAACATTGTTAATACTTTTAAAAATGCCGTTTGACATCGACGCCATACAGCGCTTGATAAATACGCATTTTTCAGTTTTGCGGTTAAAACCACTCATAAAATTGGACATATGGTCTTTTCGAACTAACAAACGATTGTAGGAAATGGTTTCACTCATTTACTAACACTCCTTTTCTTACGCCGGTATTGGCCCAGGCTGGCTATGCTTCGTAGATTACGAAGTCACTCATTGCATTGTAGTTATCGTTATAACGAACGCTTGCTTGTTCTTTGGAGAAAAGTTGGTAATTGGCCGGTTTACCAAGTGTGTCGATAAATTGTTTAGCTGCTTTAGTTATACAGGTGTCATAAAGTGTTCCTATTTGAGTGCTGCCTGCTTTGAAGACTTTGTATTGTTTTATTTTCATTTGCATTTCCTCCCTTAAATGTACTAGTGTTATTGCATATAATATACCATAGCGTTAGTACATAGTCAACACTTTTTACACTAGCGTTAGTGTATTTTTTATGGTATGCTTATATTGAGGTGAGGATATGCCGACAGCGAGAACTAAAGCAAACAGGAAGTACAATGAAAAGGCTTACGATAGAGTTGCACTTACTGTCCCAAAAGGGCAGAAGGAAGTTATTAAAGACTTTGCAGAGAAAAACGGATTGAGCTTAAACTCCTTTATCAATGAAGCTATACAAGAGAAAATGAGCAAAAAAGACGCCGAATAATCCGGTGTCTTAATTTTTTAGCCGCCATCGAGCGGTTATTTTTATGCCCTAAAAAAGGAGGTAATTTATGGATCAGAGAGATTTAAGAATCGGCGACCTAATCCTGGTTCGCGGGACTGGATTCATTAGTGAGGCCATCGAAGCCGTGGAGCATAGCCAATACTCGCACGTTGCTGGCTTTGTTGGTCATAAAGAGCTTATCGAGGCCGAGGGATTCAGGCAAACAGGATATGCACCGGTGAGTAAATATAAAGGCCAAGCGGACGTATTCCGATGCATGTTCGCGGATCGAGAATCAAGACAAAACATACTTGAACATGCTACTTATCAAGTTGGAGGGCGATACGATTACGCTCTCCTTTTTGTTGAGCTAATTCGCTATTGGACACGGATATTACTTCCTTATAAAGAACCGTCGAACGCTCGAATTTGCTCTGTGCTATGGGCAGATATCTACCGAGACATTGGCATTGATTTGTGTCCAGGGATAAAGTATCCCAGTCCGGCAGACGTGGCTGGATCGAAGTTGCTCATTAAAATTGGCAGTTTATAGGCATAGGAGGGGATAGAGTGGATCAATTAACCATAGTGTCGCTTATTGGAGTGATTTGCTCAATTGTTGTGGGAGTCGTGAGTTATATTGTTGGGACAAAGAAAAAATCCAAACAAGAAGGCAAAGAGCAGGGGAGCATGGAGTCAAACATTAAGAATCTTGAAGCCAATACAACTTATATTATGCGGCGCATGGACGAGTCCCTTCTTGAGCAAAAGGAGACAAACCGAAGCCTCAATACATTAAGTGAACGTGTGACTCGTGTTGAGGAAAGTACAAAATCAGCGCATAAACGAATCGATGATTTAGAGAGGGATGGAAAATGACTGTAGAAGCTCACGAAATAAAACGAACCCTTACTGAAATCGTCATAACTCCTGAACATGCAGAACGCTCCGAATCGGCAGAATTCCGACATGCTAAGGAACGCCTTAAGGCTGATGGGCATTTCAAGTGCCGGGTATGTAATACAACTGATAAACTTCAAGTTCACCATTTCGGCGCAGAATGGAGCCTTGAAGGAGTTACAGACTTCGCTAAGTTGAAGGAATTCTGCGAGGAATGGGACCCTTACGGCTATGGACGATTACTTAAAAGCAAACCTATAACCAGCGTTGATGATGTTCGAAATATGTTAGTCCTTTGCCAAGATCATCATACCGGCGTAGATCATGCAGACGGAAACAGCGGGACAGGGATTCATTCTCTGTCCTTTCCTATTTGGGTTATGCAGAAATTATGTAAGGATGGCGAAGATCCGATTCCACAGGATGGTCAAACAGCCGAGGAGGTGCTAAAGGAAATTGAAGAAGTTTAACGAGTGGCTTGCAGTGCGGGCCACTTTAATTTTTGGTTCAATGTATACAACATACCTTTTCTTTTTGTATGGCTTTGCCCCGGTTCTTTTCCCTAATCTCATGGATAAGCTCTTGTACTGGTCAAATACAGTCCAGCTCTGGAGCCTTCCACTACTCATGGTTGGCCAGAATGTCATCGGTAGAGCGTCCGAAAAACGCGCTCAGGAAACGCATGACGCAGTTATCGAGGAATTGGCTATGGTCAAAGAAGAGTTAAAGCTAGCCCGAGATGAGCGCCAAGACATCAAGATTGTGCTCAAAGATGTTCATCACAATACGAAAGGTGTGAAATGCTAATGAATTTTAAGCTTGGTAAAAAACCTTATGTAAAAAGCCACAAAGATTTCCTCTATAAAAACTATCGAAACCCTGCATTGCCTGCCGTTCCGTCATCTTTTGGACACCAAAATTTAGTAAGTGTTTGGGGAATGCTCGGTAATGATACCGTAGGAGATTGCGTTATTGCCGGTGCAGATCACGCCGTTATGCTTTGGTCGGCTGAAGGCAGCGGAACTCCTGCACAATTCACGGCACAAAACGCACTTTCTGACTACTCGGCTATAACTGGTTATAATCCGAATAATCCTAACAGCGACCAAGGAACCGTTATTCGTGACGCTTTAGATTATCATCGTAACACAGGAATGATTGACGCAACAGGAAAACGCCATAAAATTGGCGCTTATTTATCCTTGGATATTACGAACTTCAGCGAAGTTTTAGAAGCGGCTTATTTATTCGGAGTTGTGAAAATTGGCATCCAGCTTCCATCTTCGGCGACAAGTCAGTTTACTCAAAGCTTACCGTGGACGGTGGTTGAAGGATCGGCCATAGAAGGTGGACATGATGTAGAGATCGTTGGTTATGATGGTAGCTGGATCTATGTTGTTACTTGGGGAAAGGTTCAAAAAATGTCCGTAGAGTTCTTCCAGAAATATTGCGACGAAGCTTGGGTTGCTCTTTCGACAGAGATTTTAAATGGCAATGGCTTATCACCAGAGGGCTTCAATCTTGCTCAATTACAGGCTGATTTAGATGCTCTCCCGAATGTTCAACCTACTCCTGTGCCGGATAAGGTCTATACATTGACCGCTAAGACTGATAAATCATCTTACAGCACCAACGAGCTTATCATGCTTACAGTAACTACCTCTGAGCCTAACCAAACTATCACAATGGTTATTTCTCAGCCGGGAAGTACTGTCAACAAAGATTTTACAACGAATAATAGTGGAGTGTTATCTTTGCCTTTCGTTGAGTCTTCTAGCGGAATATTTAATGCACAGGTTGCTTGGATGGCTCCTGATGGAGTAACGCATACCACTAGTGCTAGCGCTACAATTCATGATTTAACCGATAATTATCAATTATCGGTAGACAATACTTCTGTTAACGCTCCAATCAATGCGGATTTAAAAATCAAAGTCAAACTAACTAATAACAACGCTGGCTTAGCAAATCAAGCAATCCAGTCTATGTACAGCGGCGTTTTATCAGGAGGATGCGGCGCAACAACCAATTCCGATGGGATAGCAACATTTACGGTAAATAGTCCTACACTTGGCAATGCAATAGCTAAATTTATTTGGTTTAATGCGGGCACTCAATATTCAGTTGTAGTTAATATTAATTTTATTGATGGTCAACCTAATCCGCCAGAACCAACAACCTTGACTCATGTTCAATCTTTGCCCTATTTGGATTTAGCCAAGGCACAAGAGAGAGTGGCCTATTATGAGGCTAAGGGCGTAAAACCCTATCTTGTTCACGTTCTTCAATTCGGTGCTTTTTCGTCAGAGAAAAACGCGGAAAACGAACAAGCTAAACGATTGAAAGAAGATGACGAAAAAACATATCTTGCGGATTATTAAGGAGGCCGTTATGAGTTATCCAATTCAGGTGAATTTAATTCCGGGATTACCCAAAATATCCTATAATAGTGGTCATTATGTTGGGGTCGTAGCACACGCGACAGACACCTATTACGATACCCCGGATAGTGAGAGAAACTACGCTCTAAATAATTGGCAAAATGCATTCCCTCACTATTTCGTGGGTTCCGGAAAAATATTAGAGGTTGCAGATCCAAATTATATTGGCTATGGCGCCGGCCATACAGCCAATCATCTTGGCTATGTTCACGTTGAGCTTTGCCAAACCTATGATTCTACACAGTTCGCGCAAGATTATGCTATGTATGTGTGGTTGCTCGCCAAACTCCTTCATGATCGAGGTTTGGGCGTTATTAATGGTGTAACTCTTATGTCTCATGCTCAGGTATCTGCCAAGTGGGGAGAAACAGATCATACAGACCCAATTGCTTACTTAGCTAGTCACAGCAAGACATGGAATGACGTGGTTATTGATGTGACAATGCAATACGATGAAATGGAGGATTTTGAAATGGATTATGCAGTCGTTTATTACACTGTCAATGATTTCAGCCTTGCAAAAGACATAGCGGACTTACATGGAGGATGCGCTATGTTCTGCCGAAATGGAAATGCAAGTGTTAATCCTGATGCCAAAAAAGCAAAAAAGGTATTTAATGTTGGTGGTCCTGAATTAGGGTGGCCTAATGAGGTTTATATGTCGGGAAATAAGCCATTAGATACCGTTGTTGCTGTTGCTAATGCTTATACTGGCGGTAAGTTATCTTAATGTAATTCTTCCTCGCCCCGGCAGACGAGGATCTTCAAAGAGCAGGTCAAATGGCCTGCTCTTAATATTGCCGTAAAATAGAGGAGGTATGTTTATCATGGATGCATCTTTAATTTCCAGTGTGGTCAATATTCTTGGAGTACTCGTTGTCAGCGCTATTGCCGCTATTGTTGGCAAGCTTCATCTTAATTCTAAACAACTTGCAACCGCTAAAAGCATCGTTTCCGAGGCGGTAGACTTTGCTACACAAGCTGCTAAAAAATTGGGCATTACTCAAGATTTAGCAAAATATCAACACGCTCTGGCGAAGGCCAAGGAATTAGGCGCTAGGTATGGAATTAAGCTCACCGATTCTGAATGGGAAACTTTGATCGAGGGTGCTTACAAAAAAGGTAAGGACAAATTAGCAGAATTAGTTGGAACTGCTACGCCATATACCGAAGAAGAGATTATGGCTATGATTGAAACTAAAGTTAAGGCTGTCACTCCGAATATACCGATGGATCAGCTTGCAAGTTTAGTTGCTGAGCAAATTGGAAAGATGGCTTTGACCGTTAATGTTGCGCCGACTGTTCAGCCTGCTCCTGCACAACCTACACAAATTCAGGCTCAACCTGCAGCGGATTCCTCAACAGCGCAGCCGGATCAGCAAGCCCAAGCTCCTGCTCAATAACCTGTACAATAAATTAAACCAGCGTTGCCGGACGCTGCGTAAAGACGAAAGCCCACCTCCAATTAAGGAAGTGGGCTTTTTTGCGTATTTAAAGTAAAATAGTGAATTAGTCCCATATTGCAATCAGTATACATATATTTCACGCTCAAAGGGACTAATAGTCACATATAAAGTAATCTAAATTTGAATCTTTGCCTTAATTGACTATATAATACATTAATAGATTATGAAATTAGGAGATTAAGAGATTAGGAGAAATGGAGGAATGATCAGTGGATAATAAAAGGATTGAAAAGGCTTTTGAGCAATTAAATATTCCGAGCAACTCATTTCCTTCCTACACGAACGCGAATGATTTTGCAAAGAATTTTAAAAAGTGTTCTGTTTTAAAGGATGTAAGTGTTTTTTATTCATCTAGTTCAACACAAAAAGGCATGGCATACAATAATAAATAATTACGATTGGTGTGGTTTTATGCCTAATTGGAACGAAGTTCTTGAGGAAATCCAGAGCTGCAAAAGAATAGATGCTTTGGATTTTGTTCGTAGGAAATACCTGAAAGAATTACATGCCATAACTGGTCGAAATGTAATTGCTTATTATTCGGGGTGGTTACAAAAATCGGATATTAACAAAGTTATGATTAATGACGATGATAAAAATGGATTAATGGCGGTTATCCATGGGCTAGATAAAAGCAAAGGTCTTGATTTATTATTACACACCCCAGGAGGAGACATTGCCGCAACTGAATCCATTGTTGACTACTTGCGAAAAATATTCGGTACGGATATTAGAGCTATTATTCCGCAACTCGCTATGTCTGCTGGAACAATGATTGCGTGCTCTTGTAAAGAAATAGTTATGGGAAAGCAATCTAGCCTTGGGCCGATAGACCCTCAATTTAACGGAATCTCCACATATGGTGTAATTGAAGAGTTTGAAAGGGCCCTGAAAGAAATTAAGGAATACCCCGAAAGGATTCCGGCTTGGCAGGTAATAATAAGTAAATATCACCCTACTTTTATCGGTGATTGTGAAAAAGCAATCGACTGGTCAACAGAATTGGTTAGTTCTTGGCTTGAGACTGGAATGTTCAGTGGTGAATCCGATAGCCTTATTAAGTCCGAAAGAATTGCTAAAGATTTAAGAGATCATACTAAAACAAAATCACATGCACGGCATATTCCCTATGAAGAATGTGAAAGACTTGGTCTTAAAGTTTGTAGGCTTGAGGATGATCATAAATTTCAGGATACAGTTCTGACAATCCATCATGCCTATATGCATACTTTTTCAAATTCACCAGCTGTTAAGATTATAGAAAATCACGATGAAAAAGCTATGATACAAATGCAACAACAAATGCAGCAAATGTTTCCAATTCCTCAGCCGCCTCAAGGAGGCCCGAGGGTGCATATGTTACAGGGATTTCCTATAGAAAACCCATTCATTGAGACCCAAAAGAACGACAAGCAAGTTACACCACCTTAGCGTAAGTTATGGTGCTAGAATGCCAAGCAACGTACAGGAGAACCCCATGAAAATCCTCGCCACCCCCATCTTCGTTTTCGCCTGGTTCTAGCATATCTCCGTCACGCTCAAACCTTCCATAGAAACCACCGACAAGTACTAACCTCATACTTCAGCTGAAACTGCCGCATCTGTCCGTGAATCTCGCTCTGACAATCATAAATCTTCGTTTGTTTTATGACAGGCCCTTCCTCCGATATTCTACTAATCATTTCAACCTTTACTACATTTCCATCATGCCGAAAGCGAATAGGGCGTGGCATCCCTGGAATATCGAACCAAGCGATCATTTCTATGGGGGCCATAACTACTTTCATTTATCTTTCCTCCCTGATAGAATGTATGTTCTAATTTTATCAAAACTCATGTTCTTAGTAAAGGGAGGTATTTTGCTAAATAATTGCAATTAGTGAGGTGTGCGGGGATTTGGAAGCCTTGATAAAGTATGAACTGAATACATGCAAATGGATGCTTTGGAAGATGTAGAAGACTTGAATTTGATTCCTATTTACGATAAAATAGCTAAAACTAGATAATAAGCTTTACCGCAGTGGACGGAGGCTAATTTAGACGCTCGTAATTTTGGGCGCTAGGTTAGCCTCTTTTTGTTTTTTTGCGGAAAACTATTGAAAGGAGGAAAGAACATATGAGCGAAATAGCAGTAGGGTTGTTGTCTTGGTTTGCATGCGTATTATTTATTGGGGCATTAGTTCATGTAGTCTTTGGAATATTTGAATCGATCGGATATATTAAGGGATTAGGAAAAGGCTGGGGAGCAAGCTTTTTCCTAAATGGATTAATAATGTTTGGCATGAGTTATTGTGTTAATGAATTAAGTTTATTATTGCTTCGTTGTTTAAAAGTTTGAACCTTAAAAAAAAGAGAGCTTAATCGCTCTCCTTTTTTGTTGCGTGTTTTATTTTGCTAATTATTCAACTTTCAACATTATTGGATCACCCATCATTCCACCGGTAGCCTTTAACTTAAATCCTTTGGCATCCTTTGGAACATCGAAGACAACTAAACCAGATACGGTTATACCAGGATTGATTTGCTTCAAGAAGAAGTTTTGATTTGAACTATCCGATGTCATTAAAGCTGTTTGAGCTTCTGTTGAATCAGTAAATTCTCTGCCTTGATCATCGACTAATTTAAAGCTGTTTGAATCGACTGTGATGGCGTCTTTTTGGTTATTGGTTATGGTAAGTTTGACAATCTTGAAAACCCCTTGAGCTTTGGCTGTACTATATTCATTTGTACCAACGGTAGCAGCAGTTTGGAAGCCAGTGACTGTTATTTTGACATTACTGGATGTGCCCGTGTTAGATAGTTCAGTTGGTTTAGGTTGTTCGGTCGGCTTTGTCGTTGATGAAGAAGATGTTGATGTCGTCGTTGGTGCAGAAGCGGACGTTGACTTATTACCTTTTCCCCCCAAAGCTGATCCAATGCCGCCAATAATAACAAGAACCAAAATAGCAGTTATGATCTTATGTTTTCCGAAGAAGTTCCTCTGATCCTTACCACAATGGGGGCACTTTTTGACTCCTTTTGCAATTTCTTTTCCACAAGCTTTACAATTGACCATCATTTCGATTCACCCCTAAAACTTATTTATGAGAACTTCTTTAAGATTTTCAACATTTTGTGAATATTTCCTGCTTTCCGACATTCTTAATGGTTCTACGACAAAAAAATTACAGTCAAGATTAGCCTTTAGAGTGTTCACACAGCAGGTTCACACAGGGTATTCGTTAAGAGTGAACTATCTGAGTGAACCTGCTGTGTGAACTAGTTCAGAATAGCTGAACTAGTTGCGGCATAAAAGATCAAGCAATTTTGGAAAAGGTAAAATATGAGTCTTAATAGACACTCTAAAAAAGCCTACTAACCTATGTTTCAGAGGTTTGATTCTGGCCGGATTTGGTGACGAGTTAGAGACCATATAATTAATAGACTTGGGCTTGATTTTTGAGTTTGTCCTGCTATACTTTTAATATAATCAGTAATTAGTCAAACAACTTAATGATTTATGGCAATACTGCTGAAGACAGAAGCCGACTAGTCATCCATTTTAATGGGTGTTAGTCGGCTTTTTTGTTTTTAGAAAAGGGGGAGAGTGAAATATTTTATTTTTATGTTTAATAAGGCCATAGATAGTCCATGGTTATGCCTAATGCCTTTGCAAGCTTCTGGGCAGTCGTAATCTGGACATTTCTTTGACCGCTAATGATCTCGCTTAAATATGATTGCTTAATACCCGTTAGTTTACTTAAGTCCTCTTGAGAGAGGTGTCTGCGCCACATTACTTCTTGTAGACGATTTTTTATCAATCAAATCACCGAGGAAAGTTATTCTCTCAAAATAGCAGCTTTCCTTCGAATATCGAAAAATATAAGATATATCTTATATATTTTAGCCATAATATAGACTATAATGTCGATATATGTCGCGAGAGTATTACTTTTAGAATTATTTTTACTGCTAATTTCGACTTAATAATGGGTATACAATTAAAATGCCCAGACAGCATAAGGGGATTTACATTATGGGTACGGGCAGAAATATTATATATTTTCGTAAAGAGAGGGGAATGACGCAAAAGCAATTGGCAGATGTCGCTGGGATCAGTTTAGCTTATTTGAGACAAATCGAAGAGGAAAGAAAAGTGCCTAGTCCCAAAACCCTTGCGCAAATTGCATACGCCTTAAAAGTAGAAGTGCTTTTATTGAATGAAATTACTTAAATATTTTATTTATACGTTTAAAGCTGACTTTACTAATAAAACAAATTGAAAAATAAACAAAGCCTATTTTAATTATTTATACGTATATTGACTTTAGTCAATGGTTTTTGCTAATTTATTTTATTTATACGTTATAACAATAGAATATTTAAATTAAATTAACAATTTTATTCATTAAGTTATAGACACAGTAACAGATTTGCTGTAGAATGTTTTTGAATTTTATGTTTGATAAAAATAACACAAGATTAGAAAGAGGTAATAAAGTCCGGCTAAAAATTGGTTTTAACGAGAGGGGTTTAGGCGTGAAGATTGATAATATTATAGATGACTTAATTGAAGAGCGGCTTTACGAAATAGCCTATCAAAAATCTATTGATAACCCCGAATATGGTAAGCTGAACAAAGAACTAATTGATATGGAAGATAAAATTAAAAGTAGTATGGGGTTGGATTTTTTTAGTGGATTTGAAGACAAATTGGCTTACATGAACAGTATTAATTTTCGGAAGGCATACAGACGAGGTTTCATTGATGGATTCAAAAAACTACTTAAACACTTTATGTTGATTAAGGAGATACTTAAAGGGCAAAAATTGGAGAAGGGGTAGCCTACCACCATTTGAGATTGTGGGATTAGCAACGACTGCTGTTCGAGAAGCTCGTGACCGAGTGCGCTCTGCGATACGTAACTCAGGTTACCAGTTTCCCTTACAGCGGGTCACCGTTAATTTAGCGCCGGCAGATTTGCGGAAGCAAGGATCAGGACTTGATCTGCCAATTGCCCTGGGGATTCTGGCAGCAACAAATCAATATCATGGTTCCTGCCTTGATCATTATGTATTTACAGGCGAATTGTCTTTGGAGGGCTCTTTAAGGCCTGTTCCAGGTGTGTTAACTATGGCCATTTCCTTGTATCGGGATAATCAACAGTATGAAATAGAAACGACAGGGAAGACAAAGGAGCTTTCCTTGATAATTTCTCCTGAGAATCTGGCTGAAGCTCGCCTCGTGACAGGATTGGAAACCCACAGCACCTCAACTTTAAAACAACTCATCGCGGCCTTAGAGTGTGAAAATGACTTTCAAGACGAACGGATACTTCGAGTATCTCTTGGCGAAGAAATTGCTCGTGGAAGTCAGGTTGATTGGACAGATGTTCACGGCCAGCAACATGTAAAACGCGCTTTGGAGATTGCAGCGGCAGGGGGCCACAATGTTATACTCGTAGGTCCTCCGGGATCGGGTAAGACATTGCTCGCTAAGGCCTATTCAGGAATACTTCCTCCATTAAGTGAGAGTGAGAGCCTTGAAGTTACGCAGCTTTACAGTGTCTGTGGCTTGCAGCCCTGCAATGGCTCTTTGGTTCAGTATCGCCCTTTTCGCAGTCCTCACCACACCATTACCAAAGTTGGGATGATTGGTGGGGGGCGTGATCTGCGCCCGGGCGAATTGACTTTTGCCAATTATGGTGTTTTATTTCTGGACGAGCTGCCTGAGTTTCCACGCGAAGTTTTAGAAAGTCTTCGCCAGCCTTTGGAAGACCGGGAATTGACAATATCACGTCAATCAGGCAGTATTACCTATCCTGCCAATGTTAGTGTTATTGCCAGTATGAATCCGTGTCCCTGCGGTTTTTTTAGTGATTCCGCCAGAGAGTGCCGTTGTTCGCCTTTGCAGATTCAAAACTATCGAGGGAGGATATCCGGCCCCCTTTTAGATCGCTTTGATATGCATATTGAGGTGCCACGACTGAATTTCTCGGAATTAAGGAATGCCAGCGGCTCTCAAGAATCTTCGCAGATGGTAAGAAAACGAGTGATAGCTGCCCGGGAAAGACAGTGGGCCAGGCTTGGATCCGCGAAAACTAATGCTGAGATGACGTCGAAGGAAAGCAAGGAATTCGGCCGCTTAACTTCAAGCGGAGAGGCCCTTTTGCAGCGGGTTTTTGATGGACAGGGCTTAAGTGCTCGAGCTCATGATCGGATCTTAAGAGTAGCTCGGACCATTGCCGATCTTGGAGGTTCCGTCGATATACTTCCGGAGCATTTGGCCGAAGCTATCCAGTATCGTGCTTTGGACAAACGGTTACAGTTATAAGTAGTTATAAGTAAGAAACGAAAAGCTGAATCGTTTATACTGCTTGAAGGAGTCGCCTTGATCTAAGGCGACTTTTTTATCCAATCGTAAGACTCCCACTTCATTAAGTAGGAGTGGGTCCCCCGTACGAGTTCACTTTCCAGAGAAGTATGTTTAGGGTTCAAGAATTTCCTTGATGCTATAGACATGTTATACTTGAAATACTTGAGAGAGGTGAAAACAATTAATGCTGCGAAAATTGTGGCTTGCGACGATATTAACTCTCCTGGTGGTTCTATTAGTTGTCGGCTGTCAAAAGACAAATTCTATTACAATTAAGCTTGAAAAGACCGTTTCTGCGGATCAATTAAAACAAATGGTTAAGTCTAAAACTAATTATTATTATGTCGGTTTTGATTGGAGATTAAGTCCCAGTGAGGATGTCAAACGATACACACCATTGTTGAATTACCTAGAGCGACAAACAGGATATAATTTTAGATTAAGGGTGTTTCCTCAAAATGTAGATATAGCTAAAGAAATGAGCGAAGGACGGGTTCAGTTTTCAATTATAGGCCCCTTGAGTGTACTTCGCGCTGAAAAGTATGGAGTCAAGAGCTTGGTCATTGGAATCACTGAGAACGGAACTTCAAGCTATCGTACAATGATTGTCACCCAACGTGATAGTTCGATTAATAAAATTCAAGATTTGCGTGGACGCACATTAGCCTTCAGTTCCAGGACTTCAACCCAAGGATATCTTATTCCTCGAATTATGCTTGCCCAAGCGAAGATTGATCTAAGTGAATTAGCCTCTTTTGAGTCTTTTCAATCTTATGAAGATGCTGCGAATGCAGTGCTTGGCGGCCGTTTTGACGCTGCAGCACTGCAAGATACCTTAGCAGAAAAACTAGCTGCAGAAGGTTTAGTGAAGATTATAGCGGTATCTGATTATTTCCCAAGCGGAGGTATAGCGGTTGCTTCTGGAATCGATCCGGTTACTGCGGCTGCTGTTCAAAAAGCGTTACTTAATTTCCAACCTCAAGGGAAAGACCGTGATGACCTATACCAATGGAATAACTCAGAAATGCCTAAAGGGTTTGCTGCACTGGAAGGAGATCCTTATGCTGTTTATCGACCTTGGATTAAAAAATTTGGTCTGCTTAATTAAATCATCAATGTAAACCAAGCCAAATGAGAGGTAGAATTGAGATGCGGCTTAGTCATAAAATTATCTATATGACATCAGGAATTGTGGTTGTTATGGGCCTGGTGACTATAATCGCAATTAATGGTATTGTAAAAAGCGCGGTGCGCAGCAGTATTGAACAGAATGGCGTTGTATTAGCTGATAATACCTCGAGCAATGTTGCAGATCAGTATTTGGACGGAAAACTGTTAACTGTCAAAAGCGTTTTGAAGAACCAAATCGATAGCAATAAATATATTGCATATGCTTATATTTTAAATAGAGATAACGGTTCGGAGATCGATACGTTTCAGCAAGGGTTTCCGGAGGGATTAGTTCTGGCAGATCCGCTTGGGAAAGGCCAAACATATGTCACTAAACTGTTAAATATTAATGGTAACCTGATATTAGATACCGGCGTGCCCTTAGTGAGGGGACTAAATAGTATTGAATTACATATCGGCCTGACTGAGAGCGCTTTACTACAGCCTATATCAAATATTTCTTGGATGATAGCATTATTGACGCTGATCGGTATAATAATAGGGAATCTGGCGGCTCTAGTCTTGAGTCGCTTCATTACAGGTCCTTTGGAAACTTTAAGCAGGCAGGCAGTTCGAATTGGAGAAGGGAATCTAGACGATGAAATTTGTCTCAACAGCAAAGATGAGGTGGGACACTTAGCCCAGTGTTTTAATCTAATGACATCTCAGCTAAAAGAGACTATTCAGGCACTGCAAAAGCGCAATCAAGAACTGTCCCAATTATCGCAAAAACTTGGAGAGCGTGAAGATCTTTTAGAAAAGCTATGGCATCAAGTTATTTCTGCTCAAGAAGAGGAAAGAAAACGGATTGCCCGGGAGCTCCATGACGAAACAACTCAGTCGATAGCAGCGATCACGATTGGTTTGAAAACAGCAGAAGAAATTCTCCCTAATGATCACCAAAAAGGTATATATTATTTAGAGCAAGTTCGTAATATTGCTGGACAGGTTGTTAAAGAGCTGCATAATATCGTTTATGATTTGAGACCGACCATATTAGATGATCTTGGCTTAGTACCTGCCTTGCGTTGGTATGGTGAAAGTCGTCTGAGCCCCAGAGGAGTGGAGTTCGAGTTACATACGGAGGGTATCGACAGCCGCTTTCCAACTGAAACGGAGACAACACTATTCCGTATTGCTCAAGAAGCTATCAGTAATGTTTTTAAGCATGCTCAAGCACATAAGGTTATGCTTATTCTAACTCAAAAGAGCAAGAGGTTAAGGATGACGATCAACGACGATGGACAGGGTTTCTCAAGTCGAGAAATGTGGAACAAGACTGACAACGAAGGGCATCTCGGGCTTTTAGGAATGCGCGAAAGAGTTGGTTTATTAGGTGGAACGATTACAATAACCTCCAAGATAGGCGAAGGAACTGAAATAATTGTTGATCTTGAATTGTCACAGAGGGAATTCAGAAAGGAGGGTGCCTCGTTTGGAAACAATTCGACTCCTCTTGGTAGATGATCATACAATTTTTCGAGCAGGTATCCGTGTCCTTTTGGAGATGCAGCCGGATTTTAAAGTCATTGGAGAAGCAGAAGAAGGTGAAAAGGCCTTATCACTTGTTCGTGAGCTGCAGCCTGAGGTTGTTCTTATGGATATTGCAATGCCAGGCGTTGATGGGCTAAGTGCGGCAAGACGGATAAAAGAGACTGCACCGATGACGAAAATTATTCTGCTTACTCAGCATGAAAATAAAGAGTATCTTCAGCCGGCTCTAAAGATAGGGGCAGAGGGTTATGTATTAAAACGGGCTGCTGCCGATGAACTTGTTATGGCTATTCGTGCTGTTCATCAAGGGAAGTCATTTCTTGATTCAAATGTAACTTCAACAATTTTAGCAGAGTACTGTCAGGACGTAAAAAATGGTACTGTAACGGATAATAGACAACTATCGGAGAGAGAGCGAGAGATTCTCGTTATGGTAGCTCGTGGGTACACCAACCGCCAGATTGCAGAACTCCTGAAAATCAGTCCCAAAACTGTGGATTTTCATCGTGCACGGATCATGAAGAAATTAGGCATCAAAGGCAGGGTCGCTCTAGCTCAATATGCCTTACGGCACGGGTTGGTTGAGTGAACTGCAAGGTATAGGAACACCCCTCCCACTTGAAATTTAAAACCAATATACCCCTTAAGCAGACTTTGTCTGCTTTTTGCTTTTATATAATGTTTTTGTAACTAGTATTTTTCCTAGGTTAATTCAGGGAAATATAATAGTAAAACCATTAATTTTACTAGTTACTTTTGACAAGATTATCACAGTATAATTTTATTAAATTAAATAATTATAATTGTCTATTAAAAACGGACGAGGGTAAGGAGAGGGGGGCTATTTATTAAAATTCAATAAATAATTAGTGACCTCAAAATGATAACAAATATATATAGAAGATTGTGACATAAAGTAAACTTTATAAGAGTTCTATAATAAAGAGGCATAGAAAATGGAAAATAAACTAAAAGTTCTTCTCTATTCTGATGGCTCATATCAGGCCCTATCGGCAGCAGTCTATGCTGCATATCTCTTGCAAAATTCTCCCCAAATGAATTTGACGATTCTCCGAATTCAAGAAAAAGATGGAGGTTCATTAGGCGTAAAATATAGTTGGAAAGAGTTAAGGGTAAAGTGTATCAAATATTATTGGTCAAACTCTTCGAGTGCAGAATTCAATTGGTTGGACGGATGGCCCGTTAGTCCTGACCCGAAGTGGCTTAAAAAGATTCTTGATGGGGCGGATCATGAGAACACAAAAAAGTATGAAAAACTATTATCTCAAACTAACAATATTTTTTTGCAACGAAAACAAGACGTACAGCATCAGATATTATATTTGAATACTTGCTTTTCTGAGAAATCAAACAGGTCAGAAATTGTGAAAGCCCTTGCCGATTATGCTGAAAAAAATGCCTTTCAATTAATAATTATTGGTACACGAGGATTTTCAAAATTCAGAAGAACCATAGTTGGCAGTTTTTCACAAGAAATATTGGCAAAATCCAAGGTACCTGCCCTTTTAATTAAGAAACTCTCAGCAGAATTTATTTGTAGTTTTCTTTCAGACTCGTAATATAAAAATCCCTGTAGGAAATATTATGAGAATTTCAGAAGGTCTAATAAGAGTGCTCTATTTGTCTTGTCAATAATCTTTTTTCGTTATTAGTGAAAGAATTCCTATTCTCTTATTGCATAGTTGTTGCGTGATTCCTATGTAGACGAAATAGGTCCAATCGCTTCCTCGATTGCAGGAAAGGGGAGTTTATCAATGGAAAAGAAAAGAATTAACTTTAAATTTATATTGGAAATCTTTTTTTCCTTCTTTAAAATATCACCGCTTTCATTCGGCGGAGGTTTTGCAATGATTCCTATTATGGAAGAAGAAGTGGTGCATAAAAAGAAATGGGTGAATAAAGAACAAATCATTGATATTTTTGCTATTATTCAATCATTGCCAGGGGCTATAGCAGTTAATGCTGCATCATTAGTCGGATATCAAGTAGCAGGAATTGTGGGGGCTATTGCCGCCTTTTTAGGAGTGATTTTGCCTACATTCGCTATCATGGTTATATTTGGAGCGATGTTGATTACATACCAACATAACTTTTATGTTCAAGCTGCCTTACAGGGTATAAGACCAGTAGTCGTTGCAATGATTGCCTCAGCTGCCTTTAAAATGAGTAAAGTGTCTCTGATAGATAAAACTTGCCTAGCCATTACTGCCTTAAGTATTGTGACCCTTTTATATCATAAAAGTTTAATATTTGTAGTGATTGTTTCTGGAGCTATCTTAGGAATTGTGCTTGTGAACATAAGGATAAAGCTCAACCGTCCTGTATCTCTAGTGAAGGCAAGTGAAAGAAAATGAGCATGTTTGAAAGTGTGTTTGTAGCCTTTTCCAAGTTGTGGATAGTGATTTTCGGCGGTGGTTATGCTATGCTGCCGCTTTTGCAAACAGAAATGAAGACCCATGGATGGCTGAGCACGAGTCAGTTAACAGATTCGATTGCTGTTTCAGCAATGGCTCCGGGACCCATTGCTACAAATACAGCGGCTATAGTTGGTTTTAAAATAGATGGCATCTGGGGCGCCTTAATCGCCTCGATTGCGCTTACCTTGCCGTCACTGCTTGTCATACTTCTCGTAGGAAAGGTGCTTGGCAAACTGCAGGAGCATCGTAATTTTAAAGCTGCATTTTATGGCCTAAGACCTGCTATCATTGGCGTTATTATTTTTGCGGCCATTAATTTTGCTGTCAGCAATCATATTATAGGAGGCAGAAATATTCTTGACATTAAAAGTGCCATTTTAATGATAGTCGCTTTTGTTATTTTAATAAGAACAAAGCTGCATCCTGTATATTTAATTATTGCAGCTGCCCTAATTGGAATACTATTATCTGTTATATAGTAATTTAACCATGTATTTGATATAAAATTTAACAAATTATTCTTTTTTAAGTTTATGTAAAACCTTGATATTCCTTCAAATGTTTCTTCGTGACAAAAACTTATAAAATGTAGTTTGAAAATAATTTTAGCTAAAAACACGTTGCTCCGGTTTTCGGATTTGAAATAATATAACTGATCTATAAAACTGTTTTTCACATTACTTTTACAAGGATTTAATTGTCGCTTAATACTATTAGGTTATAATAGAAGTGGAAATACCTGATGCGGATATGCTGGCAAAATATTAATAGCCTTATGTGAGTTGTTTAAGAGTATTTTAGCGAATGATAAATACCTTGATTAAGAGTCCTCGCATTTTAAAATAGAAGATGTAGATCTTTCAGCAAGACTATCCGAAAGCAAGGGTATTTATTACTCGTTATCTTTCGGATTTTATTATGTCTATCCTGATAGCAATCTTGATCCGTTTTAATCAACATTACAACATTAGCAGTCGATTTGCTTTAATAGAATGGTTTTAGGAACAATAATCGCCAATATTATTAAGCAATTTCTGCAGGAAAAGTGGTAAGATAAAGGTATTACATAAAGGTAACATTTAGAAAGGAGTAGAGGCTGGGCAATTTAACAATAGAGATGTACATATGTAAAATAATGAATTAAAGCGATGCCAACTAAATTTGCGCAAGTAACGTCATAATAAGCTTACGGTTAAATGGTTTAGAGAGTGTATAAAAAAGGAGGGTGCAAAAAGGTGAGTCTAATCATTAAAGCAATCATTTTAGGTATTGTGGAAGGGATTACTGAATTTTTACCGGTTTCTTCGACCGGACATTTAATTATTGTCAATGAATTTATTAATTTTACAGGTAGTTTTGCTAAAATGTTTGATGTGATTATCCAGCTTGGTGCTATTCTTTCTGTGGTCGTCTACTTTTGGCATAAGCTTTTCCCTTTTGGAAGGCATAAATCGAGACTGGAAAAAGCCGAAATATGGGACATATGGAAAAAGACGATTATTGGAGTACTGCCTGCTTTGTTTATCGGAGCACTTTTAGGAAAACGCATTGAAGACAAATTATTTACACCGGTGGTCGTCGCTTTAGCTTTACTCATTGGCGGTATTATTTTAATCATTATCGAAAACAAAAACGTCGGTGGAAAAATCAGCTCAATTAAACAATTAAGCTATAAGACAGCCTTGAGCATCGGCTTTATTCAATGCTTGGCTATGATACCAGGGACTTCAAGATCCGCAGCGACGATTATCGGAGCGATGCTTTTGGGTTCTTCAAGACTGGTAGCCGCAGAATTCTCCTTTTTCCTTGCTATTCCCACAATGGTTGCGGCATCAGGATATTCACTCTTGAAAATAGGCTTGGGTATGACTGCATATCAGTTGCTGTTGCTGGCAATTGGCTTCGTAGTATCGTTCATCGTTGCCTTATTCGTCATTTCTGGTTTTATGAATTACATTTCTAAGAGGGATTTCAAACTATTTGGCTATTACAGGATCGTTTTGGGGATTCTCGTATTGTTATATTTCAACTTTTTAAAGTAATATGTTTGCAAAGCCGAACCTCGAGACTTCTTGGGGACTTTGCCTCTAAAGAAGATGAAAAAATCAAGCGCATACGATGGGCCGGAGTGGATTCTCCGGCCCTTTTACCGCTATACATTACCAGTGAACGTCAGGTAAAGCAGAACTAAATTTAGTCCTATGATAAGACTAGTAATCATCCAGCCTACTATTTTGGTAAGCGGTTTATTGACGAAACTCCCCATTATGTCTTGACGACTGGTAATTTTCAGCATAGGTACAATAGCGAAAGGCAAGGCAAAGCTCAAAACAACCTGGCTCATAACTAGAGCATACATGGGGTTAATACCTGAAGCAATGATGAGTAGCGCCGGAGTCATAGTAATTAACCTCCGTATGTTGACGGGGATACTTAGCCCAACAAAACCTTTCATAATAGTTTGTCCGGCCATTGTTCCTACTGCAGACGATGATAAACCAGATGCCAGTAAGGCGATCCCAAAAGCGCCGCTGGACAGAGTTCCCAGAAGAGGTTCTAGTGATTTATGCGCTTCTTCAATAGTATCCACAGCCATGCCATTCTTGAAAAATACTGCTGCAGCAACAATAACCATAGCAGCATTGACAAGAAAGGCAATATTCATGGCGATGGCAATATCAATTCGCTCCATGCGCAAATGTTTTCGCTTCTGTTCCTCTGTTGTATCCATATTTCGGGCTTGCACTAGCTGCGAGTGAAGATAGATTACATGCGGCATTACTGTTGCACCAAGCATTCCGACGGCAATTAAGACAGCATTGCCGTTGGGAAGCGATGGAACAAGAGTATGAATGCTGACCTGAGACCAGTCCGGTTTGGCCAAAAAAACTTCGACGGTGTAAGCGATGGTAATAACCGATACTAATGTGCCAATAATCCACTCAACAACTCTTTGTCCGTATTTTTCCATATAGACAATTAAGAACGTAAGAGCGCCTGTGAGGAGACCGGCATAAATCATGGGAATTTTAAAGAGTAGATACAATCCCAATGTTCCGCCCAGGAACTCTGCAAGATCTGTTGCCATGGCAGCAAATTCCGCTTCGAGCCAAAAGAACCAATTCACTCTCCGGGAGTAAATCTTTGCACACATCTCTGGCAGGTTATGACCGGAAGCAATGCCTAATTTCGCCGAAAGACTTTGCAAGAAAATTGCCATTAAATTGCTCCAAAGAATGACCCAGATAAGGCTGTAATTAAACGTAGAACCTCCGCTGATATTTGTGGCAAAGTTACCAGGATCAATGTAGGCAACGCTTACAATAAATGCCGGACCAATAAATTTGAGCATACTTTTTGCTTTTGTTGCAAAGGTTTCTTTTGGCAGCGATAATGGCAATGAAAGCGATGGCCTGGATAAATTGAACCCTTCACTCATTTTTTTACCTCCAATGTTACATTTGTATCGAATCTGTTGATTCAAAAAAACATACTGCTATACCTGACCGGCATAATTATAGAGAGAATATTTAACCCTGAAGTCCGACAAGGACTTATAGTTTAAAGATAGAGGACTAGGCTATCAAAGGAAGTGTCATGAGTGCTGACACCCAGCTTGGAAGATTATTTGGAGGAGATATATCGGTTTTCTTTAAGCCAAAGCACTGTTCGGGTTTCGAATATCAGTAAAAGGCTTAAAGTTGCTTTACCATCAGTTACTAAAGCTCTCTATAAATTGAGAGATGAGGGTTATATTAAATACGAACCATATGGAGAGATCAAGCTTACCGATAAAGGAAAAGAGTTTGGGGACTACTTAGTGGCGAGAAACCAATTATTGCAGGAGTTTCTTGCCCTTATATGTAGCCAATGCAATTTTGCTGCTGAGGCCGAAGCAATGGAGCACTACCTTTCAATAGCAACGATTGAGGCCATTAAAACTCTGGTGGACTTCATTAAAGCGAATCCGTCCTGGCAACAAGCGTTTAAAGATTTTATCAAGCTTAAAGACGCAAAATAGTTTTAAAGGTTAAAGACCTGGAGTATAGGATAAGCATTTAAGTAACCTCCTTATGTTATTCTTCAGGTTAACTAGGTTAGCTCTAGCTAACTTGAAGTTGTTGGTTTAAAAATAGAATACGTAAGAAATTCAAAACTGCTACTATTAGGTTTTGACAGTATTATCCATAAAAAATGAAGCGCCGCAAAACTACTTTTTGGTGTAGTAAGCGATGCTTCTTGCATTATGCGGCCTTTTCCGAACAATGGCTAAAAACAAATATATTACCATAAAGTTCCTTGACGAATAATTACAAACCGATTAGAATAATCCTTAAACCATAAGTAACTAACTGGTTACATACTTTTTGATTCTGATGGGGGAAACAATGAATAATGGAGCTAAAGAAAAAACTATGAAGAAGGTCGATGGGCGGGGGCAGCGTTCTGAAGAGAGTCGAGGACGGATTTTAAACTCTGCTACAAGAATCTTTGCAAAGAAAGGGCTTGATGGTGCACGAATTGATGAAATAGCCGAGGATGCAGGAATCAACAAACGTATGCTTTATCATTATTTTGGCAGCAAGGAAGACCTGTATGTAGAAGTATTACGTTTTAACTATGAAAAAATTTATACCTTAAGCAAAAATGCTTTTAACTTAGCTGATGACTCAAAAGAAAATGTTACGCGAGCAGTGCGGGCTTACTTTTACTTTCTGGCTAAGAATGAGGACTTTGTACGGCTTACCAGTTGGGAAGCACTTAATGGAGGTCGGTTTGCTAAAAAGGTAATTCCCCAATTCTTTGATCTTGTTGAATTAGAGTTCGGAGACATTATTAAGGATGGTATCAAACGAAATTTCATTCGCCCCGATACGGATATTCGTCAAGTAATTGTAAGTGTGCAGGCTTTGTGTCTTGTTTATTTTAACAGGCGTGAGATTGTTCAGCCTCTTTGGCAGGAAGATTTACTGTCTGAAGAAATGCTGGAGGTAAGACTGCAGCATATATTGGCTCTAATTTTTGATGGAATTTTTAGTCATGAGGAGGAATAAAGATCGATGGATGCTTTAGCAAGAATTAATTTTAAAAAAATAGGTGTTTTTATTTTGTTCATGGGAATTATCGGGGGAAGTCTGGTGATTTTTAATCAATACTTTTACAAACGTCAAGTCGCTTTGACTAATGAGCAACAGAGTTTGACGGCGACAGGCACAATTGAAGCTACGGATGTTATGGCTTCTTTTAAGGTTCCGGGAAAATTAGCCAAAACCTTGGTGGATGAGGGGAGTCAAGTAAAAGCAGGACAAGAAATAGCGTCCTTGGAAAGTGAAGAAATCAGTTCTGATGTTGTTGCCGCCCAAGGTGCTTATAGCGCTGCTCTGGAGAACTCTCAGAAAGCCGCCGACGCGGTTCCTTTAACAAAGGAGCAGGTTGAGAGCACGATAGCCCAGACTCAAGCTAAAGTAGCCCAAGCAGAAATAGGTGTTAAAGATGCTAAACTGTCCTATGACCGGGTTACAGCGCTGTTTAAAGGAGGTGCTGTTCCGCAGAAGACATTGGATGATGCGACAAATGCCTATGATTTGGCAAAAAGCAAGCTTCAGGAAGCTCAAGCCGCTCTTCAACAAGCTTTGTCAGCTCAGAGCAATGTAACAATCGCTCAGGCGCAATCTGATGCAGCTCAGGGTGCGGTTACACAAGCCAGTGGAGCAGTAGATAAAGCAACAGCCTATCTTAACGATACTAATTTGCTTTCTCCGCTGACTGGCTACATTACTAAAAAGTACCTTCAGGCCGGTGAAATGTTAAATGCCGGTACTCCTGTTTATGAAATAACTGATTTAGCAAATCCCTATGTAAATGTTTACATTAGCGAAACTAAAATCGGGCGTGTTCATTTAAATCAGGAGGCAGACGTAACTGTGGATGCTTATCCGAACCGAGTCTTTAAAGGAAAGGTTGTTTTAATCAATGGGGCTGGAGAATTCGCAGTAAAAAAAGCGATTAATGACCAGTACGAACATGACATTCAGAGCTTTGAAGTTAAGATTGAATTGCCTAATCAGGATTTGGCGTTAAAGACAGGGATGACGGCACAAGTTAAGATCATAGAGGGGGCTAAGTGACATGGAGCCAGTAATTAAGGTGAATAATCTGGTACAGAAAAATGGTCGCAAACCCCTTTTGCAAGGAATCACGTTTGAAGTCATGGCCGGTGAGTGTTTGGGTATTTTTGGCACTCGAGGAGCAGGGAAGACGTCCTTAATCCACATTTTGGCAGGGGTTGATCGTTTTTCCTCCGGTCAGATAACTATATATGGGCATAATATAAGAAAAACCGAGAAATTTAAACGCGATATTGGACTTGTGACTCAAGCAAACAGTTTATTTCGCGATATGACAGTCGTGGAAAATCTTGATTTTATTGCAGCTCTAAAGAAGGCACCAAAGGCTAATGTTCTTGAAATGATTGAACGATTTAATCTTAAGGAATTTCTCTCTAAACCGGCAGCAGCTTTAGACATTGGTGCTCTGCAAAGGCTTTCCTTGGCTTGCGCAATGCTTAATCGGCCGAAGTTGCTGTTAGTTGATGAAATTATGAAAGATATTGATTTGCCTTCCCGCAATCTTATTTTAAGTGAGTTGGAACAATTTTTAGCAGGAGGCGGCACTTGTGTTAGTGCAATTAGTACGTTGACAATTTGTGATTATATAGACAAAGTCGCCTGGTTAGAGGGCGGGACTATAACCCTCTATGATTTGCAAGAAGCCCAAGCGGAATGGGACAGGCAGGAGAAATATTACGCAGAACAGAGTGGTCGTTGTCATGCTTAAACAGTGTCGTGCAGTTTTAGAGCGTGAACTATTCTATATGTGGCGGGACAAGAGCTTGCGTCATATTTTGCTCATTGGTCCTTTGCTCGGTTTGCTGCTGTTTGCTGGTGTCTATAGTTATCAACGGATTGGTAATATACCAACAGGGATCGTAGATCTGGATAACAGCAGCGCCAGTCGGCAAGTTGTTGAGGAACTGAAAAATAGTCAAAATTTACAGGTAGCAGCCTATTTTGACAGCTTTGCGCAACTGAAGGAGTCCATTAAAAGGGGAGGGGTTATTGTTGGGGTTGTCATTCCCGATAACTTTGGCAAAAACGTTGCCTTACATCGCCAAACTAGAGTAGCAGTAGTTATTGACGGTATGAATATGGCCTATGCTACCAATGCCTCAAGTGCTATTTTGACTGTGACAAGAACGTTTGGGGCCCAAGTAGGGATTCAAACTCTAATTGCCCAGGGAATTCAAGCCAACCAAGCCAAAGAGGCCTATCAGTCCATCGCTTTCCCGGAAGAAGCATGGTTTAACCCAACGTTGAATTACGCTTATTTTACAGTTTTAGGTTTTGCCTTAAATGTTTGGCAGCAATGTTTGACTCTCGCCGCCTGTATGACTATTATCGGCGAGAATGGTTTGCGCAGCTGGCTTCAAATTAAAACTTCCGGAATATCCTCAGCAGTGCTTTTCTTCTGTAAATCTCTGGTTCACATTGCTGTTTTTATGCTGATCGTTTTCCCGCTTTATTATTTGGCCTTTGTCGTTTTTAAGCTTCCACTGGCCTGCGGATGGCTAAATTTATTGTCATTCACCTTGATTTTTATTATTGCTCTGCATAGTCTGGGCACGATGATGTCGAGTATTTCCCGAAACGCTGTGGATGCTTCACGTTATGGGATGATTATTGCTTTACCAGCTTTTGTGATTTCTGGTTATACCTGGCCGCTTGAAGCAATGCCGCAGTGGGTGCAGCATGCGGCTTGGTTCCTTCCTCAAACTTGGTTTTTTCAGGGATTGAATTATTTGACCTTTAAGAATCCGGGCTGGGGATTTATGAGCCACTACTATTTGGCTTTAGGATTGATGGCTGTTCTTTTCTATAGCGTAGCGGCTTTACGCCTTATGGTTGAGAATTTCTTACCTAAGGGGGGGTTGATGTGAAGCAGATTTTAAACATTGCTTATTATGAAATGATGCATATTTTAAAGGAGCGAGTTCTTTTCTTGATGATCTTTTTTGTACCGCTCCTCTACGCCTCGTTATTTGGTCTCGTTTACGTTTCAGGTATTCTGCAGCATGTCCCTCTTGGGATTGTTGATCTTGATCATTCTAAGGAAAGCCGAGATGTTGTTTCTGCCTTCGAAAACACCCCGGATTTTAAAGTGATTCCGGAAGTGACTACTTATGCGGCTTTAGAAAAGGGAATGAAAACCGGTTTGATTCGAGCGGGTGTTGTGATTCCTGAAGATTATTCTCAGAAATTATCCCAGCATCAACTCACCCAGATTTTGACTATTTATGATGGGTCTAATCTCATCTATGGGTTCAATACTCGCAAGTATTTTCAACAAGTGCTCAATACCTTCAGTGCTGATCATACTGCTGCTTACCTTAGTGGTTTAGGTATGACGAAACATGAGATCACGAATGTCATGGATACGGTATCCTACAGCATGGAAATTTGGTATAATCCGACCTTAAGTTATGCCACTTTCATCTATATGGGCTTGGCTCTTATGATTTTTCAGCAGATCGGTTTGCTTGGCATTGGTTTGACGGTGACTCGGGAGAAAGAGCGGAATACTTGGATTCAATTTCTTAGTGCCGCCGTTTCGCCATGGAAGATCTTTTTGGGCAAAGCACTGCCTTATTATATTGCTAACTTTTTTAACTATGGTTTAGTCATGTGGGTTGCAGTGCGTTTTGTTAATGTTAAAATCGAAGGTTCGGTGGCCCTCATTGTTCTCTTGGGCTTGCTTTTTGACATTATTGTCGTCTCGGCAGGCTTTATTGTTTCCGTTTACGTTCCCAACTCTTTATTAGTTACGAGATATCTGATGCTAATTTCAGTCCCCATTTTTGTAAGTTCGGGATATTCTTGGCCCAGTACTCATATACCGAAGATCATCAATGAATTAGTTCGGCTTATGCCTTACACTTGGATGGCCGAAGGGTTTCGTTTGCTTACCGTAAAAAACTTAGGTTTTTCCTATTTGGTGGATAAGATTATAGTACTTATTGTTATGGCTGCAATCAGCTTATTTTTCGCTTTAACCTTCTCAAAGCGAAGAAAACCTCCAGCTCAGACCGGTTTGGCTGTAAATGGTTCGATTAGTTATCCTGATAAGTCTTGCTTGCGTTTATAGGCCGGTTATTGAAATGAAGGTGCTTATCCTTTAATGACTCGGAAGTACTTTAACTCTTTAGTATAAGGAGGAGAGGTACTTCTCTTTCTGATTTTTGCGGGAGGTGAAAAATATTTTATACAATTCACATGAGGAGATTTTATTCGCACTAAAAAGGTATGAGTTTGTAAACATACCTTTTTAGTGTATTATAACTATAGTAAATACATAAAGAATAAATAATTTTCCGAAATGGAGGTATTGCTTTCAATAGATTCGGTAGGGATGGAATCCTTTAACCATCTGAAATGGAACAAAAAAATAGAACCAAAGTAATTGGGGTAATCTAATTTTAAATGAAGTAAGAAAGAGGTTTTAGCATGGCGGCAGCAAGTATAAGAGAACATCCGAATATTCGCTGGTTTATCCTTCTGACAGTGTCAGTTGGTACATTTATGTCTACCCTTGATTCAAGTATCGTAAATGTTGCTTTACCTACAATTTCAACTGCCTTTAAAACAGATCTTGAAACATTGCAATGGGTTGTTACAGGGTATTTATTAACCATATCAAGCCTCTTGCCAATATTTGGAAGATTAGCAGACATATTAGGCCGAAAACGCATTTTTTCAATTGGTTTTATTCTCTTTACTGTAGGTTCAGCACTTTGTGGCCTATCAACCAACGTTTTTATGTTAATCGGTTTTCGCGTCTTTCAAGCCCTTGGCGCATCAATGCTGATGGCAAACTCCCAAGCCATTACTGTCGCCGCATTTTCACCTCATGAACGTGGACGAGCACTCGGATTAACGGGAACTACTGTTGCTCTCGGCTCTTTAACCGGTCCGGCCTTGGGGGGATTAATAGTAGGTTTAGTGGGATGGGAATATATTTTCTACATTAATGTTCCTATCGGCATTATTGGTTTTATTGCTTCCCAGATCATTCTGCCAGATGATAAACCAACTGAAGAGCGTGAGCCTTTCGATTTTTATGGCGCTTTCCTCTTTTCGATTGGGATGGTTGCTCTCCTTTTTGCAATCAATAATGGTGAAGACTATGGTTGGTCTTCAGCTCCCATCCTTTTGGGAATTGCAGCCGGCCTCATTCTTCTAATCTCATTTTTTATTATCGAACAAAAAGTTAAAGCGCCAATGATAAATCTATCACTATATAAAATAAAGCCATTTGCCATTGGCAATATCTCGGGTTTCTTGTCGTTTGTGGCTTCGTTTTGCAATACTATGTTAATGCCTTTTGTTCTCCAGCACTCTTTCAATTGGTCTCCGGAAAAAATTGGACTTTTGATGGCAACTTTTCCAGTCGTAATGGCAATCATTGCTCCAACAAGCGGATATCTATCGGATAAAATCGGACCGGTTTTTTTAACAACCGGTGGTCTTGTAATTATTGCTATGGGCCTGTTTTTTCTGGCGACATTAAATATCCAGTCTCCTATTTGGTACATTATGATCGGGACAATTCTCATGGGTCTTGGTTCGGGAATGTTTCAATCGCCCAATAACAGTAGTGTAATGGGTGCTGTTCCCAGGCATATGCTTGGTACAGCCGGAGGGTTAAATGCCCTAGTACGTAATGTTGGCATGGTAGTAGGCACAACACTGGCCGTTTCAGTCTATGACGCACGCCAAAATAGAATATTGACTGGGTTAACAAAACCAACGCTTGCCCAACAAGTAAGCGCGTCCCTCTCAGCTTATCATACGGTAATGATTATTGGAGGCGTTGTTGCACTCCTTGCAGCGTTTCTTTCGATGAGTCGTAAGGGTTATGTATCAGGTGATCTTCATAAAGTTCAACGTTCTTAATACTAACTGTCTTAGATTTTTTTCTTGGTATTATTCCCATAAGTTACAAAATTTTCCGAGAAATCAATGATTTGAAAATGCCGGAACGTGTACAAACGTTCCGGCTATGTTATTTTTATGTAAAAAATTTTCAGATGTTAGAGGAAATCCATGGAATTACGTAGAATCGAAAAGGAGTATTCTAAAAAATTAATGCAAATAAAGAATTAATCAGATTTAGTAAATTATTGAAAGGGAGATGTTTTATTTGCCTATTTTCTCCAAAAAACCTTGTTATGAAGCAGACTATATCCTTAAATACGTGGGAAAAACATTAAATGGCTTGAAAGTGGAGGAACCAAAGGTTGAATATCCAATTCATATATCATTTTTAAACTATTTTCGGCGCCTTTTTGATAATGAAAAACAAATGGGGGCTTCAACAAAAGAGCTTTTATCAATTACCGCATCTTTAAGCAGCTTTGATGTTGATATGACGCATATTTCAAGTAAATTGATTGATTTTGCTAAGGAAATGTCTGTCCTCAGTGAATCGAATCTAGCGGTTGTTGAGGAAACTAATGCCGGAATGTCGGAAGTTAATAATACAGTGCAAAACACTTCCGAAACTCTTTCTCAACTATCTGAAGCATCGGTACAGTTAGTAAATGGTAATCAAAACAGTCTTCAGGAATTAAAAGAGGTTAACCAGTTAAAAGAAGAGGTTATGGTTGATGCTGGTATTATGAGCGAAAAGGTTGATCAATTAGTTGATATGGCCAATAAGGTAAACGAAATTGTGTATGGAGTAGGAGAGATTGCAGAACAGACTAATTTACTGGCTTTAAATGCTTCGATAGAAGCGGCTAGGGCAGGCGAAAACGGAAGAGGATTTGCAGTCGTTGCGGAAGAAATACGAAAACTTGCCGACAATACCAAGAAGAGTCTGGAAGGCATGAAGAATTTTATGCAAAGCATCCAGAAAGCAGCTCAAGAGGGCAAACAAAGTATGGATAATACAATTTCTTTAACAGAAAAGATGAGTCATAAAATTGAAGTGATCACCAGTACTATGGAACAAGATGTTAGTATGCTGCAAACAACGATCACAGATGTTCAGCTAATAACTCAGGCCATGGATGGAATTCGAACTTCAACGCAGGAAATTAATCAGGCTATGGATGTTTCGAGTAGAGAAGCAGAAAAGCTTACCCAAATGACCCAAGTAATTCACCAAGATGCAATGATAAGCGCAGATTATGCAAAGAAAATTGCTCATATTGACGAGCAGCTTTCACAAATTGTGAAAAAGCAGATGAGTTCTTTGCATGGAACAGTAAATGCTATAACGAATGATGAGTTTTTGGACAACCTGCAAAAAGCGAAAATTGCTCACGATGCATGGCTGAAAAATTTGAAGCGTATTGTTGAGGAAATGGTCGTTTACCCTTTGCAAACGAATTCGGCTAAGTGTGCTTTTGGTCATTTCTATCGATCAATGAATGTAACCCATCCCGCTATTAAAGATGAGTGGGAAGCGATTGATGCTGTTCATGATGAATTTCATAAACTTGGTGAACGTGTGATTGACGTTGTTAATAAAGAACAGCAGTCTTCGGCTCAGGAATTGTATCGACAGGCTGAAGTTCTTTCGGACGAGATTTTTAGACATCTGGATACAATTATAGAGAAAGTTGAAGAACTAACTAAACAAGGTGTAAAGTTGTTTGGAGGAAAAATAGAGGAAACTTGTTCTGAGTGTGCTGCCTGTTAAGCCAAAGGATGCGCATAGCGAATTAAAGGCGGTTGCTAAAATAATAGTTGCAGAGTGAACTTAACCCAAGCCTGAAGCTAGGTCTCTCGAAAAGGAGCCCTAACTTCAGGCTTATATCTTACATTTGCTTATCCTTTTCTATCGGCTTTGCTTCTTTTCCTGAAACAACACAAGCCATCATCAAATTCCTCTGACATGAATATCTTTGATATTCATGAATACTTTCATACTGCAATGAAAAGGGGGTAAGGGAATGTATAAATCATATTGCAGAATTTACCAAAATGTATTTTATGTCTTTGCACATTTTCTGCCTTGGCGTGAGCCGGAGCTGCTGCAAGGGAAAAACAGTTTAAATGAGCTGCCTAGATTAATCAAAAGCAATGGAATCAATCGTCTCTTAATAGTTACCGATAAAGTGATTGTTTCCATTGGACTTATGGATGGATTACTTAACGGTTTAAGTGAGGAGGGGATAGATTACATTATATATGATGAAACCGTTCCAAATCCAACTATTAACAACATTGAGGAAGCGGTGCAGTTGTATAATGTAAATCAATGCAAGGGTATTATTGCCTTTGGCGGAGGGTCTCCCATGGATTGTGCCAAGGGGGTAGGTGCACGTGTTGCAAGGCCTCAAAAGAGCATTCCGCAGATGAAGGGTATTTTCAAAGTGCTGAAGAAAATACCTCCTCTTTTTGCTGTCCCGACAACATCGGGTACGGGGAGCGAAGCAACAATTGCTGCAGTTATAACTGACAGCAAAACCTATGATAAGTATGCTATCAACGACCTTAGTCTGATCCCTCAAGTTGCCGTACTTGATCCAATGCTTACGGTTAATATGCCGCAGCATATTACTTCAACGACGGGGATGGATGCTTTAACTCATGCTGTGGAGGCTTTTATTGGCAGAAGCAATACCCAAAAGACAAAACAGTATAGCAGAGAAGCGGTACGATTAATATTTGAAAACCTTTACGAAGTATACGCAAACGGGAAAAACCTTCTTGCCAGGGAAAAAATGCAAAAGGCTTCTTTTTTAGCCGGATTAGCTTTTACGCGCGCTTATGTTGGTTATGCTCATGCAATTGCGCATACACTTGGCGGGTTTTATGCAGCTCCTCATGGTTTAGTAAATGCAATAGTCTTGCCATATGTTTTGGAATTCTATGGTGAGTCCGCACACAAACCTTTAGCTGAGCTGGCCGATTTGGCTAAGTTAAGTGTTTCGAGCGAAACCCTTGAACAAAAAGTGGAACGATTTATTGCAGCAATTAAAAATCTTAATAAAGGAATGGGGATACCTGATAAAGTGGACTTTATCGTGGAGAGTGATATCCCCTTGATGGTTAAACGTGCTTTGGCAGAAGGTAATCCTCTTTATCCTGTGCCTAAAATTATGTCAAATAAGGACATGACGAAAATCTATTACTCAATTATGAAGTAGAACAAATTGATAATGGGGGTTGATTTTAATGAATATAAAAGAGATCCTTTGCAAGCAAAGGAATTATTTTAATAGCGGTCAAACCCTGGGTTTGGACTTTCGTCTAGATGCCTTGAAGATTTTGAAGGCAGCGATTGTCAAATACGAAAAGGAGATTCTAGCTGCCCTAAAAAGCGATTTGAATAAGTCTGCTTTCGAGGCTTATGCGACCGAAATAGGAACAGTTCTAGAGGAACTTAATTATGCCCTGAAAAATCTTCCCCGCTGGATGAGAATTAAAAGGGTTGGTACGCCAGTACTGCATTTTAAATCAACTTCTTATAGAGTCTCTGAACCATACGGTATTTCGCTCATCATGTCGCCCTGGAACTATCCTTTCCAACTTACCATTGCCCCTTTAATCGGTTCCATTGCAGGAGGAAATTGTTCGGTTGTTAAGCCTTCGGCCTATTCCCCTGCGACGTCGGCTATCATTGCGCAAATTTTGGGTGAATGTTTTGAACAACATTTTAGTGCAGTAATTGAAGGGGGAAGAGAAGCAAACCAAGCCTTATTTGATGAAAGATTTGATTATATTTTTTTCACAGGAAGTGTTTCAGTAGGAAAAACTGTGATGGCTGCCGCTTCCAAAAATCTTACACCCGTGACATTGGAATTGGGGGGAAAAAGTCCGTGCATTGTAGATAAGAATGTGAACCTTGATCTCGCCGCCAGGAGAATTGTGTGGGGGAAATTTTTAAATGCGGGACAGACTTGCGTTGCACCAGATTACCTTTTGGTTCACAGGGACGTTAAAAGGGAATTAATTAATGGCATGCAGAAGTATATATTGAAATTTTACGGGAGAAATCCCTGCGAAAATGAAGAGTTTCCGAGGATTATCAATCTTAAACACTTCAACCGTCTCAGAGGTTATTTAAATCATGGAGTGGTCCTCATCGGCGGGGATTGTAATGAAAATCGCCTTCGCATTGCTCCAACAATTGTGGACAACATAGATTGGGAAAACCCGATTATGCAAGAAGAAATTTTTGGACCAATATTACCGTTATTGGAGTTCAGCGATATTTCGGAGGTAATTCAGGCCGTCAATAGCCGCTCTAAACCACTTGCCTTATATCTCTTTACAACAAGTAAAGAGGTAGAGTCGCGGATTACTCAAAGCATATCTTTTGGAGGAGGATGTATTAACGATACGATAGTTCATTTGGCGACCTCGAAAATGCCCTTTGGTGGTGTAGGAGAAAGCGGAATGGGCAGTTATCACGGAAAATGGAGTTTTGATACCTTTACACATACTAAAAGCATTCTTAAAAAGTCTAATATGATCGATATAAAACTTAGATATCCACCTTATGGCAATAAACTAAAGATCCTTAAAAAGTTATTCGGCTTATAAGCTATTATCAACTGGCTCTCGCGATAGAGAGTTTGTTCAAGAATTAATCTTTGTGAGCCTTACCGCGTTTCTCAAAGGACAAATTTACTCATATGTACGGGTAATTACCACAAAATTTAAATAGCAGTGAGACGTGTGCTCACTGCTATTTGTTGTTGTCAGGAGGAGTTATTTTTTGGTGAGTTTTTTTATCTCTTCCTCAACTTCTTGAGCTCCTTGTGCATAAAATTTTTCTTCATCTGGAGCCAATTCTTTTAGAAGTCTTATAAATTCACCGGCATGGACTCTTTCCTCATCAGCGATATCGGTTAAGACGTCGATGGCTAATTGATTATCTATGGATTCAGCCAGCTGCATGTATAGCTGGATAGCTTCATATTCTGCAGAAATCATGAAGCGAATGGCTCTAATTAATTCTTGTTCAGATAGTTTGCTTTTTTTTGCAAGGCCGGAAAACGGATTTCCAAAATCAGGCATAATATAGTCCTCCTCTATTTCTCTTTATTAATATAAGAAACCCAAAATTAACATAATTCTGAATTCGACACATAAAAACAATTTCCTTTTATTTAAAGATAGGAAAAGTTTTATGCAGAATACAAGCGGTTGTTGCTAAGTTTAAAAAGGAAAGACTAACTCAAAAGAGTAAGAATTATAAAAATTTCCCGCCTGGAAGAGGAAAATAGGGTAGTCTTGAAGAAGTACCTTTTTATAGTTATTAATTGTAATTAAGAGTTATTTCATAACCTCGACAAATTTCTGCCTAAAAGGGGGGTGCGCTGAGTTCCTTAGCTTAGATTAGAAAAAATTTCGATAAGTTTATAGTTTAGAAAGGAATGATTTTAATGATGGAAAATCAAAATAAACTTGTCGATTGCTCATCGTATATTTATCCAGAAAACAATATGATTAAATCAAAGTTCCTTTCTAAATCCCATGGTTTTATCGATAAAAATGATAGTGAACAATATAATCATTCGCTTAAAAACTACCGCAAGCTTTTTGACCATTTTCATGACAGCTTATTAATCATTAATTTAGAAGGACAAATTCTTGAAGCTAATAAGGCTGCCTTAGAAGCATATGGCTATACTCACAAAGAGTTATGCTCCATGAGAGTTCACGACCTCAGAGCAGAGGAGACAAAGGGGTTTGTTAATGTTCAGCTGCAAGAAGCAATTGAAAAAGGGATAACTTTTCAAACCTATCATGTCAGAAGAAATGGAGAATGCTTTTCGGTTGAAGTAAACTCTCATCAAATTATGATCAAATTTGAAAAACTTTTGGTCAGTATTATTCGACATATTTCAGAACATATGTGTTTAGAGATGAATTCTCTTAACAGAGAAGACTTAACAATACTTGGCAAGATTGCATCAGGTTTAGCCCATGAAATTAGAAATTCAATCACGGGCGTTCATGGATTTCTCCAACTAGCAATTCGTCAAAAGCTAACTCAAGATAAGTTCGCCGAACATTGTGCTCTAATGCTTCAGGAACTTAACCGCGCTGACTACATTCTGAGCCAACTAATTCTCGCCTCAAATGAAAAGGTTCTAAATTTAGAACTTAAAAACCTTAATCAACTATTAAGAACGATGATACCGTCAATTCAAGCCACGGTTAAGGAGCAACATAAAACAATTATATGTTATCTAGAAGAAATTCCGGATATTTTTTTAGATGAACATGAAATTAAAGAATTGATTAGGAATCTAGTTGATAACGCCTTAGACTCGATAACAAAAGGGGGGATGGTTACAATAACTACAACATCTTTAAATAAATCATTAGTTTTGCAAATTCAGGATAACGGTTCCGGCATAATTCCGGAAATTTTAAATCAGCTAGGGACTCCGTTCTTGACCACGAAGGAAAGGGGAATCGGTTTAGGATTAGTTATTTGTAAAAACATCGTATCTCGGCATAAGGGTACTATTAATTTTCAGACAGGAAACCTGGGAACGACAGTCAGAGTTTCCTTTAGTTTGTGATCTTCTTAGGGAGATATTGCAGCCTTAATGAAAGAGGCAAATATTCTTTGACTGTTAGAAGGAATATAAAGGAAAAGCGTAGAATGATTATAGCAAAGATGGTTAAGAATGGACATAGTATTAACATATTATCTAAACTATAAAAAGTTAGTTTGCCTTGGCATATCCTGACTAGTAGGAGGTAGGCGAATGAACGAAGATGTTGCAATAATTGAAGGTGTTTTTGATCTTCTCTTACCTGAAGTGCCATCGTCTCGATATAGATGGGGCAGAAAGGTTTGGCTTCGGGATATTGAAGTCGGGGCGAAAGGCAAACTCATATTTTTTGAAGATGGTGAATGTAATGTTACTAGTCTCAGCCGAATAAAAAGTATTAAAAGAACTTCGGATCACTTGGAAATTTATACAAATAGCAGTATATATAAACTAAGACTTCTTGCCAGCGAATCCGTTAAGGACGTATGAATCATTAAACCATTAGTTGGCAAAGTCCTTAGAGAATTTTATGATAAAACACATGTAAAAACCAGGCATGAATTTATGCCTGGTTATAATTGTGCGTCTGTTACAGGTTATTAATAGGGTCTAAAATTCCCAAGTCCAGACAAATCCGTCATCTTGTGATCCCTGGGTGATTGAGATGTGAATCCAACTGGAAGGAAATCTCTGACTTCGATTTCGACGATATCCTTGGCCAGTTCCAGTATTTGTAGCCGAGTTTACAACATTGGTCGAGAAAGATTCGCCATCAGATCCAAGTTCTGAAGGAGCAATTAACACATTACCGCTTTGTGAAACGAGGGCAACAGGCTGTACATTGCCAATGGATTTTAAGGACTGTCCATTTACCATTGCAGAATGGTAGGTGATCGATCCCATATTGGCTAAAGGATATAATTGTCCATTCTGATTGGAAGGATCTTCACTAATCCACTCAGCCGAAGTTCCAATTTCCTGTGCGTAATCTGAGCTTAATGTTACTGGAGGAATTGTTTGGCTCGGTGTATTACCGTTAATGGTGAAAGTTAGCGTCCAGGTTGAGCTCGAGTCTGTGGAGGGGGCTATGCTTGCACTAATGGTGGCGCCAATTGGGACAGTCATGACATTTTGGGCGGTCGAGGGCAGTTCCTCCCAAAACACCTTAGCAACGGGCTGACCGTTCTCAATTTCTTCAATCGTCCCCATTTGCAAGAGATCTGAAGAGGATACACCTCCTAAACCAATCCACTGAGCTGCTACTGCATCAGGTTGATTTGCACTGATACTAGGAACCGTCCAGCTTCCGGAAACACTTTTATAACTCTCTCCGGTATTGGGAGTATTAATATATCCTGCCCAATTTTCAGATCCTTGGGTATTTTCTGGAAGGGTAGTCGCGATATTGGAGCTTTGTGGTTCTTGAAGGTGAGGCATTGGCATACGTTTGTGTTGGAAATTTCTAGACATCTCGAAAGCAGACGCCAGCTTCTGATTTGTTGCAGTGGGAATTGGAACGCCATTAGTAAGTGAGCAGGCCCCCAATCCAACCAAGACAGCTAGAGCAAGAATTTGACTTTTAATTTTAATCGACTTAATTTTCAAATGGTATCTCCTCCTCTCTAGTTTGACTTAAAGAAGCTTCAATGTTGCCTGTTTTATGAATCCTTGAATAGAGTCGTTAGGTCACCCCCATAAATACATGGTTAAGAATCTGTTGGTAGTATTCTCTGCAAATTTATAGAATCCTTCAAGGCAAGTGACAGTTCACATTTTCTTAAGATAATGTTCACATTGTGTTATAAATCTTAGACTTGTGCAACATGGGAGTAAACGAGTTCACCTATAAAATTTTGTTTAAATTTTAAAGTTTGCTTAATCTGTAAATTAATGTAGAATTATAATGTCTTAATAAGCGGATCAAGCTTTATATCAAGCTAAATCGGAAGGTCGAAATTGTTTCCGCTGTCTTCAACTTTAACCTGTTAATCCAAAATGTTAGAGAGGTAAAAATAAATGAAGATCTTGAAAGCCATTGCTTTAATGGTGATAATTTTTGCACTAATGGGATGTGGTGCCGCTAAAGTAAAAACAACAGCTTCAACAATGCCTACAGAAAGTCAAACCTCACAGGGGCAAGATCCACCTGCCGATCCAACGCCCTTAACGGCGATCTCTCTTCAGTGGATAGGCCTAGACAAAGATCAAGTAAGTCCGAATGATTTAAAGGCTGACGGACAACCGGACGGACATTTCCATCTGACTGTACCCTTTAACCAATCGTCAGCTGTAAAATCTATCTGGATTCGCTATTCTGAATTTGGCAATTCCTTCAAATGGGGATGGATATATAATAAAAATCTTCTAATAGACGGATATAAGATGGCTGTTTTTGATAGCCTTGGTAACCAAATCCTGCCTCAGAATGATAATGGGTACAGGGTAGACGGTTTAACAGATTTCGATTTGTATATTTCTGAACTCAATAATGAAAATGGGCGCGATACGTTTAAGTTTGAAAAAAACCAGACGTTCAATCTGGAACTTGATTATGTCACACAAGGTAATCAGGTAGGTCAATATACCACTTCAGTTCAGTTAACTGATTTTAACAAATAGTGTTAGGCCAAGGCTTTAACCTAGAGGCTCTCACAACGTTCCGCGTAATGAGAGCCTTTATTCTATTTTAAAGGCGGTTACACTTTTCTGCAGATTTGCATAAACTATGCTAATTTAAACTGCTGCATGGCTGTTCCATAAGTGGGGGTGGGTTCTTCGTTGACTCTAGAGGATACCGTTAACCAAGAAGAGGTAATCAGCGCGGGGTGTCGAATAATTAGAATAAGGAGTAAAATACCATAGAGCTTTGTGCATAATGTCATTATTAGCCTCAAGATTATAGCTGCAGTTTAATCGGTACTAAGGATGTGAAACTATGAGGAGAAAAAAGGTAGTAATTGTTACCATTTTAACAGGTTTAGGTGGATTAATTGTTGGCCTGACAGTTTTAGGTGCTATGGTTTTTAACGGCAATGCAGCAACAAAGGCTTCTAATGTTTCTCAGTCCTTGGGGAGCAGCAATAAATTACCCCCTGCGAAGCCTGAAACGATGAACACAGATAAGACGTCTCCCCAAACATTGCCTTCATCTTCGCCGTCTCAAAGCCCTGCAACCAAGCCTGAAAAGCCAGAAGAGAATACATCAAGCCAATCCTCGGCCGCGGCAGATCATCTTGATGGCCCTGCAGCTGATGTTATTTGGTCTCTTCCTGCCGCAGCGAAAGCGGTGTTTATAACGATCGACGATGGATGGTACCCGAATGACTCTGTATTAGCAATCATGCATGCTCAGCATGTACCGATCTCGGCCTTTTTAATTGAAAATGCTGCGAAGGAGCATCCTGATTTTTGGCGATCATTTGTTGCTGCAGGAGGAGACATCGAGAATCATACAGTATCTCATCCTGATCTGACGAAAGATTCCTCAGCTGATGTGTTAAACCAAATTAAAAATGCGGAAGGCTATTTAACATCATTTTCAACACCTACACTCTTTCGCCCACCCTACGGGGATTATAATCAAACAGTTTGTCAAGCCGCCTATCAAGCGGGCATAAAACATTTAATCATGTGGAACGCAACCATGAGCGACAGTGGACTTCAGACATATAATGGAAAACCTCTTGCTCCTGGAAGCGTAATTTTACTGCATTGGAACGCCAATTTAGGATTTCAGCTGCAAAAATTGCTTAATATTATAGCAAAGCAACACCTGGGAGTTGCATCATTGCCTTACGCCTTGAATCATCCAAATAAGTTTCCTATCATTTGGCCTAAGGAAGAGGCTGCTGATTAAAACCTATTGGACGAAATTATCAAAAAAGCTTCCCGACTGCTCAATACATCATAGCAGTAAGGAAGCTTTTCGTTTTAGAAGCTGCAAATTACTGATTTGCCTTACAACGAGTGCAATTGTTTGGTGTTGGGTGAAATGTTGCAGCTTTTATCGTAACATTTAAGTTTATGATCAATCATTTTAAGGTTTTCTTTTAAATCATCCATCTGTTTGAGGACTTCTTTTCGATGGTCAATAAACATTTGCCGGCGAATTTCGAGGGTCTCATCCCCTAAAAGGCACCATTCAATGTATTGTTTAATTTGCCTAATGGGCATTCCGGTGTTTTTCAAACAACAAATGAGTTTTATCCAATCAAGATCATCATCTGAAAATTCCCTATTTCCTGTTTTGTTCCGGTCGACAAAGGGCAGAAGACCTTCTTTGTCATAGTAGCGAATGGTGTGTGCAGTAAGATCGAATTTTTTAGCGACCTGGCTAATCGTATATCCCATCAAATACGACTCCCTCTAATTAAATTGTAATCAATTCATACGCCTTGCTGCCCAGTCCTAGTTTTACTGCATGGTCTATACCTACTTTCCAGTCGGTGCTTGGATTTACATCGGTAAAATGATCATTATGATTGCGGTCGCTTTTTTCGAGCAGACTTCCACTCATGACCGGCTGGCGGTTGACTGCGTCAGCGCAAGCAACATCGAGAGCAATAGGATCAAAGGAGGCAAACATCCCTACATTGGGAACAATCGGGATATCGTTTTCGGCATGACAGTCGCAGAAAGGAGAAACATCGATAACCAAGCTAATGTGGAAATGTGGGCGGTCATGGAGAACAGCCCATGTATACTCCGCCATTTTCTTATTCAAGATGTCATTAGATTCATCCCAAGCTGCTACAATCGCTCCAGTTGGGCAAACTCCAATACAACGACCACAGCCAACACACATGTTATGATTGATAGACGCTTTATGATCAGTAACACTATTAGCGCTATGGGCACAAATTTTTACACACATACCGCAGCCAACGCACTGTTCTTGAGAAACATGGGGTTTACCATTACTGTGCATCTCCATTTTACCTGCCCGTGAACCGCATCCCATACCAATATTTTTTAAGGCGCCGCCAAAACCTGTAAGTTCATGGCCTTTAAAATGATTTAAAGAAATTATAATATCGGCATCCATAATAGCATGACCAATTTTCGCTTCTTTAACATATTCGCCGCCCTTAACAGGAACTAAAACTTCATCAGTCCCTTTGAGCCCATCACCAATGAGAAGGTGACAACCTGTAGAAAAAGGAGAAAAGCCGTTGACATAAGCAGATTCCAAATGTTCAAGAGCGTCTTTTCGTCCCCCTACATACAAGGTGTTACAATCTGTGAGAAATGGCTTTCCGCCTAGTTCTTTGACAATATCCACAACTGTTTTGGCGAAATTAGGACGCAAATAGGCCAAATTTCCTGGCTCACCAAAATGAATTTTTATGGCTGTAAATTTTTTGTCAAAATCAATTTGCTGCATTCCGGCAGTTTTAATTAAACGGTTTAATTTTTGCTGTAAGTTTTCATGTATTGTTGTGTGTAAGTTTGTAAAATAAACTTTTGACGTTTCCATCTATAACTCCCCCAGTATAAACATTATTCATATCTTAGAATAAACCTTAGAGTCTACTCTAAGTCAAGTTGTTTTCGTTTACAAGGGTGAAATTTTTATAAATTTTGTCTTTATCAACAACTAAATTAATTAATTAATATAAGCTATAATAGAGAAGCAAGTAGGGTTAGACTACTTGAACTATGGAGAAAAACCTATTATAATTTAGTTTATAGCTAGTCTCCAATGTATTAGATTAGGCAGCTGTATTAGATTAGGTAGCAAAGAAGCTATAATTCCCGGTATTTTCTGGGATATATAACTTCTCTTTTTTGTTTATCTGGAAAACAAAAGAAATAGAGGCCAATTTTACATAATTAATTTCTTAAATAGTGGTATGTTTTTGGTGAATTTCTTTTAGGATTTACTATAATCTTCACAAGGTTAGCACATTAACAGTCGGTTTTGGCAGTATAAATATGGTTGCATTGCCACGGCACTTTTAGATACAGGATTTAAACAGGTCCAGGGATATGTCTAAACTATTCACGAAAATCGGGAAGCAAGAGGGCAATGCAGCTGTATTTTTGTGAATATAGACTGTCAAGTCAGGAAGAGGGGATGCAAAGACATTAATTTTGATAACGTATTTAAGAATAATTAGTGGAGGAAAGAGCATGAAATTATCTAAGAAAATCAGTATTTCTACGTTAGTCTTTGTCATGATCTTGACCCTGCTGCTTAGTGGCTGCTCGCAAAGCAGTAAGCCGGCAGCGACTTCGGATCAAGGCAGCAGTCAGTCTGCAGGTCAAAAAATTAAAGTTGCCTTTGTTTATGTGGGACCTGTGGGCGATTTCGGTTATACTTATGCTCAGGATCAAGGCCGAAAATACCTGGAATCACATATGAAGAATGTTGAGACAACCTATGTTGAAAACATTCCGGAAACTGCTGACTGTGAACGTACGTTCACAGATCTTGCTCAAAAGGGTTACAATATTATTTTCGGTACCAGCTATGGCTACATGGATTACATGAAAGATGTATCCAAAAAATTCCCGAATGTCGTCTTCGAACATTGCAGTGGTTATAAAACGACTGCCAATTTAGGCACATATTTCAATCGTGACTATCAAGCCCGCTATCTGACCGGTATGGTTGCCGGCAAATATACAAAGAGCAATATTCTTGGCTTCCTGGCACCGTTTGGTACACCTGAAGTCATCCGTAATATCGATGCCTTTACTCTTGGTGCCCAATCGGTAAACCCTAAAGTTCAAGTTAAAGTAGTCTGGACAAATTCCTGGAACGATCCCGCAACAGAAAAAACAGCGGCCAATAGTTTGATTGATGCCGGCGCTGACGTTCTTGCGATGCACGTAGACTCGCCATCCTTTGCTCAAACAGCTCAGGATAGAGGTGTGCTGGCCATTGGCCACGATTCAGATATGTCGAAGTTTGCCCCTAATTCTATCCTCGTCGGTGACGTTTCCAATTGGGGTCCGTACTTTGTTCAAGTAGTCAAAGAAGTTATGAATAAAACCTGGAAACCAACCCAATATTTCGGCGGAATCAAAGACGGCGGTGTTATTGATATTACACCCTTTAGCTCCAAAGTCGATAAAGATTTCCAAGCAATTGTTAATGCTAAACGACAAGATATTATCGATGGTAAATTTGTTCCTTTCACAGGACCTGTTTACGATCAAAACGGTAACCTCAAGATTAAAGACGGTGATAAAGCCACAGATGAGATGCTCCTTTCCATCAACTGGTTTGTCAAAGGCGTTGTGGGATCAATTCCCAAATCTTAACCGGCTAGAACAGAAGAATGATGTTATCCGCAAACCGGCGAGTTTCTCGCCGGTTTGCGATAATGTTGAAAGGGTGAGATCGATGGGGAATACACCCATGGTGGAAATGCGCAAAATCACAAAAGAGTTTCCGGGTATCCTTGCTAATGATCAAGTTTCATTAGTCGTTAAGAAAGGCGAAATTCATGCACTCTTGGGTGAGAATGGAGCGGGAAAGAGTACGTTAATGAGCGTGCTCACTGGGTTGTATCGACCCGACGGGGGCGAAATATTTATTGAAGGCAAGAGGGTTGAATTTTCTTCGCCCAAAGATGCTGTTAACAAGGGTATAGGCATGGTACATCAGCATTTTAAACTTGTTCAGCCCTTTACCGTCGCTGAAAATATTATGCTCAGCATTAAAGAACTGAAACAAATTTACAACCTCAAAGAGATCGAAAGGCAAATTATTGAGCAATCGGAAGCCTTTGGACTTTCTATCGATCCCAAAGCGAAAATCTGGCAGCTTTCGGTCGGTGAACAGCAAAGGGTGGAAATTATAAAATTACTGCTTTTAGGTGCTGAATTCTTAATTCTTGATGAGCCGACGGCTGTATTGACACCTCAAGAAGCCAAGGCGCTCTATACTACCCTGCAAAAAATGGCCGTAAGCGGTAAATCTATTGTCATTATCTCTCACAAGATGAACGAAGTTATGGAAAACACCGATTCTATCACTGTTCTCCGAGACGGGAGATCTATTGGGACTGTTCAAACGAAAACGACAAATGAAAAAGAGCTTGCCAAAATGATGGTTGGCAGAAATATTTCTTCCACAACCGGGAAGACGTTGTCTGCCAAAACAGATATACTTATGACTTTAGCAAATGTTTCAGCCTTAGGTGACAATGGTTTATTAAAATTGAAAAATATTTCAATGGATATATATAAAGGAGAAATCCTCGGCATAGCCGGTGTTGACGGCAACGGGCAGAAAGAACTGGCAGAAACGGTGGCAGGTCTGCGTTCTGCTAAACAAGGGGCTATTTCTTTTTGCGGCAAGGATTGTACAAAGTCAGGGCGTAAAAAGCGGATTAACCTTGGTATTAGCTATGTACCGGAGGATCGTATGACGACCGGCCTCGTAACCGAGCTTAACGCTTATGAAAATGTTGCGCTTAAAAGTTACCGCAAGTATCCTGGGCCCTTTATTTCCTGGGATAAAGTCAAACATGATTCTGAGCAATTGGTTGAGAAATTTGATGTTCGGCTGGCGAGTATGTCCAATCCCGTAAAAATGATGTCGGGAGGGAATATTCAGAAGCTTCTTTTGGCACGGGAAATTGATTCCAATCCTAAATTAATTATCGCTGTTTATCCCATGCGCGGTCTGGACATTGGTGCTACAGATTATGTAAGACGTCTGCTTATTGGAGAGAGTGAGAAGGGCATAACTGTACTTCTTATCTCGGAAGACTTGGAAGACATCCTTTCCATGACGGACCGCATCATCGTAATGCACGGAGGAGAAATCATGGGTGTCGTTAAGCCGAACGAGACATCGCGTGAAGAAATAGGCCTGATGATGGCCGGCAAAAGAAAGGTAGATCTTCATGAAGCGTAAACTTTTAGGAAGCTGGGAGATAAAGAAAACAAATACAAGCTCTGGGTTAAAGAAGGTTGTCATCTCTGTAACTTCCATCATCCTGGGTTTAATCTTTGCGGGTCTCTTTGTGCTGCTGACCGGAAAAAACCCTTTGGAACTTTACACTGAGATCGTGCAATCCTCTGTAGGTTCTATCTATGGCTTAAGTGAAACGATCGTGGAAATGATTCCTCTAGCCTTGTGCTCCTTAGGGGTTTCTCTGGCTTTCCGGATGCAATTATGGAATATCGGAGCAGAAGGCCAATTTTATATGGGTGCTTTTGGGGCAACCTATTTTGCTCTCTTCTTTTCCGGTTTGCCTAAACTGGTACTCCTGCCTCTGATGTTACTCGCAGGGTTAATTTGTGGGGGACTTTGGGCTTTGATTCCTGCCCTGCCGAAGGCCTTTTGGAATGTTAATGAAACAATTAGTTCTCTTTTACTTAACTATGTGGCTTACCTTTGGATTGCTTATCTTGTATATGGCCCTTGGAAGGATCCAAAAGGAAATAACTTTCCTCTGACGAAGCAGTTTTCAGACAATGGAACAATCCCGGTTTTCGGGAACACTCGAATTAGTTATGCGCTTTTTTTGATGTTTATTATTGCAGTTATTCTATTTTTTATTCTTAAGCATTCTAAATGGGGTTATGAGATACGTGTCAGCGGTTCCAGCCGCAAAGCTGCTGATTATGCAGGTATGAGCTATATTAAAAATGTCTTATTGGTTATGTTTTTGAGCGGGTCTATATCGGGAATTGCTGGGATGGCTGAGGTATCAGGTGTTCTTCACCGCTTACAGCAGACTATTTCTCCGGGCTACGGTTATACCGCCATACTCATTGCCCTGCTGGCCCGTCTGAATCCCATCAGTATCCTCCTTGTATCCTTTTTAATGGGTGGATTGCTTGTAGGCGGCTATAGTTTGCAGACCTCCGGTTTTCCTTCAAGCATGGTTTCCATGTTTCAAGGCTCGATTCTATTCTTCGTACTGGCAGGCGAAATGTTTAATAATTACCGTTTGGTAAGAAAGAAGGCATGATGGTATGAATCTGAATTATTTAATCGCCATCCTTGCCTCCGGCGTTGTTGCAGGCACTCCGATTTTATATGCTTCTCTTGGAGAAGTTATCACAGAGCGTGCCGGCATTTTGAATCTGGGGGTCGAAGGCATGATGCTCGTGGGGGCAGTAAGTGCTTTTTACGTGGGAACGTTTTCCCAGAATAAATGGCTGGGTTTACTAGTGGCTATCGTTGCCGGCGGGCTTATGGCCCTAATTCATGCAGTAATAACCATTGCTTTTCGGGCCAATCAGGTGGCAAGCGGTTTGGCTTTGACGATTTTTGGTACAGGCTTATCGGCTTACTTAGGTCGTACGTTAGTCGGAATTCCACCGACGTCAACGTTTAAAACCGTTCCTCTTCCGGGTCTCTCTCAAATTCCTATCCTCGGCAAAATCCTCTTCAATCAGGATCTTATGGTTTACCTGAGCGTGATACTTGTTATTGTACTTTGGTTTGTTTTTTATAAAACAAAGGCAGGCCTTCTTCTTAGAGCAGCCGGGGAAAATCCGTCGGCTGTCGATGCCTTGGGACATAACATTTTTCTGGTTCGCTATGCGGCGGTCATAGGGGGCGGCATGTTTGCAGGCGCCGGGGGCGCTTATCTATCCCTGGCTTATTCTCCTTCTTGGGTTGAAAATATGTCCGCAGGCCGTGGCTGGATTGCCGTAGCCCTTGTTATTTTTGCCGTCTGGGATCCTGCCCGCGCTTTGCTGGGAGCCTGGCTGTTTGGTGTCATTGCTTCACTGGGCTTACATCTTCAGGCCTTAGGAGTGATGATTCCGTCTTATTTTTTGCAAATGCTTCCTTATATTTTTACGTTTATTGTTTTGGTAATCACAACGAGGGAAACGAAAACCAGGCGTTCAGGGACACCGGCTGCTCTAGGAATTCCTTACTCGCGTGAGGAACGTTAGTGAACTCGTTCAACTAAAGCCGAACGTCGGGGCTTCGGTAGGGAAAGTGTCCTGTGGACACTTTCGCCGAAAGCGCCAGCCTATAACAAATGCACTAGCGCTGAAGGATGGACTCTACCCGCACCGAAGCAAAAGGTATGGAACCCACTCTCACTTGTAGAACTGGGAGTCTTACGATCGGATAAAAATCTGTACTTATTTAAAGCGAATTACATGTTAAATATTGCCAGAGGATATGAGGGAGTCAACGAGAAAAAGTTGGCTCTTTCCCCTTTGTGACATATAAGGAGTGTTTAGCTTTGCGAACTTACGAAGATATTAAAACAGTGCTTGAAGCGGGTTTGAAAATTCAGGATTGTGATCTGAAGCTGGAAAATGTTAATCTGGTCAATGTTTATTCCTCACAGATTTATCCCACGAATATCTATATTAAGGGAAAACGGATTGTATCTATTGATCCTCAAGCAAGTTTAACAGCCAAAGAAACTCTCAATTGCCAGGGGATGTATGCCATACCGGGTTTAATTGACGGACATATGCATTTTGAAACCACATTGCTCTCACCGGAGTCCCTGGCCGAAGTTCTTGTACCACAAGGTACGACAACCCTGATGGCTGATCTTATGGAGATAGCCAATGTTGCGGGGATTGAAGGGGTCAAAGCTTTATTAAATTCGATTGCGAGCCTTCCTTATCGAACCTATATTCAGGTTTCTTCCCGTGTTCCCACAGCGCCGGGCTTAGAGACGACCGGAGGGGTTTTAGGGCTGAGCGAAGTCGAAGAATTGTTAAACTGGCACGAAAGTATTAGTTTAGGCGAACTTGATCCCTCGAAGGTACTTTTTATCCAAGATGAGTATCTGCAAAAAATTGCTGCGGCCCTGGGCCGCCGGAAGATCGTTAACGGACATGCCATTGGTCGTTCCGGTCAGGAGCTCAATGCCTACGCCAGTGCGGGTATGTCTGATGACCATGAATGTGTGACTTTCCAACAACTTCTGGAGAGAGTGCAGTTAGGGATGACGGTGATGATTCGGGAAGGCAGCACAGAACGTAATGTTGAAGAACTTATTCGCGGGGTTATCAGGCAGGAATTGAGCTCTGAACATTTAATATTCTGCACCGATGATAAGCATGTCATTGATATTCGTAACGAAGGTCATATTAACTACAATGTCAATAAAGCAATTTCACTGGGAATGAGACCAATGCAAGCTATCCAAATGGCAACCTTGAATCCCGCAAGACATTTCCGCTTAGAGGATGAGATCGGGAGTATTACCCCTGGGAGATTGGCGGATATACTTCTCGTCAAAGAATTGTCGGATATCACTCCTGTCAAGGTTATATATGAAGGAAAAATTGTTGCCGAGAACGGCCGGCTTGTGAAGGAAACCAACCAGGGATGTTATCCTGAGTGGATCAAAGAGACTGTTAAACTCCGAAAACCTATTATTGAAGATTCCTTTCACATACCTGCCCAAAGACAAGGGCCAAACACACGGGTAAATGTGATTCGCATCTATAATGATCAAATTATTAACGAATGGGATATCGAGGAATTATCTGTCGTTAAGGGGCAAATTGTAAATAGCCTTGAAAAAGATGTTTTAAAGCTTGCCATTGTTGAACGCTATGGTAAGACAGGAGGGGTTGGGATTGGCTTCGTAAAGGGGTTTCAGCTGAAGCAAGGAGCTTTAGCTACTTCCATGTCTCATGACCATCATAATATTGTCTGTGTGGGGACAAATGATAGGGATATGGCCTGTGCAGTAAACATGATTTACAAGCTGCAAGGCGGGATGGCCGCTGTTCATAATGGAGAGGTTATTGGAAAAATGGAATTGCCAATTGGCGGTTTAATGAGTGAAAAACCGGCCGAAGTTGTGCTCAGGGAGCTTGAAGAGGTAAATAAGGCAGCTCGGCAATTAGGATGCACGTTACCTTCTCCGTTTATGACCTTATGCTTTATTTCCTTACCAACAGTTCCTAAATTAGGCCTGACAGATTTTGGACTTATAGATGTGCTCGCACACAAATTAATTGATCTAGAACTATGATCTTAACAGCAGCCTCTAGGATTAAAGAAACGGGTTTAAGTTTAGGTTGAATTAAAGATCCTGAATTGAAAGAAAGACAAAAAGCGAGGGGAATTCCCGTTTTTTGTCTTTCTTAATCTTTTTGTAACTTTTTTAAGAACTTTGTAAAAAAGAAAAGGACAAAAAAGTGTATTGTATAAATATCCCGATTAAGACAAGTTAAGCTCAAGAAATGAAGAAGTTTAAAATGATTACCCTAGGCGGTATAACTTGGTTTACAATAAAGGGGCAGGTTTAAGCTTAAAACTCGATGAGATGGAGTGGTCTGATGAAGGGGAAAAAAACAAGAATACTGGTTGTTGAAGATGAAGAATCAATCAGGCGCTTTATAACTCTGAATTTATTTGCGGCGGGATATCAAGTGGAAGAGGCAATTACAGGTGAAGAAGCTCTGTCGAAACTTAAGATGTTTATTCCCGACGTTGTCGTGCTTGATCTCATGCTGCCCGGTATTAGTGGTCTGGAAGTCTGCCAAAAAATTCGTCAATCCATGCCGGAAACATTGGTTATTATGCTGACAGCTAAAGGTCAGGATACAGATAAAATCTTAGGTTTGGAATTAGGCGCAGATGATTATATGGTTAAACCATTTAATCCCTTTGAATTAATTGCCCGTATTAAGGCGGTGCTGCGGCGAAGTGTGGGGCCTAGAGAGACAAAACAAATCCTCAGCTGTGGAGATTTGTGTTTGGATATAACTTCAAACAAATTTTTCAAACTGCAGACGGAAATCGAGTTGACCCCGACTGAATTTGCTTTGCTGAAAATATTTATGGAAAACCCAGAAAGAGCACTTAAACGAAATGAGATGCTGAATGCTGTCTGGGGAGAAGATTATTTTGGCGATACTAAAACACTGGATGTGCATATCAGGCGCTTGCGGGAGAAAATAGAGGATAATCCTTCTCAACCTAAATATATCAGGACAGTTTGGGGTTCTGGGTATCGTTGGCAGCAGGAGTCTTAAGGATGAGAGGTATAAGAGCGAGGCTTACAGCTAATTTTATGATTGTTATTATTATCACAGTCACAATTTTGGAATTGCTTCTTATTTATACAGTTCGTCGCAATTATTATGGCAGTTTAGAAGGAAGTCTTACCAATCAGATAAAAATTTCAGCCGATTTATATGCCAAATATTTTTCAGATACTTCGCTCAAAGAAAATGTCCTGTATAATGTCGATGCTTTTTGGAATCAAAGTAATGCAGAAGTAGAGATTGTCGACAAGGACGGAAATATTGTCATGGACTCACAGGGAACAATCCCTTCTGAGAAAGCTGCTTATAACGATATAAAAGATGCCCTGATGGGCAAGACGGGAAAATGGATTGGGACTCTTAGTGGGCAAAAAGTTATGGCTGTCGCCTATCCTTTAAAAGCCAAAGATCAGATCGTTGGTGCCCTGCGCTTTATCAGCTCTTTAAGTGCAGTCGATGAAGATATTCAAAATACTGCTGTTATTTTTATTGCCATTGGTGTCGTAGTTGTTGTTATTGTCGGATTAATCAGTATCTTTTTGGCGAATACAATAATTGTCCCTTTGCAGGAAGTGACTGAAGCGGCTCAAGAGATGGCCGCCGGAAACTTTCAAGCTCGCAGTAAAAAAACACATCAAGATGAGATTGGCAAGCTTTCCGATACACTAAACTACATGGCTGATGAAATCGTCAAAAAAGAACAACTTAAGAACGACTTTATTTCTTCGGTGTCCCATGAACTTCGTACGCCGCTGACCTCAATTATGGGTTGGGCCATAACGCTTCAAAATGAACAATTTCAGCATAAAGATATGCTCAATGATGGGCTAGGCATCATTGCTAAAGAGAGTGAACGCTTAACTCATATGGTAGAAGAACTTTTGGATTTCTCTAAGTTTATATCCGGCAGAATTAAACTCCAAAATGGAGAAATAAACCTGGGAAATCTTATGGAATATATTCACAAACAATTAACGCCCAGGGCAGTCCGGGAAAATGTTGATTTTAGCCTCCAATATCCCCAAAATTTGCCGTTGATCATGTCAGATGCTGATCGCTTGAAACAGTTGTTTATTAATATATTAGATAATGCCTTTAATTTCACGTCTCCTGGTGGGTCGATTACCTTTCAGGCAAAGATTCAGGAAGAAGTGATTATGATTATAATTTCTGATAATGGATGTGGAATTAGAGCTGATGAATTACCTATGGTTAAAGAAAAATTTTATAAAGGGAAAAGCTCATGTTCTAAAAATGGGATTGGTTTATCAATATGCGAGGAGATTGTCAATTTAATTGGCGGCAGATTAGAGATTAATAGTGTGTTAGATCAAGGAACTGATGTTGTTATCATCCTGCCCAAAGGGGTGATTCTTGATGGCTAGGATTGTCAGGCTTTTGATAATGGTGGCTATTATTTTTCTGCTTGGCGGATGTACTAAACTTTCCTGGACTACTGCGGGAAAAATTGTTCCGCCTGTCGGTAATGTCTGCCCTTTGGAAGGGAAATGGGTTGTGATTCAGGACTTGAGCAGCAGACACAGCGGAGCTGATGATCAGATATGGATTGGGGATACTGCCCAGTTTACCCGGGGAGCAGCTATGCTCGGAAATTATGTATGGAACCAGCCTTCTTATAAAATAAAAAAGGTCAATTCTACAGATTATTTAATGACGAAATACTTGATGCTCTCAAGTAGTTTAGTGCCGAATAATACGGTAATTGAAGTAACCACCGTATCAACTTCTGAAAACTTTTTGGGTGAATTTATCAGGGTCGATGATTCCAAGCTTATCGCCTTCGCCGAGAACAAGGTATTGCTGCTAAAAAGGGTATCGGATCAAGTAGATAGCTCCTTAACTGCTGCTGATCTTGATGGCGTAAATAAAAATCAAAAGGACAAACCTGCAACGTCAGGTATTTTGCTGGGACTAAAAACTCCTGGAAATGATGGTAATGCCTATCAGACGTTTTGGATAGCAGCAAGCAATGGAAAACTCCATCCCCTGTTAATGGAGAAAGACATATTTTTTCCGCGGAGTAGTGGATTCTGGTTTCTCCAGGTCCATAATGTGTCGACCGGGTCTATAAAAGAGGACGAATTATCAGCGCGTGACGTTTCAACTAAAATTTCTGGAATTGAAACAAAAACTATGGGAATTATTCAACATGATATCCCAGGAAAGGTACATCAAAGAATTATTGATTATGTTGGGAATGATTATGTAGCTATCGAAAATAAAGTTGATGGCGTCGATCAATTGCAGGTATTACCTGTGGATAAAATCTCAGCCCAAGAGGGAGTTAAGATATCTGACTTATTGGAAAATAGCGGATCTGTTGTTTATAACAATGCCAGGGCTCAAGCCATCCAATCGTTAAGAAATAAGGGAATTTCCTCGACGGATAATGACGACAGAGAGGAGAATTTTGGGCTTATGCGTAAAAATGGACATTGGTATCTTCAGGGAAGAATTAATTATGAAGATGGGAATACACCCCGCTATCTGGATTATAATGTGAATTTAATTCCTCCTGCCAAAATGGTTTCTTATGACACGCTATGTCTTAGCTGGCAAAATATCAAAGACCGAGTCCCTGATGCTATGGATGCATTTACTTCACCAAATCGAGATATCGCTTTAATTAAGACTAAAGCCAAGCTCTATGTTTACGGAATTACGAATGATCAGTTAGGAAGCGAACCTTTGACGAAATTGAATTTGAAAGAAGGAGAGGCGGTTGTCATGGCTGAATGGGCTACGGGATCTTATGTTGATAATTGGGAGAAAGCTTTTGCGGCAAATGGTGCTCAGAAGTATGATCTAACATCACCGTAACGGAGCAAAAGAGAATACTGTTAAGTTGTTAAATATGATAATAGAAAGGTTGACCACTATGAGTTTTGATTTTTTTCTTACAGCTTCTGTATTTTCTATTTTAGGTTATAGTTTGTGCTATATTACGATGGCTCATAATAAGGAAATCAATAAAGAATAGGATATGGAATCAGCAACTCCAATCTGTCCAAATTAGAAGAGTCGAGCAAATGCTCGGCTCTTAACAAAGGAATTCATTAAGTTAACTGTTTTTTATGACATTCTGTTCCCTGGAAGGTTGCGCTCGGCTAACTCAATAGCCATTTTCACCATATTTCCACAGTCCCTTGAAGAAACTCCTCCAAAACCTTCTTGATGAAGGGTCCCAGCAAATCCTAACTCTTGAGCAATTTGCTCTTTTAACTCATTTGACATCATGCTGCTGCGTCGTCTTGACATGTGGAATCCTCCCTTCAAAATGGTAGTTTCTTTCAATATGCTGTTTCTGATGAAAGCATTGTTAGTATATGATTATAAGGAAAAGCTATGTACTGAAAAAATTTACTACAGTTCAATAATTTGGAACTAAACTGGTTTTGAAACTTTTCCTTCCTTGATTAATGCAGAACTTATATTTCGTTGGCTTCTAAATGGAAAAAAGATATAATTAAGAATAAAAATAACAGCAGACAGGAAGAAGGAGAGGAGTATGGTTAATTATACGGCAGCTCAGGAGTTAGCGTTGGAAAAGTTTAGAGCAAATTCTTTAGAAGTTATATCGCACTATTCAAGGTATCCTCTTGTGGGTAATGCCCTTTCCATTGATTTTCTGGGCGGTCAATACATTTTGGATTATCCCAGCGGAATTTTTAAAACTGTTAATTCCCTCGAAAAGGAACTATCTATACCAACGCAAATATTAATCCTTCATTACCTGGCAAATATTGCTGAGGTTGAAGAGACTGGAAGATTAATATCCTTTAAGGAACTACCCGGAGGGAGCATCTATATCCAGCCCTTTACTCACCGGGCCATTGATCCATTGGTCAGATTCTTCGGGGATAAGCCGGATAAACTAAAAGCAGTGGTCAGTCATTTAGGAGGGTATGCTAACAGCCTCGGAGACGTGGGAGTGACTATCAGGGCTTTTCCGCGCGTACCGGTTACGTTGATACTATGGAGGGGGGATGATGAATTTCCAGCTTCGGGGAATATTCTATTTGATTCTTCAGCATCTTTAATGCTGCCAACTGAAGACTATGCCGTTCTTGCCAGTGCGATTGTTGCCAGGCTAAAAGGGCTAAGCTCTATGATTTAGACAAGTCACTACCTTAGGAGACCTATTCTGGGAATTAAAGAAATTGGTATTTATAAAACTTTGTTCGGGAGGAACAAAGTTTTATTTTTATATCTGAAGAGGTTACAAGTGTCTTCGGGGCCGGGAATGGTTATCTTAATCCTGAGTTAACTTGTTCAGCTGAAGCTGAACATAGGGGCTTCGGCGGACTGCCTTATAATTTTGCTGAAAATATTAACAGTTTCGCTGTTATATCCCCAGAGTAAACAGCCATAATGGTTATTGGGTATTAGTGAGCGTTTTGCTATGATTTGGGTTTAATCGTTGAATTGCATTAATCCATTCCTTATGGCTCACACTATATTTGAGGAGGTGAGCTTATGCATACGTTATGGAAAGGCTCAATCAGTTTTGGCCTGGTAAATGTTCCGGTAAAAATGCATGCTGCAACGGAATCACAAGAGTTTAAATTTAATTATTTGCATAAAGACTGTCAGCATAGAATTCGGTCAATTAAAAAATGCCCTTACTGTGATAGGGAAGTTGAAATGGCTGATTTGGTCAAAGGATATGAATATGAGAAAGATCGCTATGTAATTATGGATGAAGAAGAACTGTCTGCCCTTGAACAGCCTACGAGTCGATCCATCGAGATTCTTGATTTCATTAACTTGAGTGAAATTGATCCGATCTATTATGATAAATCATATTATTTGTCTCCTGAAGAGACTGCTCAAAAAGCCTATCGTTTGTTGTGTCAAGCTATGGAAGAAAGCGGGAAAGCAGCTTTGGCGCGGGTTACCATGCGATCGAAGCAGCACTTAGCTTGCCTGCGCGTTTTTGAAGAAGGGCTGGTTTTAGAGACCATGCATTATCCCCAGGAAATTCGACATATGGAGGCAGCTTGGGGCCGAATTGTTCCAACAGAAACTGAATTAACTATGGCCCGACAATTAATCGATAATCTAGCACGTCCATTTGAACCGGAAAAATACAGAGATGAAGTACATGAACAGGTGGCGGAGATGATCGAAAGTAAGGCTGCAGGAGAAAGCTTTAAGGTAGAAGCTCCGGCCAAAGGTGGTCAGGTTGTAGATTTAATGGAAGCGCTGCGGGCCAGCATTGCCTTAACGGAGCAAGAAAAGGAAAAAATAGAAGAAGCGGAAACAATAAAAAATTCAAATCATGATGATGTCGCTCCTAATAAACAGGAGCAGCACCCTCCTAAAACTACCCTGACCCCCAGAAAACGACCTGTCCGACGGGCTAAAGGAGCGTAAGTTTGAGGGATTCCACATTATTTTACTTAATCTCGAAAAATTCAACAATGTTTTAGGCAGGAGATGGCTCCTTTTGCCCCGAAAAGATGGGCAAGGGGGGGCATAGGATGGAAGAAATAGATAACGAGAAATTAGTTCGGGCGGCATTTCGGACAATAAAAGGTGTTGGGAGTCAGCATCTGCGTTTGCTTATTGCTTACTTCGGAAGCGCTGTGCAGGCGTGGGAGGCCAGCCATAAGGATTATCTAAAGATTGCCCCTCGAGGGAAGTGGGTTGTTGAAGTATTGAAGGAACGAAAAAGAATCGATCCTTGGAAAATAGGGGCAGACCTTAAGTCTCGGAACATTAAGGTCGTTACCCCCCAGGATTGTAATTATCCTCCTCTTTTACTTGAATTAACAGATATTCCGCCCCTTCTCTATTATCAGGGATACCTCGAAAGCAATTCGGCGGTCATAGCAATTGTCGGATCAAGGCAGGCAACTGCTTACGGAAAATCTGCAGCACGTATGTTAGCTCGTGATGCGGCAGCTCAAGGTCTTGTTGTTGTAAGCGGACTTGCACGCGGTATTGATACGGCGGCTCATCAAGGAGCAGTGGAAGGATATGGAATAACCTGGGCCTTTTTGGGATGTGGTTTAGACCAGATTTATCCGCGGGAAAATTATCATTTAGCTAAGGAAATCTTAGATAGAGGTGCTTTGATCAGCGAGTTTCCTCCCGGAACACCACCCCTTGCTGCAAACTTTCCCGCACGGAATCGGTTAATTAGCGGATCTTCTCAAGGTGTTATAGTAGTTGAGGCTGCCGAGAGAAGCGGAGCAATGATTACTGTTGATTTTGCTTTAGAACAAGGACGGGAGGTTTTCGCAGTCCCTGGACCAATTTTCAGTCCGCAAAGTCGCGGCCCACACATTTTATTACGCCAGGGAGCTAAAATCGCCGAAGGAATTGAAGATATTTGGAATGAATGTTTTTCCTCACTGGAAGTAAAGGCTGTAAAGAAAGTTCTTTCTGAACAGCAAACGTATCAGGGAGAGAGATTTCCTGAAACGGACGATCAGAGAGCTATTCTTCAACAACTTAGTGACGTTCCCCTCCATATTGACCAACTAGCGTTACACTCGTCGTTATCGGTAGCTTCGCTGTCACTGGCTTTGTTGGAATTACAATTACAAGGAAAAATCAAGCAATTACCGGGACAAAATTATGTATTAGTTCGTGAGTGCTAGACATACGACTAAAAAGGCGTTAAGATAGGCATTAGTTTTACCGGCACAAATTATATCTTGATGTGAGTCATCCTTTAGGCACTTTATTTAGAAATTTCTGTATTAATAATTATTTAATAAATTTCAAAACCAGTAAATCAATAAGAAGATATAGCTAGTTGATCGTCCGGAAAACAAACCTGCAAGGTTCTTAAGTTTATTTGAGGTGAAATTATGTCGAAAACGCTTGTAATAGTAGAATCTCCAGCCAAAGCTAAATCAATCAGCAAATTTTTAGGAAATCGCTATACCGTAAAAGCTTCAATGGGACATTTGCGGGATTTGCCTAAAAGTCAGTTAGGAGTTGATTTGGATCATGATTTTGAGCCGAAATATATTGCTATTCGCGGCCGCGGAGATTTAATTAAAGATTTGCGCTCAGCTGCTAAAGGCGCTGATAAAATTTTTCTCGCTTCTGACCCGGATCGTGAAGGGGAAGCAATTGCCTGGCATCTTTCTTTCTTGTTAGGCCTGACGCAAGGAGAAAAAAACCGTATTGAATTTCATGAAATTACCAAGTCTGCAATTCAGGCAGCCATAAAACACCCTCGTGAACTTGATATGGATCGAGTGGATGCCCAACAGGCTCGCCGGGTTTTAGATAGATTAGTGGGTTATCAATTAAGTCCTTTGCTCTGGAGAAAAATTAAAAAGGGTTTAAGTGCCGGCCGAGTCCAATCTGTAGCTGTTCGTCTCATCGAGGATCGGGAGGAACAAATTCGCTCTTTTGTGTCAGAAGAATACTGGAGTTTAACTGCGAATTTTGAGTCTAAGGGCGGTAGATTTGGGGCAAAACTATTAAAAAAAGCGGACAAAAAAATATCTATCTCCTCCAAGGCTGAAATGGAATTAATTCTCGATGATATTAAGGGGAAAGAGTTTAACGTTTCAGATGTTCGTGCTAAAGAAAAGAAAAAGCAGCCCGCACCTCCTTTCACGACGAGCAGCTTACAGCAAGAAGCACATCGAAAACTAAGCTTTTCACCGAAACGTACAATGATGTTAGCTCAACAGCTATATGAAGGTCTTGACTTAGGAAAGGAAGGCACTATCGGACTTATTACTTATATGCGTACTGACTCTGTTAAAGTGGCAGAAATTGCTCAAACCGAAGCGAAAGAGTGGATCTTAGCTCATTATGGAAATGATTATTATCCCTCGGAACCTCGTCAGTTTACGAATAAGGGACGTTCTCAGGAGGCCCATGAAGCGATTCGGCCTACCCTTCCGCTGCGGTCTCCTGAATCGGTAAAGGGGATTTTGTCACGGGATCAATTACGTCTGTACCGTTTGATCTGGGAACGGTTTATTGCCAGTCAAATGAGTGCAGCTATTATGGATACTTTGACCGTCGATATCCTGGCGGGGGATAATCTCTTTCGGGCCAACACCTCGACGATCCGTTTTCCAGGCTTTTTAGCGGTTTATGAAGAAGGAAAAGATGAGGAAGACGTATCAGATGATGAACAAAGTTCGTTAACTTTTTCTGTTTTGCCGGGTGAACCGCTTAAACTTATCCAATTGCAAGAAAAACAACATTTTACAGAGCCGCCGCCGCGCTATACTGAGGCTTCCTTAGTGCGGAAGTTAGAAGAGGAAGGCATTGGAAGGCCAAGCACCTATGCGCCCACGATTGAAACTATCCAAACGAGAGGTTACGTTGTCAAAGAAGAAAAGCAATTGATTCCAACGGAACTGGGAGACATCGTTATTTCTCTTCTTAAAGAGCATTTTCCGGGTATCGTAAACCTGGAGTTTACGGCGAATTTGGAGGATAAACTCGATCTTATTGAAGAAGGAAGGGTTTCCTGGAAGTCTGTTGTCCAAGAATATTATCTGCCTTTCTCCGAGACTCTTGCTCTGGCCGAGGAACGAATTGGTAAAGTGAAAATTGAGGATCAGGTGTCCGAGGAGCTTTGTGAGAATTGCGGACGCAATATGGTTATTAAGATGGGGCGATATGGTAAATTCCTAGCTTGTCCCGGATTTCCGGAGTGCCGAAATACAAAGCCATTTTTAGAACAAGTTGGTGCTAATTGTCCTAAATGTGACAAACCCCTTGTACTGCGGCGTTCAAAGAAGGGCCGCAAGTTTTTTGGCTGCAGCGCTTACCCTGAGTGTGATTTTGTTTCTTGGGAAATGCCGGCTCCTGAACCTTGTCCGGAATGTCAGCAAATGATGGTAATAAAGACGTCCAAGCGGCAAAAAAAGTATGTATGTACAAATCCGGAATGCCGATTTACGAAGATTATCGAAGAAGAGTAAGCATCTACTGGGATAGGGGAGTTTTAACATGCAAAATGTTACTGTTATCGGTGGAGGGCTGGCAGGCTCAGAAGCTGCTTGGCAGCTTGGTAAACGCGGGGTGAAGGTGGACTTGTTTGAAATGAGACCTGCTAAATTTACCCCTGCTCACCATACTGAAGGGTTTGCAGAATTAGTTTGCAGCAATTCGCTGCGTGCGGCAGGATTGGAGAATGCCGTTGGCTTATTAAAAGAAGAGATGCGGCGCTTAGATTCGTTAATTATGAGTGCTGCTGATCATACTATGGTGCCTGCCGGGGGTGCTCTGGCAGTCGACCGGAGTTTATTTTCCAAGGAGATTACTGAGCGATTAATGGAACATCCTAATGTTACTGTTCACAGGCAGGAAGTTCGTTCTCTGCCAGAGGAAGGAATTGTGGTCGTAGCCAGTGGTCCGCTGACTTCAGACGATCTAGCGAGGGATATTTCCCGTTTAACCGGCGAGGAAGCCCTTTCCTTTTATGACGCAGCCGCTCCCATTGTAACCTACGAATCTATCGATATGAGCAAGGCCTTTTGGGCTTCGAGATATAACAAAGGTGAAGCAGATTATCTTAATTGTCCTATGTCCCAGGAAGAATATGAAGTGTTTTATCAAGAATTGACTAATGCGGAAACGGCTGAAGTTCAAGGATTTGAGCAGGGAGAGGTATTTGAAGGCTGCCTCCCTGTCGAAGTCATGGCTAAGCGCGGCATTCAAACCTTAACCTTTGGTCCGCTCAAACCTGTTGGTCTTCAAGATCCTCGAACAGATAGAAAGCCTTTTGCGGTTGTTCAGCTGCGCAAGGAGAATCAGACAGGAACCCTTTTGAATTTGGTAGGTTTCCAAACCCATCTTAAATGGGGTGAGCAGAAACGAGTATTTTCTTTGATACCTGGTTTGGAAAAAGCCGAGTTTGCACGCTTTGGCGTGATGCACCGCAATACATTTTTAAATGCTCCTAAAGTCCTCAGAGCAGACTTTAGCCTTAAGGGGAAACCATCACTTTTCTTTGCGGGGCAAATTACCGGTGTGGAAGGGTATGTAGAATCGGCGGCCAGCGGTCTTTTGGCAGGACTTAATGCCTGGAGGCGTTTAGAGCAGCTGGAAACCTTGGTGTTTCCAGCGGAAACAACGTTGGGGGGATTGGCAAGGCATCTTGAAGGTTCACCCAGTCAGAGTTTTCAGCCGATGAATATAAATTTTGGTTTGTTACCGCCCTTGAGTGAACGAATACGAAATAAGCGAGAAAAAAACAGCAGAATTTCTCAACGAGCTTTGGAATCTTTGCGTGAGTTCTGCTCTCGAGAAAACTTGGAGGAGGCCGGCACAGGTGTTAGCTGATGAGTCCCTAAGTTTGTTTGCGGGCTATCAGCATGCTCAAAACCGGTCAGAACATACGGTTATAGCATACCAAAACGATCTGGGGCAATTTTTTCGTTTTGCGGCTCAGGAACTGGGGCAAGAACCAGAAAACTTAAGGGTTGATCAGATCGACGTTTATATTGTTCGTAGTTTTTTGGGAATACTAACAGACCAGGGGCTGTCACGCAAAAGTATGGCCCGTAAACTTGCCGCCTTAAGATCGCTGTTTAAGTTTCTCTGCCGCGAAGGGATTCTGCAGATGAATCCTATACAACGAATCGCAAGTCCCAAAGTAGGAAGAAAACTCCCGCATTTTCTTTATCTGGATCAAGTTGAGGGTTTGCTCCATGCTTCTGATTGTACACAGCTTCTAGGTGCACGAGATCAAGTGATTATGGAACTTCTTTACGGCTCAGGGCTCAGGGTTAGCGAACTTGTTAGTTTAAATCGTGAGAGTCTGGATTTGGATGGCGGATTAATTAGGGTTTTGGGCAAAGGAAATAAAGAGAGGGTTGTGCCCATTACAAATTTCGCGCGAGAAGCGGTTAAACACTATCTGAAGATGCGCAGCGACAACAATGAAGCTCTCCTCTTAAATTATCAAGGGACACGTTTAACAGATCGTTCTGTACGCCGGATTTTAGATAAGCTAGTAACGAGAGTATCTTTGGAACGGCATGTGAATCCACATATGCTCAGGCACTCTTTTGCTACTCATCTCTTAGACGGCGGAGCAGATTTAAGAAGCGTTCAAGAATTGCTTGGACATCAAAAACTAACGTCAACTCAGATTTATACTCATTTAACTCGGGAACGATTAAAAGAGGTCTACGGAAAATCACATCCTCGAGCAAAAACAATGATAGACCCATTAGAAAAATAAATTTTCACAAAAAGTTGCAAATTGTCTACAATTGACTTGACACGCCGGAAATGCCCTAGTAAACTGCATAAAGGAGGAGTTATCATGTTTCATGCAACGACGATCGTCGCAGTGAAAAGAGGGGATCATGTAGCCATCGCGGGAGATGGGCAAGTAACCTTCGGGCAGGCCACTGTGATGAAACATAAAGCCCGGAAAGTGCGCCGCTTATTTCAAGGTAAGGTAATTACCGGATTTGCGGGTTCAGTAGCGGATGCTTTTACACTTTTTGATAAATTCGAACAAAAACTCGAAGAATATCATGGGAACCTGCAACGAGCGGCTGTTGAGTTGGCTAAAGAATGGCGTATGGATAAAATGCTGAGAAATCTTGAGGCCCTGCTCTTAGTCGCAGACAGCCAAAATCTCTTAATTGTTTCTGGATCTGGGGAAGTCATTGAACCTGATGATGGGATTGCCGCTATTGGTTCGGGAGGAAACTATGCGTTAGCTGCTGCTCGCGCTTTAGTTAAGCATACAAACCTAACACCGGCGGAAATTGTAAGAGAATCAATGCTTGTAGCTGCCGGAATTTGTGTTTATACTAATGAACAAATTATGGTTGAAGAGTTATAGGGGGTGATATTGATACCATGGAAAGCTTAACTCCTCGAGAAATTGTCCGTGAATTGGACTCCTATATAGTTGGACAAGATGCCGGTAAACGAGCTGTTGCAGTTGCCTTGCGCAATCGTTATCGTCGTTCTTTGCTGCCGGAAAAATTGCAGGATGATATCATCCCTAAAAACATTTTAATGATTGGTCCTACAGGTGTCGGCAAAACAGAGATTGCCAGACGCTTAGCCAAACTTGTTCGAGCTCCTTTTATTAAAATCGAGGCAACGAAATTTACCGAAGTGGGATATGTAGGCCGTGATGTGGAGGCTATTATCCGGGACTTAGTGGAAATTGCCTTGCGGATGGTCAAGTCTGAACGTGCAGAAATGGTTCAGACACAGGCCGCAATAAATGCTGAGAAACGTTTGCTTGAACTCTTAGTTCCTGGAAAACATTCCGAGAAATCCTCAGCGAATCCCTTTCAGATGCTGTTTGGACAATCTTCGGAGTCGGAGAAGGACGATAATATTACTCCTGAGCTTGAAAAGGAGCGGGCGCTGGCAGCAGACCGCCTGCGAAGTGGAGAACTCGAAGAGAAAATTATTGAGATTTCCGTTGAAGAGACGACACCCTTATCGGATATGTTAGGTAATAATATGATGGAGATGGGCCTAAATATTCAGGATATGGTGTCCGGGATACTGCCTAAACGCCATAAAAAGAGAAAGGTAAGCGTCAAAGAGGCACGAAAGATTTTAATCAATGAAGAGACTCAAAATTTAATTGATCAAGATGAGGCTGTTAACGAAGCCATTCACAGGACTGAACATGAGGGTATTGTCTTTTTGGATGAAATTGATAAGATTGCCGGGCGAGAAGGTTCCGGAGGGCCTGATGTGTCGAGAGGCGGAGTACAGCGAGATATTCTTCCCATCGTCGAAGGTTCAACGGTAGTTACCAAATATGGTCCGGTTAAAACTGATCATATTCTTTTCATTGCTGCCGGGGCATTTCATCTTAGCAAACCTTCAGATCTAATTCCGGAACTGCAAGGAAGATTCCCTATCAGGGTTGAATTAGAATCATTAAGTGTTGCAGACTTCAAACGTATCCTAACTGAACCTCAATCGTCGTTAATTAAACAATATAGTGCTTTGCTAGGGACAGAAGGGATAAGGGTGGAATTTACGGAGAACGCTATCGATGAATTAGCTGAAGTTGCCTACAGAGTAAATTCTACCACTGAAAATATTGGCGCTCGACGTCTTCATACAATTATTGAAAAGGTTTTGGAGGAACTGTCCTTTGAAGCGTCTGAACTTCCTGAAGATTACACTGTAACGATTAATCGAGAATATGTTCAGCAGCGTTTGGGTAATGTAATTCAAAACCAAGATTTGGCGCGTTATATTTTATAATCTAAAATTCGAAGCAAGTTAAGGAGGACAAAAATCTAATGGAACAATTATTGGAAAAAACAAGAGCTATCAATAAATTAATTCAGCGTGCTGCCGGAAATCCCGTCGATTTTGAAGAAATGGCTAAGGTGCTTCGCCAAGCCATTATTGCTAATTGTTATATTGTCGGACGTCGGGGGAAAATCTTAGGCTATAGTTTTATGAATCACTTCGTTTGTGGGACGATGGATGAAATCGTTATGCATTCCGAGCGATTTCCTGAAAGCTATAATGATGGACTTATGAAAATCAGCGAGACGAAGACGAACACCACTCAAGTTGCTAATGGGTGTATCTTTGACTGCAATACGCCATGCCATTTCAACAATAAAGTAACAACCGTTGTTCCGATTTTAGGCGGAGGCGAAAGAGTTGGAACGCTTGTTTTAGCAAAATATGATGAGGAATTTAAGGAAGAAGATCTCGTCCTTGCCGAATATGGGGCAACAGTCGTAGGAATGGAAATTTTAAGGGTTAAAGCTGAACGTGCTGAAGAGGAAGCCCGCAAAAAAGCGGCAGTGCAAATCGCTGTTGGTACTTTATCTTACTCCGAACTTGAAGCTGTTGAGCATATCTTTGCTGAATTAGGCGGAGGAGAAGGACTGTTGGTAGCCAGCAAAATTGCAGATCGAGTTGGTATCACTCGTTCGGTTATCGTTAATGCTCTCCGTAAGTTTGAATCGGCCGGAGTTATTGAGTCTAAGTCCTTGGGAATGAAGGGAACCTATATTCGAGTTTTGAATGATTATCTTCTCGATGAATTGGATAAACACATTAAACATGCCAAGTAAACTGACGTGCCGGAGGTGGTTTTCGTGGATGAGCATGAATATATTTACAAATTGAGACCGCTTGTCATCCCTGGCCTCTTCTTTCTCGTCCTTTATCCTATCCTTTTGGGGTGTATCTATTTATTTCACAGGTTTCCGAGTATTGAATTAGGTGTACTCATAGGGATATATTGTCTTAGTGTTCTTGGCATTCTCTCCTTATGGGTTATCGGTAAGAGTAAACGTGTACTCATTAATGAGCAGCAGATTATTTTCAGTTCCTTGTTAGGTAAACACGTTCTTGATCCGAAAGACATCCGTCGAGTTGCCTTTTATTTTGACGGAAAAGGACAAGAAGTTGCGCAAATTCGCACAGGAGATGTCTTTTTCTACGTAAGTGAATTTTACTTTCCCTTTCCAGAACTCATGAGTGATTTGGAGAATTTTATCCGGCAGCATGGGCTGCGATCGAATTTAGAGAACTATTTAGGATTAAATGAATGAGATCTTTATTAATGTCTTTAATGTCTTTAATGTCTTTTGCTAAGGTTGCCCCTTTACGTTAGGATTTATCACAGGATCTTCTGAATTAAATTTGTTTTTAATTGCATTAAGGTTCGTATTATGCTAATCTATTCTCAGTGTGATTTACTGACACACGCAGTGGGATTGGGACGCTGTTCTTTGTTAGGACAAAGGGCGTTCGAGGATGAACCTGCGGAGGAAAAAACAAATGAAAGTAGGTATGAAAAAATGGCAGTTATCTCTATGAAGCAATTGCTGGAAGCCGGTGTTCATTTCGGACACCAAACACGTCGCTGGAATCCTAAGATGGCCCGTTATATTTTTACAGAACGTAATGGAATCTATATTATCGATCTGCAAAAAACCGTAAAAAAGGTTGACGAAGCTTATAATTTCGTCCGTAACCTGGCTACCGAAGGAGGAACTATGCTCTTTGTCGGCACTAAAAAACAGGCTCAGGAGTCTGTTAAAGAAGAAGCTGAACGTTGTGGCATGTTTTTCGTTAACGAACGCTGGCTCGGAGGAATGCTAACGAACTTCCAAACAATTCAAAAGAGGGTTGACCGTTTGCGCGAACTGGAAAGAATGGAAGCTGAGGGAGTTTTCGAAGTACTCACTAAGAAAGAAGTATCTGCACTTCGCCATGAAATGGAGAAACTGGAGCGTTTCTTAGGCGGTATCAAGAATATGAAGAAACTTCCGGATGCCTTATTTATCGTTGATCCTCGCAAAGAACGTATTGCAGTGGCAGAAGCTCGCCGCTTAAATATTCCGATTGTTGCCATTGTGGATACGAACTGTGACCCTGATGAAATTGATGTTGTAATTCCGGCTAACGATGATGCCATTCGTGCCGTTAAATTGCTGACAGCTAAAATGGCTGATGCAATTATCGAAGGACAACAAGGCAGTCTGGATGAAGCAGAAGAAGCAGCAGAAACCGGAGAAGTTGCTGAAGGATAAAACTCGAAATTCGAAGTTCGAGGCGCGAAATTTCGAAGTTCGCGCCTCGAATTTTGTGCAAAAAAACTATTGCAAATAATTAAATATTGGCACCGTGCCCTGAGCATTGTGTATTGAATTCGGAGGGTTGATTATGGCTGAAATTACGGCAGCGCTGGTTAAAGAGTTACGTGAACGTACTGGCGCAGGAATGATGGATTGTAAAAAGGCTTTAACTGAGTGTAATGGCGACATGGATAAAGCTAGCGACTTTTTACGTGAAAAAGGCTTAGCGGCAGCAGCTAAAAAGGCAGGACGAGTTGCAGCAGAAGGAACTGTTGAATCCTATATCCATGGAGGCGGACGCATCGGAGTGCTCCTGGAAGTGAATTGTGAAACAGACTTTGTGGCTCGCGGAGAAGAATTTAAATTACTGGTTAAAGATGTTGCTATGCATATCGCTGCTGCAAATCCTCAATATCTTAACAAAGAAGAGGTCCCTGAAGATATCCTGCAGCATGAGCGAGATATTTTGAAGGCTCAAGCTCTTAATGAAGGAAAGCCGGAAAAGATCATCGAAAAGATGGTTGAAGGACGTATTGAGAAATATTATAAAGAAGTATGTTTAATGGAACAAGCTTTTGTCAAAGATCCTGATAAGACCATTAGCGATTTAGTGCTTGATAAAACTGCTAAAATCGGGGAACGAATCGTTATTCGTCGCTTTACGCGCTATGAATTAGGTGCAGGCATTGAAAAACGACAAGAGGATTTTGCTTCAGAAGTCATGAAAGAAATTAATCGATAGTTGTTAGAAAATTGATCTAGAGAACACCCTGGTGTTCTCTTTTTCGAATGTAAAGTGACTTAGTACTTACTTGAAAAAGGATTATTTGGAGGTTATCCATGGAAAAACCGCAATATGGTCGAGTCATCCTGAAAATAAGTGGAGAAGCGTTAGCAGGAAATCAAGGGTTTGGTCTTGAACATAATATGCTGACCACCGTCGCCAGGCAAGTGGCGGAGATCAGAGCTTTGGGAGTAGAAGTTTGCGTGGTTGTCGGCGGCGGTAATCTCTGGCGTGGAATCGCCGGAAGTGCTCAAGGGATGGATCGGGCTACTGCTGATTACATGGGAATGCTGGCGACAGTTATGAATGCTCTAGCCCTGCAGGATGCTTTAGAAAAAGCAGGCTCTGATACCCGAGTGTTATCAGCCATTGAAATGCGTCAAGTGGCGGAACCCTATATCCGCCGACGAGCGATTCGCCATATGGAAAAAGGTCGTATTGTAATTTTTGCCGCCGGAACTGGGAATCCTTATTTTTCCACTGATACTACAGCGGCACTGCGTGCAGCTGAGATTGAAGCAGAAGCCATCCTGATGGCCAAGAAGGTTGATGGCGTTTATGATTCCGATCCTGTAAAGAATCCTCAAGCTAAGAAATTCGATCGTCTCAGTTATCTTGAAGTTCTAAGCAGGGGTTTAGGAGTAATGGATTCTACAGCGACGTCACTTTGTATGGATAATAATATTCCTGTCATCGTTTTTGATTTAACAAAAGAAGGCAATATCAAGCGAGTCGTTCTCGGTGAATCAATTGGAACATATGTTGGGAGGGATAGTCAATGATCTCTGAGGTAATTAAGGATGCGGAAGAGCGAATGCGTAAAGGAGTTGATGCTCTGCGCAAGGAATATGGATCGATACGAGCCGGTCGAGCTAATCCGAACGTCTTGGATAAGGTCACGGTTGAATATTATGGTGCCCCTACACCAATTAATCAACTGGCTAATGTCTCAGCCCCGGAACCAAGGCTGCTTGTAATTCAACCTTGGGATAGATCAGTTTTGCCTGCCATCGAAAAGGCCATTTTGAAATCTGATCTTGGACTTAATCCCTCAAGTGACGGCAGCGTAATTCGCTTGCTGATTCCGCAATTAACCGCTGAACGAAGAGCAGAAATTGTAAAAAAAGTTAAAAAAGAGGCTGAGGATGCTCGAGTTGCTGTAAGAAATGTCCGACGGGATGTTAATGATAAACTGAAAAAATTAGAAAAAGATCATGAAGCCTCTGAAGATGAAGTTAAACGCGCGCAGGATGAGGTTCAAAAAATCACTGACCGAATTATAAAAGAGATTGAGCATGTTATGGAAACTAAGGAAAGTGAAATCACCGAAGTATGACATTTTCGTGGTACGGATTAAATTGGGATGAAGTAAGAAGAGATCTTGAAGCTTTGGGTAAACCGTATGCTTTCCAAATCACTTATCCGCGTGGTAAAATGGAAACAGGGGGCAGCTTGCGAGTTGTCCGTCTGCGGGAGTTTGAAGATCGAGTGGATATTATTTTGGCCCATGAGAAGTACTCACGCTGTGAGCATCGACCCCCTAATTGTTAAGGGGGTCTTTGACCTCTCTATGTGATTCTGACCGATCTGTTTAGGAATCGAATATCATATTATGAGGTGGAATAATGTGGTTCAAATCTTGGAACCAAACGAAAGATAATTTACAAGACCAGGTTGCTATGGACTGCCTCCCTCGTCATATTGCTATTATCATGGATGGGAATGGGCGCTGGGCCCAGAAACGTGCTTTGCCTCGTTCAGTGGGTCATCGTGCAGGTGTTGAAGCTTTGCGCGAAATAGTCAAGACGTGTTCCAAATTAGGAATTGAGATTTTAACAGTATATGGATTTTCAACCGAGAATTGGAGCAGGCCTAAGGATGAAGTTGGCATATTAATGAAATTATTGACCGAATATCTCAGAAAGGAACTCGAAGAACTGCATCAAAATAATGTTGTCATTCGAGCCATTGGGATACTTAAGGATCTTCCTCTGGAAGCACAACATGAATTGGAACGTGCCGTAGAGCGTACTAAAAACAATTCAGGGTTAGTCCTTAATCTGGCTTTAAATTACGGTGGACGCTCCGAGATTATTGATGCGGTCAAGAAAATGAGCCGAGATGTTTTAGAAGGAAAACAAAAGATTGACGATATTGATGAGAAACTCTTTAGCGATAAGCTTTTTACGGGCGGACTTCCTGACCCGGATTTGTTAATAAGAACTTCGGGTGAAATGAGATTAAGTAATTTTCTCTTATGGCAGCTGGCTTATACAGAGATTATGGTTGTTGAGGAGTTCTGGCCAGACTTTGGAGAAAACTCCTTAATAGAGGCGATAAAAGTATACCAGAAACGAGATCGCCGTTTTGGCGGAATACATACAAATTGAGGAAATTGTGATGTTTAAACGAACCATTAGTGCCTTGATTGGTGCTCCGCTTCTTTTAGGGCTGACGTATTTGGGAGGCCCTTATACAGCTTTTCTTGTGGCTGTGCTGGCCTTATTAGGCTTACGCGAGTTTTTGCGCATAGGCCAACATATGGGCATGAAGGTTTGGAACATATTGACTGCCCTGGCGACAGTCGGCTGGCTCGTTATTGTTTTCAGGTACGGCTCTGAATGGATGTCAACAGCTATTATATTTTGGCTGCTTATGACCTTTGGCCGTCTTGCTCTGACTTACCCGGAAACCCCCTTCACAGAAGCAAGTTTTAATTTTTTAGCTGTCATGTATTCAACCGTTTTACTATCCCATTTATACTTACTGCGCCAGCTTCCTCATGGTTTAGAGTGGACCTTTCTGACATTTTTTTTGGTATGGGCGACGGATACTGGTGCATACCTTATTGGAAGAGGATTTGGCAGACATCTGTTAGCTCCTCAGGTCAGCCCTAAGAAAACTGTTGAAGGTTCCATTGGCGGATTGTTATCAAGTGTTGTCGTTGCTCTTTTGTTTTGGCGCTTGGCGAATGACGCAGCATTTCTTACGTATTTTGTTTTAGGAATTACGATTGGCATTAGTGCTCAAATTGGTGATCTTTTTGAATCAGCTTTAAAGCGAACGGCGGGGGTTAAAGATTCGGGAAGCATAATACCGGGACACGGAGGGATCTTAGATCGGTTTGACAGCCTGATTTTTGCTCTTCCATTGGTATATTATGGTGTGATTTTGCTGTCGTGAGGTGAGAGTTATGAGCATAGACCAAAAGCATCCTTTGTGGACTAATCTTAATAGACTTGCTCTGGTAACGAGTATTCTAGTCCTCTTGAAGATTTTTACCTATTTTTTTCAAGTATTTTTGCCGGTCTTTGGCGACGTTTTAGGGAAGGCCTTTGGTGCATTTTTACCTTTTATCATAGCGCTTATTCTTGCTTTTTTACTCGAACCGTTGGTTGTCAGAATTATGTACATCATTCATATACGACGGCCCTTCGCTGCGATTCTTACGTTAATTCTAGCCATTGCTGTTCTCAGTCTTTTTGTCTTCTTAATTGTTGCCAGACTTTATACCGAGCTATCTGAATTAGCTGTCACTCTTCCTAATTATGGTTATTTAGTAAATTTGGTGACTCATCAAATTGATACTATCGAAAAGTATGTTACTGTTAATCCTCAGATCCAAAGTACTTTGACCACATCCACCGAGAGCCTCGCAAGAATGCTTCAAGAATGGGCAAAATCCGGGAGCTTGTTTTTGCTTGGCTTTCTTACTGCTTTGCCTCGTGTCTTCATTGTTATGGTTGTTTCTCTCGTGGGAACGTTAATGATGAGTTCCAGCTATCCTAATGTCCGCCAGTTTATCTCAAACCTTTTTCCGCGCCGCTGGCATGTCAGCGCTCAAGCAGTTAGTCAGGATTTAGGGGCTGCGGTTGTCGGATATATTCGGGCTTTGGCAATTCTGATGTCGGTTACGGCATTTTCAACGATTATCGGCCTTCTGATTATCGGGAACAGGTATGCGGTTACCTTAGGTGTTTTAGCAGGACTATTAGATGCTGTTCCCATTGTAGGAACGGGTCTCTTATTCGGCCCCTGGATTATCGGTTTGTTAATTCTCGGCTCATTCGGTGCAGCGCTTAAGGTTCTGATTATGTGGGTTGTTACAGTAGTGGTTCGTCAGTTTCTGGAGCCAAAAATCATGTCTCAGGGAATTGGACTTCACCCTCTGCCTACATTAATATCTATGTATGTCGGCCTTGAGCTTTTAGGATTTGTTGGCATTTTAGTAGGTCCGGGTATCGTCATTAGTTACGAGGCGTTGCGCAAAGTTGGAATTTTTGGGCGTAGGGATTAAAGGCTCAGGAGGGTCACTTAAACTAGTTATTAACAGGAAGAAGATGATGTTTGAGTTGAAAACGCTAACCATCTTAGGCTCAACTGGCTCAATCGGACGTCAAACCTTGGACGTTGTTCACCATTCGGAGGGGCAGCTAAAGGTTCATGCTTTGGCGGCTGATAAAAATGTGAAACTAATAGAAGAGCAGGCCCGTTTTGTTCGTCCGGCTGTTGTAGTTATGATGGATGAAGGTGCGGCTCGTGAACTTAGGGAACGATTGTCGGATACATCAATAAGAGTCATGCAAGGCATGGACGGTATGATAAATTCGGTTGTCGCCCAAGAAGTGGATACCGTCGTTACTGCGCTTTCCGGGCGTATCGGGCTGGAACCGACACTTGCGGCACTTGAAGCCGGAAAGGCAATCGCCTTGGCTAATAAGGAAACGTTGGTTGCCGGTGGAGAGTTGGTTATGGCGAAAGCAAAAGCCATGAATTGCCCGATTATTCCTGTCGACAGCGAACATTCGGCTGTTTTCCAGTGTCTTGAAGAGAATCCTGAAACCCTTGAAACTATAATTTTGACTGCCTCAGGAGGACCATTTTTTGGCTGGTCCAAGCAGGAGCTGGCGAATGTCACCCTTGAAAAAGCCTTGCGTCATCCAAACTGGTCAATGGGAGCAAAGATTACCATCGATTCTGCTACGATGATGAATAAGGGACTCGAGGTCATAGAGGCTCATCATTTATTTGCTGTCGATTATGACCACATTGAAGTTCTTATCCATCCACAAAGTGTTGTTCATTCTATGGTGCAATATCGTGATGGCTCTGTTCTTGCCCAATTAGGAAAAGCGGATATGCGCTTACCAATACAATATGCTTTAAGTTATCCGACACGCTGGAAAAATCCCTTTGAGCGACTCGATCTAAGGGGAAAGACCCTTGCGTTTTTCGAGCCTGATTTGGAAGGCTTTCCGGCTTTAGCTTTAGCCTATAGGGCAGGACGAAGAGGCGGAACGCTTCCTGCAGTTATGAATGCGGCAAATGAAGTTGCTGTATCGGCTTTTCTGCAAAATAAACTACACTATCTTAAAATTTATGAAATTGTGGAAAAGGTATGTTCTGAACATCATGTTTTAGATCATCCGGAATTGGGAAGTATACTCGATGCAGACACATGGGCACGAGGTCGTACCTTAGAACTCCTTTAGGAGTTGCTTCAAATAGCATTGTAACGTTTCATGACTGTGAACTCAAAAAACTTCTATCAAAACTAAGTGTTCTATCATAGATGGTCGAAGGTTTTTGAATGTCGAGATAAAGGAGGGTTAAATGTGACTACAGCGCTCGCCATTATTTTCGTTTTTGGAAGTATGGTCATGATTCATGAGTTTGGTCATTATATGGTTGCTAAATTAATCGGTGTAAGGGTTATAGAGTTCAGTTTTGGCTTTGGTCCTAAAATTATTGGGTATCAAGGGAAGGAAACTCTTTATGCTTGGAGGCTTATACCTCTGGGTGGATTTGTAAAACTTCACGGTATGGACGCGGAAATCGATGAACAAGGGAGAACAATCATAGCTCCTGTTGATGATGAGCAAAGCTTTATGAACAAGCCGGTCTGGCAGCGGATGGCGGTTATTGCTGCGGGTCCGCTCATGAACTTTGTTTTAGCGATTGTCTTGTTTGTTGGTGTTTTTGCCTATTTGGGAGTGCCAACTCAGAGCAACAGCAACGCTATTGGTTCTCTTGTCAGCGGAAAACCTGCAGCAGCCGCAGGGATACAGCCGGGAGATAAAATTCTGGCAGTAAACCAAGAATCTACACCCGATTGGAATCGTCTTACTGAAGTTATTCACGGCAAACCGAATCAACAACTCGCCCTTACCATCGAAAGTGCCAAGGGAAATAAGACTCATGTTGTATCGGTCAAGACTGAGAAAGATGCCCAAACAGGGTATGGGATGATTGGAATTGCACCGGAAGTTGTTTATATGCATGCGTCGATTCTTCAGTCTACGGGATTCGGATTCCAACGCACCTTAGACTTTACTAAGTTCATTGTCGTGACCTTAACCCAAATGATTACGGGCAAAATTCCCGCTGAGGTGGGCGGCCCTGTAATGATTGCCCAAGCAATCGGAGAAGGCGCTCATGAAGGACTGTCCAATTTGCTTGGCTTAACTGGGGTATTAAGCATTCAATTAGGTCTTATTAACTTGTTTCCAATTCCGGCGTTGGATGGAAGCCGACTTGTTTTCTTGCTGTTTGAAGGATTACGAGGGAAACCCTTAAACCCGGAAAAAGAAAATATGATTCATCTGGTAGGGTTTGTTTTACTCATGGCCCTTATGATTGCTGTTACTTACAAAGATGTGGTGCGCCTTTTTGTTAAGGCCGGTTAGACGAAGGGAGAATCTGGAGGTTATATGTTTTGCAAAGAAAAAAAACTAAACCGGTGCAGATAGGCTCTGTAGTTATTGGCGGGGGAGCTCCTGTTGTTGTACAGTCTATGACTAATACGGATACACGTGATGTGGAGAAGACACTGCTGCAGATCAATAACTTGGCTCAAGCCGGGTGCGAAATTGTACGACTGGCGGTTTTGGACATGGATGCGGCGGAGGCTTTGAATGCTATTGTCCTTGCAAGTCCTCTCCCGACTATTGCCGACATTCATTTTGATTATCGCCTGGCCATTCGTGCTCTTGAGCAGGGGATCCACGGTTTGCGCCTCAATCCGGGAAATATCGGTGCTCGCTGGAAAGTTCAAGAAGTTGTGAAGGCGGCAAAAGAACGGCAAATTCCTATTCGTATCGGGGTCAATGGGGGATCATTAGAAAAAGACATTTTGGAAAAATATGGGGAGCCAACGGCTGCCGGAATGGTGGAAAGTGCTCTTAGACATATACGGCTCTTGGAAGACGAAGGTTATGATAAGATCAAGGTTTCCTTGAAAGCCTCTTCTGTTCCCATAATGCTGCAAGCTTATCGACAAATATCAGAATATGTCGATTACCCCTTGCATTTAGGTGTCACTGAGGCAGGAACAGTTCGTTCTGGTGTTGTCAGATCAGCGGTTGGCATTGGTACGTTACTTGCTGAAGGAATCGGAGATACCATTCGAGTATCCTTAACCGGTGATCCTGTGCACGAGATTCCTGTCGCGCTTGAGATATTGCATGTTCTTGGGTTAAGACAACGGAGCATTGATTTAATCAGTTGTCCAACTTGTGGACGAACTCAAGTTGATCTGGCGGCCTTGGCTGAAAAAGTGGAGGAACGGCTTTCCCAGCTGCCCCCCTTAGATAAACCTTTGAAAGTTGCCGTTATGGGCTGTGCGGTTAACGGCCCCGGTGAAGCCCGAGATGCTGATTTCGGAATCGCCGGAGGCAAGGGAAAAGGACTCTTATTCCGTAAGGGAGAAATTGTCGCCAGTCTTAGCGAAGAGGAGCTGTTGCCGGCGTTACTTGAGGAAATTGAAAACTACGTCTCAGCTCACAAAAAACGGTGAACTCGGGATTCCTCTTACTGTTACATAAAGGAAAGGAATGGCTATAAATGCGCGTTAGTCAATTATTAAATCCAACTCTGCGTGAGGTACCTGCTGAAGCGGAAATTATTAGTCATCAATTGATGCTTCGAGCCGGCTTAATACGCAAATCTGCTGCGGGAGTATATACCTATTTGCCTCTGGGTTTACGAGTCTTAAAAAAGATTGAAGCCATAGTTCGTCAAGAAATGGATAGTAAAGGCGGGCAAGAAGTATTGATGCCAATTATGCAGCCTGCGGAATTATGGCAGGAAAGCGGACGCTGGGATGTCTATGGAGAAGAAATGTTTCGCTTAAAAGACCGCCATCAGAGAGAGTTCTGTCTGGGGCCGACTCATGAAGAAATTATTACTGATTTAATCCGGGGAGAAATTCGCTCTTATAAACAACTGCCAATTCTTCTCTACCAGATTCAAAATAAATATCGGGATGAACGCCGCCCACGCTTTGGTTTAATGCGCGGACGGGAATTTATTATGAAAGACTTATATTCCTTTGACCGCGATGAAGCAGGCCTTGATGTTAGTTATCAGAAAATGTACGATGCCTATTGCCGGATTTTTTCGCGCTGTGGTTTAGCCTACCGTCCCGTTGAGGCCGACGCGGGAGCGATTGGTGGTACAGGAGGTACCCATGAATTTATGGTGTTGGCTGATTCGGGCGAGAACTCTGTTGTTTATTGCCCGGATTGTAACTATGCGGCAAATGTCGAAAAAGCAGAATGCCAGCCTCAGCCTGTAGAAGCAAAAGCAGAAAAGGGAGAACGTCAACTGGTGCACACGCCTAAGGTAAAAACAATTGACGAAGCCTCAGATTTCTTAAAAGTTCCGGCAACCAGCTTTATTAAGTCCCTGCTTTATCAAGGGGATGACAAACTCTTCCTCGTACTCGTTCGCGGAGACCGGGAGGCCAATGAGATCAAGATAAATAACGCCTTAGGCGGGTTTATTTCTCTCCAACTCGCTTCGCCAGAGACTGTGAAGAAACTATTGGGATGTGCCCCAGGTTCCGTAGGCCCTGTTGAGGTACCGCCAAGTTTATTGGTTATTGCTGATCAAGAGGTCCCATTAATGGAATATGCTGTTTGTGGTGCCAATAAGGATGATTATCATCTTGTCGGTATCGATCTGAAAACAGAACTGCGGATTGATCAGATTCATGATCTAAGAACTATTGTTCCAGGAGAAGCATGCCCGAATTGCGGGTCTTCTCTCAAAGAGGCTCGGGGTATTGAAGTTGGTCAAGTCTTTAAACTTGGGACCAAGTACAGTAAAGCTTTGGGGGCAACTTTCTTAGATGAAAACGGTGTGGAAAAGCCCTGTGTCATGGGATGCTATGGAGTTGGTGTGAGTCGGACAATGGCATCAGCTATTGAGCAGAATTATGATGAATCGGGGATCATTTGGCCAATACCGATTGCACCTTATCATTGCATTCTTGTACCGGTAAGCACGAAAGATACTCAAGTGGTTGAAGCTGCTGAAAAACTCTATCAGGAACTTCAAAGCTTGGGAGTTGAAGTTATTTTAGATGATCGGGATGAACGAGCGGGTGTTAAGTTCAAAGATGCAGATTTGGTTGGCTATCCCTTACGTATTACCATCGGAAGTAAGACTCTAGCCAATGGACAAGTTGAGCTTAAAGAACGAAAAGGCGGAGATATACGCCTGGTTTCTCTAAATGATACTGCTGGGCAGGTCAAAGCTATTATTGAAAAAGGCATGTCCTTTTGATCGTCCCTTGAGGGGGAGCAAAAGACCATGGTTCTAAGGTTGCACATGTTGGATGGATATGCTATATTAGTATAAGGAATTTGTAGTGATTGTTGGAAAGGAGTGGGTAGTAGCCCGCTCCTTCGTTTGTTCCCTATCGGAAAGTATCAACTTTTAAAAAATGCTATCGCGCTGAAGGATGAACTCTACCCCCACCGAAGCAAGGTATGGGAACCACTCCCACTTGTAGAAGTGGGAGTTTTGCGACTGGATAAATTCGGGCTGAGTATAACTCGAGAACATCTTCGTTAGAATATACTGGGAACCTTCTTTTCTCCTTAGTTAAATTGATAAAGGGGCGCTTAATATGAATGATTCATTGGAACAAAAAATCGCATTGCTGGTTGAGCCGTATGCTAAAGAAAAAGGGCTCGAATTAGTCGATGTTGAGTACATAAAAGAAGGTGCACACTGGTATTTGCGTCTCTTTATTGATAAGGAGGGGGGCGTGGATATGGACGATTGTGCGGAGATGAGTCACGCCGTGAGTGATATGCTTGACGAGAAAAACCCAATTCCTCAGGCGTATATGTTAGAAGTTTCTTCTCCTGGTTTAGAACGGCCTCTAAAAAAAGACGAGGATTTTATCCGTTTCCAGGGAAGGTTAGTTACAGTGCATACGACGTCGCTGGTTCAAGGATACAATGAATTTACCGGTAATTTGGTGGGCCTCATAGACGGCGAAATTGTTTTAGAGCATGAAAATAATCGGATTTCGATTCCGCGTGCCTTGACGAAGAATACTCACCTAGCATTAGATTTTTAGATTAGTTAGGGACAATAGAATAAGGAGGAACAAGGAAAAATGAATATGGACTTCATCGAGGCTCTTCATGAATTGGAAAAAGGGCGGGGGATTTCGGCTGAGATTTTATTTGAAGCTATTGAAGCTGCTCTGATTTCCGCTTACAAGAAGAATTTCGGGTCTTTACAAAACGTACGAGTTCTTATCGACCGCATGACGGGAGAGTTTAAAGTATTCGCTCGCAAAACGATCGTGGAAAATGTTGAAGATTCGCGAACTCAAGTAAGTCTAGAAGATGCTCGAAAACTTAATCCCAGCTATCAGCTTGAAGATATCGTCGAGTATGAAGTAACGCCTCGGGATTTTGGACGAATTGCGGCTCAAACAGCCAAACAGGTTGTCGTTCAGCGTATCAGAGAAGCTGAACGAGGTATGATTTATGATGAGTATGTTAATCGGGAAGGCGATATTGTTACTGGCGTTGTGCAGCGGTATGAACAGAAGAATGTTATCGTTGACTTAGGTAAAGTCGAGGCGGTGCTGCCGGCTCAAGAACAAATTCCCGGTGAGGTTTACCAATCCTTTGAGCGAATAAAAACCTATGTTGTGGAAGTAAAAAAAACCACGAAAGGTCCCCAAATTATGCTGTCACGGACTCATCCGGGTCTGATAAAGAGATTATTTGAATTGGAAGTACCGGAGATTCATGATGGAGTTGTGGAAATAAAAGGCGTTTCCCGAGAGGCCGGCGCTCGCTCCAAAATTGCGGTCTATTCGCGGGATTCCAATGTTGATCCGGTTGGAGCTTGTGTTGGCCCGAAAGGAACGAGAGTCCAGACCATCGTCACGGAGTTAAAAGGGGAAAAAATTGACATCGTTAATTTTTCCACCGACCCTCATGAATTTGTCGCCAATGCCCTTTCGCCGGCTAAGGTTGTGGGAGTGTATCCGAAAACTAATGAAAAAGTAGCTGTCGTTGTTGTTCCCGACTATCAGTTATCTCTTGCTATTGGCAAGGAAGGGCAAAATGCTCGCTTAGCCGCTAAACTAACTGGATGGAAGATCGATATTAAAAGCGAATCTCAAGCAGTTGCTTTAAACCTTGTTGCGGAAAATCCAGAGGATGGGTACGAAAATTTTGAGGACTACGGCGAATATGAAGAGTATATGGAATATGATGAATTTGCAGATATAGATCAAAATCAGGATAACGAACAGGAATACGTTGAAGATGAGTCAGCTTTAGATAATGATGATACTAACAAATATCAAAACTCTGACGAATATAACGAGGAATCGATGAAACAACTATCCGATCAAGACATGGATGATATTTTGGATTGGGTGTCTGAGGACGATTTGAACGGAACCATTAATTCTGATAAGAAATAATGAAAGAGAGCGGGTGAAGGTATGAATACACGGAAAGTTCCCATGCGGATGTGTTTGGGTTGTCAACAAATGAAACCTAAAAAAGAGCTTCTGAGAATCGTTAGAACTCCGGAAGGAACTGTTGAACTCGATTCAACGGGGAAAAGGAATGGACGTGGGGCATACATTTGCTCTGACTTGACTTGCTTTAGAACAGCAGTTCGTGAGCATCGGTTCAGAAAAGCCTTTGAAGTGGATATTGATCCTAAGGTTTTGGCAGATTTAGAAGGGAAGATTTCTCCGTGAATTCACGAATCCAGGCCTTAATGGGACTCGCACGCCGAGCAGGCAAAATAGCCTCCGGGGAAGCACAAGTTGAGGCATTATTAAAAAAAAAGAAGGGGTATTGCCTTATCTTGGCCGAAGATGCACCAGGGGCTTATAAAAAATTCGATCAATGGGCAAAAGATTTAAAACTGCCAGTGGTTGTCACTGGAACTAAGCACGAGTTAGGGCATTCAATAGGACTTTCGCCGCGTTCAGCAGTTCTTATATTAGATCAGGGGTTTGCAAAAGCTATTTTACTAGCAAGGAGCTGATGCTTGGAGCGTAATGGGGGAGCCGAATATGTGGGGGTGGTTAAATGAGTATTCGTGTTCATGAATTAGCAAAGGAATTAAACTTTAGCAGTAAAGAAGTGATTACAAGACTCTTAGCTTTAGGAACGGATGTTAAAAATCATTTAAGTACTGTCGATCAAAAAGATGCTGATCGCTTAAGGGATCAACTGAAGGGAAAGGAGATAAATTTGGATCATTCTGAACGTAAAAATTCTGAGGAAATAAAAACAAAACCATCTGAAATCGGTCAAGAAGATCGGACAGCGGAAGGGCGGACTTCAATGCCGCGTCCCGCTTATCAAGGACAACCGCAAGGTTCTCGTTCAAATCAAGTCCATAACCAAGGTCCGCGGCCTAATGCCCAAGGACCGTCTCAAGGACCCCGCACGGGTACTCAAAGCCCACGCCCAGGATATCATGGTCAAGGGCAATCCCAAGGCCCGAGACAAGGCTATCAAGGACAACCACCAGGACCACGCCCCAGTTATCAAGGACAGCCCCAAGGCCCGAGACAGGGTTACCAGGGACAATCCCAAGGTCCGAGACAAGGTTACCAGGGACAATCCCAAGGTCCGAGACAAGGTTACCAGGGACAATCTCAAGGCCCGAGACAAGGTTACCAGGGACAATCCCAAGGTCCGAGACAAGGTTACCAGGGACAATCCCAAGGTCCGAGACAAGGTTACCAGGGACAATCCCAAGGTCCGAGACAAGGTTACCAGGGACAATCCCAAGGTCCGAGACAAGGTTACCAGGGACAATCCCAAGGTCCGAGACAAGGTTACCAGGGACAATCCCAAGGGCCAAGACAAGGCTACCAGGGACAATCCCAAGGCCCGCGTTCTTCATCTCCCCGAGCTGGGGCAGGTATCCCAGCAGCTCCGGTAATAACGGAGCAAGTGAAACGACAAACACCAGCCAGCAAAAAGGCGCAAGATAAAGCCTATGAACGAAAACGCGAAATGGAAAAAGAACGCGAAAGTGTGCTCCGCGCGCCCCATAGGCGCGTTCAAAAACAGTCCAAGAAAGAAATTAAAGATACTACTCCAAAACACATTGTCATTCAGGAATCAATTTCTGTTCAAGATTTAGCTATTAAAATGAGCCGCAAAGCCGGAGAACTCATAAAACATCTTATGAATTTAGGAGTTATGGCAACCATAAATCAAGAACTGGATTCGGAAACAGCAACCATTCTTGCCAATGAAATGGGCGTCACTGTTGAAGTAAAGGCGGAAAAATCGTTAGCTGTTATTGAGGAGATAGAAGATGACCCGAAAGATCTTGCTCTCCGCCCGCCGGTTGTTACAGTAATGGGGCATGTCGACCATGGAAAAACCTCTCTGTTGGATGCAATTCGTACTACAAATGTTACTTCTTCCGAAGCTGGAGGAATTACTCAGCATATCGGTGCCTATCAGGTAGAAATCAAGGGCCAGAAAATTACCTTTTTAGATACACCCGGTCACGAGGCATTTACGGCAATGCGGGCACGCGGTGCTCAAGTAACAGATATAGCGGTACTTGTAGTTGCTGCTGATGACGGGGTTATGCCTCAAACCGTTGAAGCCATTAATCATGCCAAGGCCGCAGAAGTCCCGATTATTGTGGCTATTAATAAAATCGATAAGGAAAATGCTACCCCCGAAAGAGTTAAGCAAGAATTAACCGAATACGGATTAGTGGTTGAAGAATGGGGTGGAGACACGATTGCTGTTCCCGTATCGGCAAAATCAAAGGTTAATATCGAGCAGCTTTTGGAAATGATACTCCTCGTTGCAGAAGTTCGTGACCTTAAGGCCAATCCTAACCGACTGGCAGCAGGAACCGTGATCGAAGCTGAGCTGGATAAAGGAAAGGGACCTATAGCCACGGTACTTGTCTCCAAGGGTACACTCAATGTTGGGGATGTTGCTGTTGCAGGCTGTGCCTTTGGCCGAATTCGAGCTATGGTCGATGACAAGGGCCGACGTGTTAAAAAGGCTGGGCCATCTATGCCCGTTGAAATACAGGGCCTGTCAGAAGTGCCTGAAGCCGGAGAGCCTTTTGCTGTGGTAGCTGATGAAAAATTAGCACGTCAAATTACCTCGGCACGGACGGCAGTACGAAAGGTTGAAGAGTCAAAGCGTACTGTCGTAAAAGTCAGTTTGGAGGACCTCTTTGATAAGATCAAAGAAGGAGAAATTAAAGAGCTCAATATCATCATTAAGGCCGATGTTCAAGGTTCTGTAGAAGCCCTTAGACAATCCCTATTGAGGCTTTCAACGGATGAAGTCCGCGTAAATCCTATTCATGGCGGTGTCGGTGCAATTAATGAGAATGACATCATGTTAGCCTCTGCCTCCAACGCGATTATCATTGGCTTTAATGTTCGGGCAGATTCGAATATGAAAGCTACAGCAGATCTTGAAGGTGTTGATTTGCGGTTTTACAGAGTTATCTATGATGCCATTGAAGATGTTAAGGCTGCTATGACTGGTCTCCTGGATCCAACCTTTAAGGAAGTTGTTCTGGGTAAAGCTGAAGTTCGCCAAGTTTTCAAAGTTCCCAAAGCAGGAACTGTTGCCGGTTGTATGGTAACAGAGGGAAAAATTCTTCGTTCGGCAAAGGTACGCGTTATCAGGGATGGCATTGTGATTCATGAAGGAGAAATGGAATCTCTGCGACGCTTCAAAGATGATGTCAAAGAGGTCTTAGAGAGCTTTGAATGCGGAATTGGAATCGAAAAATATAATGACATTAGAGAAGGAGATATCCTTGAAGCATTTGCTCTAGAAGAGGAAAAAAGAACATTATAGTAATCCCAGGAGGGATACCTATGTCAAAACATCGACCTAACCGTTTGGCTGAAACTCTGAAAGAAGAAATATCTCAAATGATTTTAGTTGAACTCAAAGATCCTCGAATAGGCTTTGTCACAGTAACAAGTGTGGATGTGGCTAATGATTTAGCTCATGCTAAAGTCTATGTCAGTGTTATGGGCAATGAGGAGGAGACTAAAGCATCTTTAGATGCCCTTAATAGAGCGGCCGGTTTTATCAGAAGTGAAATTGGGAAACGAATTCGTTTGCGACATGCACCAGCCATAGTTTTCGTCAATGATCCATCGATCCAACATGGCGCCCATATTGCTAAGTTGCTGCGCGACGTTGGTGCAGCGGATACTGCAGATGAGGATGATTCGCATGAGTGAACGTCTATTAACCGAAGAAATACTAGAAGTTCTGAGAAAAGCGCCATCGGTGGCGCTTTTCTCCCATGTCTCGCCGGATGGCGATTGTTTAGGATCTATGTTGGCTCTTGGACTTGCCCTCGAAATAATGGGCAAAAAGGTAACGTTCTTTAATCCGGACCGCGTACCGATGGCTTTAGCTTTTTTGCCAGGTTCTGACCGTATTCAGCAAACTTTGCCGGATCCGAGGCCACAAGTTTTAGTCTTTGTGGACTGTACGGATCTAAGACGTGTATCATTAACTCCAGATTATTTTGGTGATAGTATTGTTATCAATATTGATCATCATATTTCTAATCAAAAGTTTGGACATTATAATTGGATTAATGATCAGGCGAGCGCTTGTGCTGAAATTTGTCTAACATTGCTTAAACAATTGGGGATTGCTATTAATCGAGAAATAGCGACAAATCTCTATACAGGTATTGTTACTGATTCAGGATGTTTTCAATATAGCAATACAACAGCGCACACTCATCGTCTAACCGCAGAACTTATTGAGACAGGATTGGATTTAGCAAGCATCCATTATCAGTTATTTGACCAGAAACCACTTGCTCAGGTTAAGCTCTTGCAAGCAGCCTTAAATAGCCTGGAGCTATACGCTGATGGACAGTTGGCAGTTATGACCTTAACTCTTGAGAATTTTCGGCAAAGCGGAGCAGACCAGGAACTCAGTGAGGGATTGGTTAATCATGCACGGAGCATTAAAGGGGTAGAGGTAGCCGTTTTGCTCAAAGAAGTGGGGGCACAAGAGATTAAGAGCGGTTTTCGCTCCAACTTGTGGTTTGACGTCAATAAGGCTGCATCACAATTTGGCGGCGGGGGACATAAGCGTGCAGCTGGTTGTACATTCAAGGTTTCGCTCATTGAGGCAAAACAACAGGTCATTAGTGTCATTGAGGAGGGGTTAATCCTTGGACGGCATCGTTAACGTCCTTAAACCGCCGGGAATGACCTCTGCGGATGTTGTTGCTTGGATGCGCAGAACACTGAAGACTAAAAAAATTGGTCACACCGGCACTTTGGATCCTGGAGTTGTCGGAGTTTTGCCCATTTGTGTAGGAAAAGGAACTCGTCTTGCTGAATATATTACTGAGCAGGGAAAGGCATATCTTGCTGAGGTTACCTTTGGAATAAAAACCGATACCCAAGATTCTTTTGGGAAAACGGTCTTTGAGAAACAGCCTTTTCTTAAACGAGCTGAAGTGGAGAGAGAGTTAAGGAAATTCACAGGCAAAATTTCGCAAATTCCTCCCATGTTCTCAGCGGTACACAAAGATGGTAAGCGTTTATATGAATATGCTCGGCAAGGAATTTCTATCGAACGAGAGCCGCGTGAGGTAACTCTTTATAAGCTCGAGCTTAAGAAATGGTATGATGAAGAATTTCCAAGAGCACTTTTATATATCGAATGTTCCAAAGGAACTTATATTCGAACATTATGTCATGACTTAGGTGAGGACTTAGGCTGCGGGGCTTATATGTCGTACTTGCTTCGGGTTCGGTCCGGCCCTTTTGAAATTCAAGACAGCTGGACTTTGGAAGAGATCGATGAGACTGTTCAAACATCACTGGTTCCCTTTCTTTTGCCTTTAACAGCCGGTATTGACCTGCCCAAGGTCTACTTATCAGCTGCTCGGGCTAATTCTTTTCGCAATGGGTTATCAACAAAGAGAGAACTAGTCAGGACATCAGAACCTATTTCAAACTCTCAGGTTCAAGTTCTTGAGGGAGAGTTGTTAATTGGAATTGGAGTGTGGCGTGAAAATTCTCTTTTTCCCTATAAGGTTATTGGATGATTTAGGAGGTCAAAATCCGTGCAAGTTCAAACAAATATGCCAACCAATAAAGAGCCTTGTGTATTGGCATTAGGAAATTTTGATGGAGTGCACCTTGGACATCGTCGTTTGCTTGAGCATGGATTGAGACAAGCTGAACGTTTGGGAGTAGGTCTTAGTGTTTTGCTCTTTGAGCCCCATCCATTGAAAGTTCTGCAGCCTGAACGAGGAATTCAGTTACTCACGACGAATCAGGAACGCTTGAAATATTTTGAGGAGATTGGGGTAAATACAGTATTTCTTATTCCTTTCACTCGTGAGATGGCCAATACTTCACCGGAAGACTTTGTCGTCAGGATTCTTATGCCCCTGGGGGTAGTTCGCGTTGTTGTGGGCTTTAACTATTCGTTTGGTGCTCATGGTAAGGGAAGTCCAGAACTAATTCAGTTATTGGGCAAGCAATATGGATTTGGAGTCAGTGTTCTTCAAGCACAGATGCTTGAAGGAAGGGTTATTTCTTCGAGCAGTATCCGTAAAGCTTTGCTGCAAGGAGATATTGCTTTGGCGAGCGCCCTCTTAGGCCGATCTCCCAGCTTAAGCGGAACAGTGATTCATGGGGAAGAACGTGGACGATTACTAGGTTACCCGACAGCAAACCTTCGGTCAAATGAGGATATACTAATTCCCAAACGAGGTGTCTATGCCGTTTGGGCAAATATCAACGGTGCCTTTGCAGCTGGTATGATGAATATTGGTATGAAGCCAACGTTTCATGATATGTATGGGACGAGTGTTGAAGTGAATTTCTTCGATTTTAACGGAGACTTATACGGTCAAGAATTAACAATTCATATTGAGGAACGGTTGCGTGATGAGAAAAAATTTGATGGCATTAACGAACTTCTTCTTCAATTGAAAACCGATAAAATAAAAGCACAGAGTCTTCTTAAGGGATTGCTGTAAAGAAGGTCTCAAAGCAGGCCTGGAACTTTACAAAAGCCCAAGAACCATGTATACTATCATAGAACCTATGGGACCCGCTGACTCGGCTTATCGAAGCTCCGACGGTGTGCTGGGCAGCAGGGAATATTGATTATTGGAGGAAATTAACATGATGACACCTGAAAAGAAACAAGAGATTATAGTTAAGTATGCTCAACACGAAGGAGATACTGGTTCCCCGGAAGTCCAGATTGCTCTCCTTACGGAACGTATTACCTATTTAACGGAACATTTTAAAACTCACAAAAAAGACCATCATTCACGGCGTGGACTTTTAAAAATGGTCGGTTCCCGACGTTCGTTGTTAAATTATCTGAAGAAAGTTGATTTTGACCGTTATCGTAATATTATTACCGCCCTTGGTTTGAGAAAATAATAAAGATAGCACTATAGAAGTGGGTCATATGATCCACTTCTTTTAACGTTTTTAAAAGTCTTTCATCATATTTGGTTATATTTCAGAGATATTCTTAAGCAGAGAGTTTTTTTTACAAATTGCAGGAAATAATAATAATATGTCGAAGAGGAAACAAGTTAAAAAGAAGGATTGAAAGTTTTAAGGAGGTTCCATTGTGAAACAGGAAGTATTTGAAAAGTCTATCTCCGTCGGCGGACGAACGATGACTTTCCAAACTGGGAAAATTGGCAAGCAGGCTGGTGGCGCGATTTTCCTTCGTTATGGGGATACGGTAGTATCTGCTTTTGCAACATGTAGTGCAGCGCCGAGGGAAGGGATTGATTTCTTTCCTCTAACAGTTGAATTCGAAGAACGTATGTATGCCGCTGGAAAGATTCCAGGCGGATTCATTAAACGTGAAGGCAAAGCTAGCGAAAAGGCTACTTTATCGGCTCGTTTAATAGATCGTCCCATTCGTCCTTTATTTCCTGAAGGGTTTCGCAACGATGTTCAAGTAGTTGCGACTGTCATGTCAGTTGATCAAGACTGTGCAACAGATATCACGGCAATTAATGCCGCATCAGCCGCTCTAGCTGTCTCAAATATTCCTTTCGAGGGACCTGTTGCGGCGGTTACAGTTGGACTTGTGGATGGGGAATTTATTATTAACCCCACGATTGAACAAAGCGGCAAGAGTAAGATGCATCTAACCGTAGCCGGAACAGAAGAAGCGGTTATGATGGTTGAAGCCGGTGCTCAAGAAGTCGAAGAACAGTTAATGCTGGAAGCTATTATGTTTGGGCATTCTGAAATCAAAAAACTAGCTAAGTTCATTGCAGAGTATCGCGAAGATGCTTTGCAGTTGGGATTGGCAAAGGAAAAAATGAACGTCCAATACGATAAAATTCCTGAAACCATTGTTGAGGCAGTCAAAGCCTATGCCTATACTAAAATGGATGCTGCTGTTCGTGTCGAGGAGAAAAAGGCCAGAGAAAGAGCTATTGATGAAGTCAAAGTCGATGCTCTGAAATTCTTCGAGGCTGAGTTCCCCGATGATTTGAAGGCGGTAGAAACAATTTTGGAGGACATGGTTCATTTAATTGTCCGCAAATTAATTACTGACGAACATATTCGCCCTGATGGCCGGGCCGTTGATGAAGTACGTCCAATAAGTGTTGAGGTAGGGATTTTACCTCGTACTCATGGTTCAGGCCTTTTTACCAGGGGGCAAACTCAAGTATTAACTGTCGCTACGCTAGGGGCTGCCGGAGATGAACAAATTTTAGATGGTTTAGGATTAGAACGTTCGAAACGTTACATACATCACTATAACTTTCCGCCCTATAGTGTTGGAGAAACACGACCCATGCGTGGACCGGGACGCAGAGAGATCGGGCATGGAGCCTTGGCGGAAAGAGCGCTTGTTCCAGTTTTACCGGATGAAAACGACTTTCCCTATACGATACGTTTAGTATCGGAAGTGTTGGAATCCAATGGGTCCAGTTCAATGGCCTCGGTTTGTGGAAGCACGCTTTCCCTGATGGATGCCGGTGTTCCGATTTCGGCACCAGTTGCCGGCGTGGCCATGGGCCTAATTAAGGAAGGCGATAATTTCGCAATTCTTACAGATATCCAGGGACTAGAGGATCATTTCGGAGATATGGATTTCAAAGTTGCTGGCACGAGCAAAGGGGTTACAGCCCTGCAAATGGATATAAAAATTAAAGGAGTTTCCCGCGAAATTCTTGCCCAAGGACTCACTCAGGCTAAAGCCGGCAGACTCTTTATTCTCGATAAGATGCTGGCTGTTCTTGATAATCCTCGACCGGAACTCTCAATCTATGCGCCGCGCATTATCACCACCTCAATACATCCGGATAAAATACGTGATGTTATTGGACCAGGAGGAAAAACTATCAAGAAAATTATTGATGAAACAGGCGTTAAAATTGATATTGAGGATGATGGCCGCGTCTTTATCTCTTCTGTTGATGGAGAAGGCGGGGAACAGGCTTTGAAAATTATTCAAGCTCTAACTCAAGATGTCGAAGTCGGTAAAATCTATCAAGGAAAAGTTACTCGAGTCATGGATTTTGGAGCTTTTGTAGAGGTTATTCCCGGAGTCCTTGGACTTAGTGGAAAAGAAGGGTTAGTGCATATTTCACAGCTATCTCAGGAACGAGTCGAAAAGGTTGAAGATGTCGTAAAAGTTGGCGATGAAATTACGGTTAAAGCTACGGCCATTGATAAACAGGGACGTTTGAATCTTTCCCGTAAAGAAGCGATGGCAAGTGCTCGAAAGGATCCTTCCACTAGTTCATCAAAGTAGTTAATATTTTTTAATGATCAGTCTGTTAATTCCCCTCTGAGCATAAATTTATGGAAGGGGGGACGCGAATGTTTATTAACTTAAAAATCTCGCGACGAATTCTCTCGTTAGGCGGGATTTTCTTTCTCTTGTTCCTAGGAATTATCTTTGAGCATAAGATGGTGCTTTCCAATTCCCATGTTTCTAGGCCTGTGGAACAAATCAATACGGATCAGAAAGTCATGGCCCTCACAATCAATGTTGATTGGGGAGAAGAGTTTATTCCGGTAATGTTAGACGCTTTAGACAAAGGCCATGCGAAGGCTACATTTTTTGTAACGGGCCGCTGGGCTAAAAAAAACCCGGAATTGTTAAAAGAGATAGCAAATCGCGGGCATGAGATTGAAAATCATGGCTATTCCCATCCCCATCCCGATAATTTATCAGTTGGAGCAAATCAGGAAGAGATTAAAAAAACAGAGAGCATTATCCAGGGAATTATTGGCAGAAAAACTCGCTTCTATGCACCGCCCTATGGAGAAAAGGGAGCGCCAGGATTACGGGCGGCTGATTTGTTAGGGTACCAGACAATTTTGTGGACTTTAGATACTGTGGATTGGCGCGAGGGAAGCACACCAGGAATCATTGCTCAAAGAGTTATTAATCCAGCTGTACGGTTTGGCATCAAGCCTGAAAAAATTGGCGCCATTGTTTTAATGCATCCGAAATTTAATACAGTAAAGGCTTTACCGATTATTTTGAGTCAGTTGACTGGCGAAGGATTTACCTTCCAAACACTCGATGCACTAATAACATTTGATCAGATCGGAAATACTACCTCACGATGAACTTAAAAGTCGAGGTGGTTTGATGATCAGTCGAACGTGGACGCGTGCTTGGTGCTGCGTCTTTCTTTGTATCACATGTTTCGCTTCCTATGGGGTAGAACCAGCCTATGCTTCTTCTAGTCAAGCTGATAATTCAATAAAATCAGCCAAAGCTGCTCGGCCAAAACAACCTGTAAAGCGCACGAGCCCATTGAAGTCTGCAGCGCCTAAGAAATCAGCTGCCGACCAACAGGGACCTGGCAGAATTAGCGTTAGCGCAGATGCAGCGGTGCTTATGGACGTTAAAACAGGGGACGTTCTTTTTGGAAAACAAGAAAACAAACGCCGTCCCCCTGCCAGTACTACTAAAATTATGACGGCAATTTTAGGTTTGGAACTTGGAAATTCGGATGAAATTGTTACTGTTAGTCAAAAAGCTGCTAATGTTGGTGAAGCAACCTTACATCTTGACCCGGGTGAGAAAATTAATCTTTACGAACTAATTACCGGGGCCTTGGTTAAGTCTGGAAATGATGCTTGTGTGGCGATTGCGGAAAATATCGCCGGAAGCGAGAAGCAATTTGTTCAGTTAATGAATATGAAAGCTTTGGCTTTAGGTGCTCAAAACACACATTTTGGAAATACTAACGGATTACCTCTTAAGGATCATTATTCCACAGCCTATGATCTTGCCCTTATGGCCCGGCATGGATTATCTATACCTCAATTCGCCTCAATTACTCGTCAAAAAGAAACGGAGATTCATTTTCTGGAACCCGATGTGATGATGGATTTGCGCAATACGAATAAACTGCTTTGGAACTATCCCTATGCAGATGGGGTTAAAACTGGAACGACCACAGCAGCAGGAAAATGTCTTGTTGCTTCGGCGACTAAAGACGGACGTCAACTTTTAGTCGTTGTACTTCATGCTCCCGATCGTTTTGGAGATGCTCAGAAATTATTGGAGTGGGGTTTTAACAATACTGAGATTGTACATTTAGCGAATGCCGGACAGACGATTGCGGAGTTTACTAAGAGTAAGGATCCGGTTCGAGTTTTTACAGAAGCTCCAGTAGATGTAAGTATTACTAAAACAGAACGTTTGAAACTTCAAACTCATATTGTATGGGAAAAGAATGGAGATCTGCCGCTAAAGGCCGGGGAGAGACTAGGACGCTGGGAGATTTGGTTAGGAAAACAAAAACTAGGCACTGTTCCTTTATTAAGTGAGTGTGACGCTGCTAAGAATCACTCGTTGTTAAGTTTCTATTCCTTTGGGAAATAGGGGAGTGAGTTAATTGTATCAAAAGATGGTATTACCGAACGGAGTTAGAATTATTACTGAAGAAATCGAGCATGTAAGATCGGCGGCCATTGGAATCTGGGTCGGAGCAGGCTCGAGAGATGAGAAAACTGAATATGAGGGAATCTCACACTTTATTGAGCACATGTTTTTTAAAGGCACCGAACATAGAAGTGCCCGTGCTCTCGCTGAGTCTCTTGAAGCCGTTGGAGGCCAGCTGAATGCTTTTACGACGAAAGAATATACGTGCTACTACGCCAAAATACTCGATGAAGATCTGGATTTGGCTATTGATGTTTTGAGTGATATGTTCTTTTGCTCCCTCTTTGAAGAAAAAGAAATCGAAAAAGAAAAGAACGTAGTCATCGAAGAGATTAAAATGTATGAAGATTCTCCGGATGAGTTGATTCATGATATTTTTTCTGAAAAGGTTTGGAATGATCATCCTTTAGGCAAACCCATTTTAGGAACAGAAGAGAGCATTCGTGCTTTAAATCGGGAAAAAATCTTGACTTACCTTTCCGAACATTACGCACCGGATAATGTGGTCATATCGGTAGCAGGAAAGATTAAACACGATGATATTGTGGCCAAACTTTCTTCTCAATTTGGGACCTTTAAACGAGGGGGACGCCGAATTCTTGAGGAAACACCGGATGGACAGCGGGTAGAACATTACCAAACGAAAGATACGGAACAAATGCATATTCTTATCGGTGTTCCTGGCTTGGGTCAAGATGATGAGGATATTCATGCCATGCATATCTTCAACAACGTCTTAGGAGGAGGATTAAGCTCTCGCCTATTCCAAGAGATTAGGGAACAGCGCGGACTTGCTTACTCTGTTTACTCTTACCACGCAACATATGTAGATACGGGTTTGTTTGCTGTTTATGCTGGTACAAGTCCCAACAATACCCAAGAGGTTATTGAATGTATTCTTGAAGAGATTAAGGACATTCAGACTAAAGGGATTACTTCAGAGGAACTTGAACGGACAAAAGCCCAGATAAAGGGCGGCTTGTATTTAGGACTGGAATCCGTGAGCAGTCGTATGAGTCGTTTGGGGAAAACAGAATTAACCTATAATCGGGTGCTCTCTCCGGAAGAAGTGGTGGAAAAGCTTGAAAAGGTGACCCAAGAGGACGTCATACGGGTAATTGGACGCCTTTGGCAGAAGGACAAAATTAGTATTATGACCTTAGGCCCAGCTGGTCATGAAGTTGTATTAGCGGATTTGTTGAAGAAGATAGGCTGGGATGATTAAGGTGGGAGTTTCAGATGACAAATTGGCTTAACGTTAAGATTAAAAAACTTTCACCTTCTGCATCCCTTCCAGCTTATGCAACATCAGCCTCAGCAGGTGTCGATTTATGTGCTTGTCTTGAGGAAAAACTCCTTCTTAATCCGGGAGATAATGTGAAGATCCCGACAGGTATAGCAATTGAGCTTCCGAGTCAAGATGCTGTCGCTTTAGTTTTTGCTCGGAGCGGATTGGCAAATCGTTCTGGGATTGGCTTGACTAATGGAGTTGGAGTCATCGATTCCGATTATCGAGGAGAAATTCAAGTGTTGCTGCAGAATCTCGGTTCGGAGACAGTTGCTATAAACCCGGGGGATCGTATCGCTCAAATGGTCTTTATGCCTATATTTCAGGTTCAGTGGCAAGAGGTTTCAGAGCTGAAGGAATCGAATCGGGGATCTGGAGGTTTTGGCTCCACAGGGATCTGAAATGAGTGAACTCGTTCTGCAAATGAATAAAAAATGTTAAAGATGAAAAAAAGAAGGAATATTATATCCTTCTTTTTCTTGTTCTAGGGTGATAAGCTTGATCATACAATCCCCATGAGGGGGAATGAACATGCAGGCCCTTGGGGTTACGTTATTAATTATCGGGGTGATAATTTCAGTACGCGAGCGAAAATTTATGATCATGTGGCGCTCGAAGCCATCATCAAATAACCAGTTAGCGGCTGCCTTAAGTCAATTAGTAGGTACGGCCGGAGGCATTTATCTTTCCCTTGAACTTTTATTTTCTTTTTTAAAAATACCCGAGGATTGGTGGAATAACTCGAGCTTTTTTGTTGAACCCTTAGCTGTTTTTTCATTAATATTAGCTATCTTGCAACCTTTTGGCTTAAAGATCTGGCTGAGGCTGAAGAAGATAGGGAGGTAAAGAGCGAATGTTATTAAGTGATCTGGCCGGAAAGGAAATAATAAATTTACATGATGGTGCGAAACTGGGGCTTGTCGGAGATGCAGACCTTGATATTACCTTAAATGGAACGGTTGAAGCGATCATTCTTGCCTCTCGAGGAGGATTTTCCGGGTTTTGGAGTTCACGAGGGGATCGAGACCGTGACCAACTGGTAATTCCTTGGCAAACTATAAAAAAAGTGGGTTCAGAGGTAATTATTATTGATTTGCACGATAAGTTTGACAATAATCGCTAAAATATTCAATTTGACAGACAACGGGATACCCAATAAAATGAAGGGAAAAGCTTTAACCCCGCATTGCGTTTGGCAACGGGGTTTTGCCTTATTATCGCAGGAGGGGTTTCCTTTGAAGAAAATCCGAGTTTTTGTAGCTGGGGCAAGTGGGAAAATGGGACAGGAAGTAATACGATCGCTCGTTAAAGAGGATGACCTGATTTTGGTAGGAGCTTCAGATACACGTCACCAAGGAATGGACGTTGGATTTGTCGTGGGCCTTCCGCGAATGGGTTTAGATATTTCTGGTCCCTTAGATGTAGAATGTTTGCGTACTTCCAATGTCGATGTTTTAGTGGATTTTACAAACCCTCAATCGGTCTTAAAGAATGCTAAAACTGCAATTATTGCCGGAGTGGTTCCGGTAGTTGGTACGACGGGTTTAGATGACGCTGAACTCGAGGAGATTCGAACTCTGGCAGTAAAGGAAGGGGTAGGGGCGTTTATTGCACCGAATTTTTCTATTGGAGCAATATTAATGATGAGATTTGCACGGGAAGCGGCCAAATATTTTCCTCATGTTGATATTCTTGAGTTGCACCATGACCAAAAACTCGATGCTCCTTCTGGAACTGCTTTAAAAACTGCTGAACTCATTTCTGAAGTTCGTCCTCCGATGGTACAAGGACACCCGAACGAATATGAGAAAATTCCTGGAGCACGCGGCGCAGATATAGGCGGGATTCATATTCATTCTGTTCGGCTGCCTGGACTAATAGCACATCAAGAAGTTTTATTTGGTGGCTTAGGACAAGCTTTAACAATTCGGCATGATGCTTATACAAGAGAGACTTATATGCCGGGGGTAATGCTAGCCATACGTAAAGCTGTTGACTTAACTGATCTTGTGGTTGGCCTAGAGAATTTCCTCGATTAGGTAATTGTCACGCGTAACCGCTGCTCTTCCACATTCATATAATGGATAGTAGTCAATGGGACATTGTCTCAAAGGGGGCATAAAGATGAGTGCGGATCTGAAAGGAATTCGTGTAGCAGTAATTGGGGGTGATGAAAGGGAACTATATTTGATTCCCGAACTTCAAAAACTGGGGGCCTACATAGTCGGGGTTGGATTTGAAAAGGCTTCACCCATTCCGGGGGTGACATTTGTATCATCCCTTATCGAAGCTGTTGATCAGGTGGATGTGTTGCTCTTTCCAATGTTCGGTACCGATGAACGTGGGACAGTTAAAGCCAAATACTCGGCTTCTCCAATTGTGCTTAACAAAGACGTACTTCAGGCTATTTCAACTCGCGTTCCGCTGATAATCGGATTTGCGCGTCCGGCTTTGAAGTCCGCAGCAGAAAAAATGGGAATCCAGTTAGTAGAAACGATTTATCTTGATGAACTGGCCATCTTAAATTCCATTCCTTCTGCTGAAGGAGCTATTCAAATGGCTATGGAAGCTACTAACATTACTATTCACGGGAGTGAAAGTTTCGTCCTGGGCTTGGGACGTACCGGCTGGTCCTTAGCGAGAATGCTGCAAGGGATTGGAGCCCACGTTACAGGAGTAGCCCGTAAGCCAACAGATTTAGCCCGTGCAGTAGAAATGGGAATCAAAGCCGTACATTTTGCGGATTTGGAAGAAGAGATTGGGCGTGCGGAAATCATATTTAACACAGTCCCACATCTTATTTTAGACCGCGTAATGTTGGAAAAGGTGGCTAAGGATGCTGTTATCGTTGATTTGGCTTCTATCCCGGGAGGAACAGATTTTGAGTTTGCTCAATTGCTGGGCATCAAAGCTATCCTTGCTCCGGGTCTCCCAGGTATTGTAGCTCCCAAATCTGCCGGCAGAATTCTTGCTCAAATTTATCCGCAACTTATTCTTCGTCACTTGACCACCATGATTGCCAATGTTCAGTCTTAAATGTGGAGGTGCGAAGGGATGCAGTTTGACGGGTTAAAAATCGGGTTTGCTCTTACTGGCTCACACTGTATGTTACATGAAGTGGTCAAGGTAATGAAACGTTTGGTAGATGAAGGTGCGATTGTAACACCAATTATCTCGTTTTCTGTAGATACCATGGACACTCGTTTCGGAAATGCTAATGATTGGAAACGTCAATTTGAGGAGATTACTCGGCAAGAAATTATTCACACAATACCTGATGCGGAACCGATAGGTCCCAAAAAAAAGTTTGATTGTGTTGCTATTGCTCCATGTACTGGAAATTCCCTCGCTAAGTTAGCGAATGGGATAACCGATACTCCGGCTCTTATGGCCGCCAAATCTCATCTTCGTAATCAAAGGCCTGTGGTCATAGCTGTATCAACGAATGATGGATTAGGATTAAACGCTCGTAATATTGGAACGCTGCTTATCACAAAGAATGTCTATTTGGTGCCATTTGGGCAAGATAATCCTACAGCAAAAGCGAATTCATTAGTCGCTCATATGGATAAAGTTCCCGAAACAATCCTCATGGCGCTTGAAGGGAAACAGATTCAGCCTGTTCTTTGGGATTATCGATAAATCAATTGGTTTAATTAAATTATGAGAAGGTGCCTTGTTCAATACAAGGCACCCACCTGATCAACCCAACTACTAAGGAGGAATATGGGAATGTCAAATGTAGCAATTGTTGGTGCCACGGGTGCAGTCGGGCAGGAATTTTTAAAGATCCTAGCCGAACGTCACTTTCCTGTTGAAGAGTTAAGGTTATTGGCCACGAAACGATCAGCAGGGAAGAAAGTATTATGGCAAGGTCAAGAACTTGAAGTTCAAGAAACAACTCATGAGAGTTTCAAAGGTATCGACATAGCTCTTTTTGCCGGTGGCTCTGCAAGTACGGAATTTGCTCCTTCTGCCGTAAAAAGCGGTGCAGTTGTAATCGATAACAGCAGTGCTTTTCGCCTCGATCCGGAAGTCCCACTGGTTGTTCCGGAGGTTAATCCCGAGGATGTAAAAAACCATAAAGGGATTATTGCCAACCCTAATTGTTCCACCATTATTATGGCCGTGGCTATAAAGCCGATATTTGATTTGGCGGGTATCCGGCGAATTGTGGTATCGACTTATCAAGCTGTGTCCGGAGCAGGGCGTGAAGGGATCGAGGAATTGGAGGCTGAGGTTAAAGCCTGGTCAAAAGGGGATGAAATGACTCCTGCTGTTTTTCCCTATCAAATAGCCTTTAATCTTATCCCGCGCATTGATGTATTCCAAGAAGGTGACTATACCAAAGAAGAGTGGAAAATGGTTAAAGAGACTCAGAAAATTTTCCATGCACCGGACATGGCAATTACCGCAACAACTGTTCGAGTGCCGATTTTCCGCAGCCATTCTGAATCCATCAATGTAGAAACTGAAAAGCCCGTTAGTATTGCAGAAATACGTGAATCCCTAAGCAAGGCTAAGGGTGTTATCGTTGATGATGATCCCAGCAGTGATCGTTATCCTATGCCATGGTTTAGTGCAGATACTGACGAAGTTTATGTCGGACGATTGCGGAAGGATTTTTCAATTGCTCAAGGACTCAATATGTGGGTGGTAGGAGATCAAATTCGTAAAGGTGCGGCTACAAATGCTGTGCAAATCGCAGAACTTTTACTGTAATTAGGCTGCAACTACGTAACATATAATAACTTTGTGTTACTCTAGGACTTAGATCTTAATGATAAAAAGAATTAATGTAAAGGGTAAGGTTCGAGAATCGGACCTCGAAAGAGGGGATTGTTTTGCGGATATTGGTTCAGAAGTTTGGAGGAACTTCTGTAGCGACACCAGAACGCAGGGCTCAAGTGGCATCAAAAGTTTCAGAAGCTGTGCATAGCGGATATTCGCCGGTGGTTGTTGTTTCGGCGATAGGTAGATCCGGGGATCCCTATGCCACTGATACTTTTCTCAATCTGGCAAAAGGAATTTATTCAGATTTACCAAAACGGGAATTAGATTTGTTGATGAGCTGCGGGGAAGTTATTTCCGGAACAGTATTGGTAAGCACTCTTAATAGCATTGGTTTTGAAGCTGTTCTTTTTACTGGAGCACATGCTGGAATTATTACCAACGATGATTTTGGTGATGCACGGATTGTTCGAGTCGAGCCGGGAGCTATTTTAGAACAATTGGAAAAGGGGAAAGTGGTTGTTGTAACAGGCTTTCAGGGCATAACGGAAGATGGTCAGATTACGACTCTTGGGCGCGGAGGAAGTGACACAACTGCTTCAGCCTTAGGAGTTGCCCTGGAAGCTGAAACGATAGATATCTATACCGATGTTGATGGTATCATGACAGCTGATCCAAGAATTGTAGAAGATGCTCGGATTATTGATACAGTAACCTATAATGAAATTTGTCAATTAGCTTATCAAGGTGCTAAAGTGATTCATCCTAGAGCCGTGGAAATTGCGATGCAGCGAAACATCCCGCTGAGGATAAAATCCACGTTTTCCGATGCACCAGGGACCTTGGTTACAAACATGCTTCCGGATCGAGGGATAGGTACAGATATAACGAATGACCGTATTATTACGGGGATTGCCCATACTCCCAATGTCACTCAATTGAAAGTGTTAACTGAGAATACTCCGGATCTTCATCTTACAGACAAACGGATTTTCAAAGCATTGGCGCTCGCCGATATAAGCGTAGATTTTATTAGTGTTCAGACGGAAGCTGTTGAGTTTACTGTTTCTGATGAAGTAGCCTCGAAGGCCATTAAAATATTACAAAATATGGGCTTTGAGCCGGGTGTTATTCCGAGTTGTGCTAAAGTATCCATAGTCGGAGCTGGAATTGCTGGTGTACCCGGTGTGATGGCTGATATGGTGGAAGCACTTTCTGATGCTGGTGTAACAATCTTACAATCAGCAGATTCACATACTACCATTTGGGTTCTAGTTCATAAGGAAGACATGGCAACTGCGGTACAGGCTTTACACCAGAAGTTTCGGTTAGGTGTTTGTTAGGAAGAGGAGAAAACTGGATGTTATTGAGAAAGGATGAGTAAAATGTCTTTTGGAAGAATACTCACGGCCATGGTGACTCCTATGAACGAAACGATGGAGGTAGACTATCAAGAAGCAAAACACTTGGCGGAGTATTTGGTTGCCCATGGTTCTGATGGGATTGTCGTCTGTGGAACAACAGGAGAATCTCCGACCGTGACTGAGACGGAAAAAATTGAACTTTTTAAAGTTGTTAAAGAGGCCGTGGGATCTCAGGGTATGGTCATTGCAGGAATCGGTACAAATTCCACGGATGCAAGCATATCTCTGGCCCGTAAAGCCGCAGCCACGGGTGTAGACGGTTTAATGGCAGTTGTGCCATATTATAATAAGCCTTCTCAAGAAGGGATGTTTCAGCATTTTAAGGCAATTGCCGAAGCAACGCCTTTACCTTTGATGTTATACAATGTTCCGGGAAGAACGTCAGCTAATCTCATGCCTTTAACCGTAAAACGATTGTCAGAAATACCGAACATTGTTGCTTTAAAAGAAGCGGCAGGATCTCTTGATCAGGTAAGTGAACTGAAAAGAATGCTGCCAGCCGGCTTTGCTGTTTACAGCGGAGATGACTCTATGACCTTGCCGATGTTAGCATTAGGCTGCAGCGGAATTATCAGCGTGGCAGCCCATGTGGTCGGAGATGAAATGAAAGCTATGGTAGATGCTTGGTTTGCCGGAGATACGGCCAAAGCCACGGATTGGCATCTTGAACTGTTTCCAGTCTTCAAGGGAATCTTTATCACCGCTAACCCTGTCCCTGTCAAAGCTCTCCTTAACATGTATGGTCACAAGGTTGGGGGGGTACGTCTACCCTTAGTTAAGGCGACAGCAGAGGAGCTTAAATTTTTGCAAGATCTTATGAATAACGTTAAACGGATAGAACCTGTGCGAAAATCGGAACTTAAAGCAGCCTCTGGAAGAGCCATGGACCAAATGGTTTGAGAATAGGTCATTTGTAATCAGCTTAATTGACTCCTGTGTCCTTTATGACGATCAGAGAATATAGTAAAATGAATTACTTAACTAAACTCCGTACCCATTTCAGAAAATGGTACGGAGTTTAGTTGTTGTTGTACTTGAAATTCGCCAAATTCATGTCTTTGGAATTGAAGAATTGATTCAATAAAAATTGCAGCGATTTATTTCATGCAATTCTTGTGTTTTTGCAAATTTGAAAGAATATTTTGACTTTACAAGAAGTATTCTATTTCTAAATTCATATTTTGTTCGAAAACAATATAGCCATTACCCCTAAGGTGTAGTGAGCTAGGCGCATTCGGCGAAGTGTCCACAGGACACTTTCGTCACCGAAGCCCCAATGTTCAGCTTTAGTTGGACGAGTTCACGTTTCACTTGGTTCATAGAAAGCACATTCAGCTTCACGATCTGCAACACTCGACGTTACGCTGAGTGTCTCCAGTTGGCAATGTCCTTCTTCATTGTGGCTGCAGTCTGTAGCAGAGCATACTACATTTGTATTAGGCATGATAAGTTTACCACCTTTCTCAAACAAAATCTAAAACTATAGTCTCCAGAATAAATGACTTTATTCCATAGGACATTAGCATAGAGATTTGGCAAAATACTCTGGATTGGATTAATTGATTATTTACTATTACCCCGAAAGGATTGAAGGAACTTGCCAGTAAGGGATTTGCGCGCTATAATAAAGTATATTTGTTGTGCGGCTAGTTTCATAGATGCTTTCGAAATACTGACGAACACTGGACGTCATTGTGTTCGCTTAGAGTATTTCGCTTTTTTTGTTGCCCTTATTTTGGCGTCAAAAGAAACCACGGGGATCTCCTTAGCTTTTAAGGCACAATCAAGAGATAAAATAATTTACTGGAGGTAGATTTTATTGCCCAAAGAGCATAAACTACAGATTATCCCCTTGGGCGGACTTGGGGAAATCGGCAAAAACATGACCGTCATACGGTATGATAACCAGATGTTGCTTGTTGATGCTGGCTTGGCATTTCCTGAAGACGAAATGCTTGGAATTGATATTGTTATACCTGATTATTCATATTTAATTGAAAACAAAGAGATGCTTCTCGGTATCTTAATAACTCACGGACATGAAGATCATATAGGGGCATTACCATATCTTTTGCGAGATATTGATGTGCCTATTTTTGGAACCCGTCTTACATTAGGTATTATTCAATCCAAAATGAAAGAGAGTAATTTAAATAATATTAAGGCTACAGTGGTCCAACCGCGGGATACGATTAAGCTCGGAGTATTTAGAATTGAGTTTATTCGAGTAAATCATAGCATTCCAGATTCTGTTGGATTGGCTATCCATACTCCCTTGGGGACTATTGTGCATACCGGCGACTTTAAATTGGACCATACGCCTGTATCAGGAGAAATATTAGACATTCATAAATTTTCCGAGTTAGGAGATAAAGGAGTTTTGTGCCTCCTCTCCGATAGTACCAATGTGGAAAGACCAGGATTTACACCGTCAGAAAGAAATGTTGGAGAGATGATCGACGAGGCATTTCGTAATGCCAAGGAACGGGTTATTCTGGCGAGTTTTGCTTCAAATGTTTATCGTTTACAGCAGGCTATTACTTCAGCGGTCAAAACTAATCGTAAGGTGGCAGTTGTAGGTCGAAGTATGCTTAATATTGTTGGGATTTCTGCAGAATTAGGATACTTAGATATACCTGACGGTACGTTGGTTGATATCGATGAAATTATCGGCTTGCCTGGTAATCAAGCTTGCATTCTAACAACAGGGAGTCAAGGAGAACCCATGTCCGCGCTGACTAGGATGGCAAATCATGATCATCGTCATGTAGCTATCCAGCCCGGAGATACGGTCATAATTTCAGCAAGTCCGATACCGGGCAATGAAAAATCTGTCGCCAGAACGGTTGATCAATTATTTAAACTCGGTGCCAACGTTATCTATGAATCGACGGAGGGAATGCACGTTTCTGGTCACGCCAGCCAGGAAGAACAAAAATTGATGCTAAATATGGTTCGGCCAAAATACTTTATGCCGGTTCACGGTGAATATCGGATGCTGATAAAGCATGCTCAATTAGCCGAACAACTGGGTGTTCCTCGCGAAGATATTTTCGTTTCTGAAAATGGAGGAATTGTTGAGTTTACACGTCATGGAGCAGCTATTGGGGGCAAGGTTACAGCTGGCAAAGTTTTGATAGATGGATTAGGTATTGGCGACGTAGGAAATATTGTTCTGAGAGACCGCAAGCAACTGTCTCAGGATGGTATTCTGATTGTCGTTATGACGATTAGTCGTTCAACAGGAGCGATTGTTGCCGGACCTGATGTGGTGACCCGTGGCTTTGTTTATGTTCGAGAATCGGAGTCTATGCTTGATGAAGCCAAATTAAAGGTTAAGCAAACCATGGCACGCTGCCGCGAGAATCATATTACGGAATGGGCAGTCCTCAAAAGTCAAATTAGGGATGCCTTAAGTAAGCAGTTCTATGAAAAAACCCGTCGCCGACCTATGATTCTGCCAATTATTCAAGAAGTTGAATAGGATATTTTTGTCCTTAGTGTATAGCCTTAATTGATTGAGTTAAGAGCAAGTAAATATCTGAACTCCAGAATTCATAGTTATGTCAGGATTTTTAAGATAAAATCGTGATAATTACTATGAATTCTACTATTCTAGCCAGCTTTTAAGACCCCCGCTTCTATAAGTGAGGCCACTGAAAAAGTCCCATTATAGTAAGAAGGTGTAGCACCTCAAAATACTGAGGAAGTTATACCTTTTTTGCTTTATAATTATAGTATCAATTACATGTAGGTGAGCAGTACTATGATTCAAA